>JAYUOW010000084.1:0-16925 GCA_043760555.1 Betaproteobacteria bacterium
TCAAAAGCGAAAACCGTAGTAAAGAAAGTGGCTAAACCCGCGCCGAAAACCACTGTCAAAGCAACAACCAAAACTGCACCAAAAGCGGCGGTGAAAGCAAAAGTTGCTGCCAAACCCCCCGCGCGTAAAAAGGGCTAATTGAAGCTCACCATTGTTGCGTTAGGGCATAAGCTACCCGCTTGGGCGCAGGATGCAGTTGAAACCTACACCAAGCGGATGCCACCCGAATGCCGCATCGTCATTGACCAACTCAAGCCCGAAGACCGCACCAGAAAATCAACGCAAACCGTGCTGGAAACTGAAGCTGCGCGCATTGAAACAGCAATCGCTAAACACAGTAAAACCGCCACCCGCATCGTGCTCGACGAACGCGGCGTTATGCTTACCACCATGCAGTTAAGCGCATGGCTCACCGGCTGGTTAGCCAATGGCGACGCACCAGTTTTTATCATCGGTAGTGCTGATGGCCTATCTGCTTCGATCAAACAAAAAGCCCATAAAACCATCGCCGTTTCGGGTTTCACCCTGCCTCACGCGATGGTGCAACCGTTGTTGTGCGAGCAGCTTTATCGCGCTTGGTCGATCACCCAAAACCATCCCTACCATCGTGAATAGGTCGCATACGATTCAATATTGAGCACCATGCAAACCACTATCTACCTCGCCTCAAAAAGCCCGCGCCGTCGCGAATTACTGCATCAAATTGGCGTGCCATTTGAACTCTTACTACTGCGCGAAACGCCCGTAAATAGGGCTTCTACAGAGCAACGAAGTAGTGCGTCATTGGCGCATAAGTGCGACGTAGATGAATCACCACTTGCAAACGAACTCCCGCGCGACTACGTTGAGCGCGTGGTAAAACTTAAAGCCACCGTTGCCCACAATGTAATGCTGGCGCGCAAATTAGTGGTGCGCCCGATACTTTCAGCCGACACCACGGTGGTGCTAAACGATAAAATTATCGGCAAGCCAGTAGATGCGGCCGATGCAGCCGCTACCCTACGCGCGCTGTCCGGCCAAACCCATCAAGTGATGACCGGCATTGCCTTGCATCACCAAGGCGTATTGCAATTTCGTTTGTCGGTGAGCGACGTGCGTTTTAAAACACTAAACGAAGCCGAAATTCAACGCTATGTACTCAGCGGCGAACCGATGGATAAAGCCGGTAGCTACGGCGTACAAGGCCGTGCTGCGGCCTTCGTGGCGCATTTATCGGGCAGTTATTCAGGCGTGATGGGGTTACCGCTACACGAAACCGCAACATTACTTGCAGCCTGTAGTTAAACCACTGCGACACTTGCGGTACACTCAAGCCAACTATCAAATAACCAAAAAGCGGCGGTGATTTCGTGAACGAACAAATTCTTATCAACGTAACACCGCAAGAAACCCGCGTTGCCATCATGAACATGGGTGCGGTGCAGGAATTGCATATTGAACGCGGCGCTAACCAAGGTTTGGTAGGCAATATTTACTTAGGGCGCGTGGGGCGCGTGTTGCCGGGTATGCAATCGGCTTTTATTGAGATTGGGCTGGCGCGGGCGGCGTTTTTGCATGTGGCTGATTTATGGGCAAACCATAAGGGCAGTGAAAAGCCGGTTGAGCAAAAGCCGATTGAAAAACTGCTGAGCGAAGGCCAAACGTTGCTGGTGCAGGTGATTAAAAACCCGATTGGCAGCAAGGGCGCTAGGCTTTCCACGCAGCTCAGCATGGCGGGGCGATTGCTGGTGTATCTGCCGGGGGATGATCACATTGGCATTTCGCAGCGGATTGAAGATGAAGTGGAACGTGAGCATTTGCGCGAGAAGCTGCACACCTTGGTGCCCGAAGGTGAGTCCGGTGGCTTTATTGTGCGCACGGTGGCTGAAACCGCGACGGATGCGGAGTTATCGGCTGACATCGAATATTTAATTAAGCTATGGCGCGGTATTTGTGAGCGCGCTAAAACCGCCGCGCCGCAAACTTTGCTATATCAAGACCTTGATTTACCGCTGCGCACCTTGCGCGATTTAGTAACCGACACCACGGAGCGGATTATTGTGGACTCAAGGGAGACGCACGCAAAATTAAAAGACTTTGCTGAGCATTACACCCGTAAATCGCTAGCTGTTTTAGAGCACTACAACGGTGAGCGGCCACTGTTTGATTTGTTTGGTGTGGAAGACGAAATTGAACGCGCGCTGGAACGTCGCGTCGATTTAAAATCAGGCGGCTACGTGATCATTGACCAAACCGAAGCACTGACAACCATTGACGTAAACACCGGCGCATTCGTATCAGGCCGCACGTTTGACGATACAATTTTTAAGACAAATTTAGAAGCAACCTTGGTGGCAGCGCATCAATTGCGGCTGCGTAATTTGGGCGGAATTATTATTGTTGATTTTATCGACATGGATAACGAAGACCATAAAACTGCGGTGCTGGCTGAATTTAGAAAAGCCTTGTCGCACGACCGCACGCGCATTACCGTGAATGGTTTCACGCAATTGGGCTTGGTAGAAATGACCCGCAAGCGCACCCGCGAAAGCTTGGCGCACGTGTTGTGCGAGCCCTGCCCGACTTGCTCAGGCAGGGGTGAGATCAAGAGTGCCAAAACAATTTGCTATGAGATTTTGCGTGAGCTGTTACGCTCCGCGCGCCAGTTTGATACCAAGGAATACCGTATTTTAGGCTCGCAATCGGTGATCGATTTATTTTTAGACGAAGAATCACAGAGCTTAACGGAGCTAGAAGATTTTATTAAGAAGCCGATTTCGTTGTCAGTTGAAAGTACGTACACGCAGGAGCAATTTGACGTGATCTTGGTATAAAACTGACCCGCCGTTTTTACGCTTTTGGCGGCATCGTTTCGCGCAGCTTGACGATTAAGTCCGTAATCATCGTGGCTTGATCTTGCACCACTTTGCGCGAATTCATGAGCTTGCGTAACTCGCCATCGATGTTTTCAGTGCGCGCGTTCAAGGACGCCATAGAATCCAGCCGCTGCTGCAAATGGGTTTTGTGATCGCGCATTTGCGTTTCTAGCGGCAGTGGCGTTTCGTTTAGCCAGCGCTCAGTTTCAGCCCGTGCATCAGCAAAAATCTGCCGCGCTTCTTCAACCAACATGCGCCAGAAGCGGCGAATCATCCACTTCTTTTCGGTGCCATAAAGGTTGACTGGGTCGTTACAAAACTGCTCAGTTTCAAACACTAAAAGCTTCAACTTGGTGCGCGCCATTTCTAAGTCAAGCTTAGGAATTTGCGATTTTTCAAACCCGAACCGCACATGAAACGTGGTGTAGGAATCTTGCATAAACGCCTGCGAATGCGTGGCTACTTCAGATATTACATTGAACTCTGTTTCCATCAAGCCGATGAGCGATTTCATGCCGCGTGTTAAGCCACGGGTGTACCAAGAATCTTCCATGGCCTGCATCGACCGCGCACACATCACGTCAATTTTGGATGGGTTGAGTAAATCCAGCAGAGCATTACGCTGCTTATTAAATTCGGTTTTATGGGTTTTGTATTCGGCAAGCGCTGCAGTATAAATTTCTTTTTCGGCAGTTACTTTTTCCCAGAGCTTTTGGGCAACATCCCGACCTTTACCCGACAAGCCCGTCAACTCGTCCATTTGTGCGGTGTTGGCCGCTAATTTTTGCGCACAGCTGCGATGGCTTGCCACCATCATGCCGCCAATTTCGCTGGTGACGGCACGCGCTAAAATTTGCCTGCGAATCGGGATAATTTCATCGGCTAAAAACCGCTCAAGCCGCTCAACACCAGACCGCGCAATCATGGCCTCGTCATTTTTAATCCGGCCAATTAGCGCTTTTTGTGCCGATACCGCAAACACTTTTTCTGCGGGCAAACCTAGCTGACGGCTGGTGGATTGAATCATGCGCTCCATACTGGCTTGAATTTCTGGCTCGGTTTTAAGCTCGTCCCACATTAAATCAATTTTGTTGAGCACCGCCATTTTCGCGGGCATACCGGTTTTAACGTAGCGTTCCCAAATTTCTAAATCGCTCTTCGTGACGCCCGTGTCCATGCCCAATAAAAACAGCACGGCGTGCGCGTTAGGAATGGTCGATAGCGTTAATTCTGGCTCTAGGCCCAGCGCATTTAAGCCTGGGGTATCTAAAATCGATAAGCCGTTGGTTAGCAGTGGATGCGGGTAATTGATAATCGCGTAGCGCCACGCTGGCACTTCGACAATTTCATCTTCTTTAGGCCCCGTGCCATCGTCAAACATGGGGATTAAGCCCATCATTCGGGCGTCTAGCGCATACACGCGCTTGGTATCGGCCAATGACATTAAGGCTTGGCGCATATCTTTGGCGGAATCGATGTTAAGCCTAATTTTGCTCCACTCAACGGGCATATTTTTTAGCTGCGAAATAGATTCATCGCGATAGCGGGTTTCAACCGAGAGCAGCTTTAAATACGGCCCTTCATTAGGATCATGAAAGATTTCGGTTGGACACATCGTCGTGCGACCCACGTCGGATGGCAACAGGCGTTCTTTAAAGCTGGAGAAAAACATCGCGTTGATGAGCTCGGACTTACCACGCGAAAATTCGGCTAAGAAGGCTAAAAGCAAACGGCCTTTATTGAGCGTTTCTAATAAGTCATAAAATCGTATTGACTGCTGCACGTCCAGCTGGCCGGTTTGCTCAAGCCAGTTGTGATAGGTTTCAACACTATGCACCAAGCCCTCACGCCAGCCATTGTAGCGGGCGATTTCGGCTTCAAAACGGGTATCGGCGGCGGTGGAATCCAAAAAATATTCTCTTTATTTTTTTGTAATCGTGCGGGGTAACGCTTGGACTGAGCACTTATCTACACATTGGCTCACAAACCGATTGTACTTTAATCGCTGCCCATGCGCTGTGGGTTTAAACCGCACCTTTGTAAAATAACATCACAGCCACCTAGGAAAACCTGAGGAAAATCTTAGAAAAAACGCGCAGCCGTGTTTTATATGCCCGCAACAGCCAAATACAATTGCTTCAGCGCTTGTGCGTCTATATGTTTTAGCACGACCACCAGCAACAATTGGCAGATCACGAGCAATACCAGTGGCGATAAATCTATGCCGCCCACAGTTGGAATAACACGCCGAAGATGCTTTAAAAACGGGCGTGTCAGGGCATCGAAGAACGGCGCAACCGCATGATAGGGGCTTATCCACGACAATACCGCTTGCACCACTAACGCACCGATGAGCAAATACAGCGTTACACCAATTAGCCGCAACAGCGTGAGCGCCAACACCCATGCCATCACTTCAAGATTCAAAAATTCACGGAACCCAGCTAAAACCAGCAACGATAAAACCAACGCCAATTCCAATAAAAACGCGAGCGTCAAGGTGGCTAAATCCAGCTTAAAAAAGCTCGGCACCACTTTGCGCAATGGCAGCACCGCAAAGTTTGTGAGCGCAATCACAAATTCGCCAATGGGATTGCGAAACGAAGCGCGCAGGGTTTGCGCAAAAAACCGCAACAATGCGGCAAAAATGAACAATCCGAAAAACGCTTCCAACACAAATTGTGCGGCTTGAATTAGCATGTGCAGCCTTTAAAATTCATTTAGAACAGGCTGAAGACGCCCTATTTTCGGGCATCTTCAGGACATTAAAAGCGATCGTTACGTGGTGCCCAACTCTTTCGACCGCGCCTGCGCCGCTTGCACTGCGGCCACAATATGCGCCTTAACCTCAAGCGCATCAAGCTGCAAAATAGCGGCTTCGGTGGTGCCACGTTTTGAAGTCACTTGCGCGCGCAAAGTGGCGGGCGAGTCACTACTTTGGGCAGCTAACAACGCGCCACCGCGAAAGGTTTCCAACGCAAATTCGCGTGCTTGTGCAGGGGTGAAACCTAATGAAATAGCCGCTTCTTCCAGCGCTTCGATAAAGTAAAACACATACGCAGGACCCGAGCCTGAAACTGCCGTGACGGCGTCAAGCATACCTTCGTCATCAAACCACTGCGTTTTGCCGACGGTAGCCATGAGCGTGGTCGCAAGCTTGCGTGCTTCTGCCTGCACGCTAGGCGCGGCATACAAGCCAGTGATGCCCGCGTGGATCATGGCGGGGGTGTTTGGCATAGCGCGTACCACCGCGACCGACGGTGTGGCGTCGCCGTTTAACCAGCTTGCAATTGCGCGCGTGGTGATGCCAGCCGCTATGCTCAACACCAAGCCACTCACTCGCCCCTTGAACGGTGCCAAGGCTTCTTGCATCATTTGCGGTTTGACGGCCAGCACAATTACATCGGCTGGTTCGGCGGTGGCTGCCAAATACGCGTCGGCGGATTCAAAAAGCGTCACGGGATATAGCTTTTTTAAGGCATCTGCGGTGGCCGTAAATGGCTCAATCACCGCGATTTTATTGGCTTCGCAGGCTTCTGCGCTGGCGCATAAACCCGAAATAATCGCGCGCGCCATATTGCCACCGCCGATAAATAAAATATTCAATTTGAACTGCCTCCCAAGCTAGTTTGCGCTGGCACCTTTGCGGCACGCGCGCCAAAAATAGCGCTGCCCACCCGTACTAAATTGCCACCCGCTGCAATCGCGGTTTCAAAATCTTGGCTCATGCCCATCGACAACGTATCCAGCGGCGCGCGGTCAGCCTCCAGATGCGACTTTAAATCAGCCATTGTGGCAGCTAAAAGTTGAAACTGTTGCGCCTGCACCTTAGCATCGCTCACGTTTTCAATAATCGTCATTAAGCCGCGCAAACAAATGCCGGGCAGCGCAATCACTTGCTGCGCCAACGCTAGTGCATCGGCGGGTGCAACCCCACCTTTGCTGGCTTCACCGCTCACATTCACCTGTAAGCAAATTTGCAGCGGCGGTAAATTGGCGGGGCGATGCTGGCTGAGTGCTGCGGCAATTTTTAGCCTATCCACGCCGTGTACCCACGCAAAGTTTTGGGCGATGGCTTTGGCTTTGTTGCTTTGAATTGGCCCGATAAAATGCCATTCGATGTCTAAATCTGCTAATTCACAAATCTTGTCTAAAGATTCTTGGACGTAATTTTCGCCAAATGCGCGCTGCCCCGCCGCATAAGCCTCGCGCAAAACCGCTGCAGGCTGGGTTTTACTGACCGCCACTAATTGCACGGAGCCGGTATTTTGTGGGTTTTGTGGTTTAAGCGCTTGTGTCGCCAAAATTCGGTCACGGACGTGTTGCAAGTTGACAGCAATGTAGGACATAATTTGGCGTAAGCTATTGGTTTTAAATCGATACGTGCATTACTTTGAAATCGTTCAACATTCTTATGGAAAAGTATAATGGAAATCTCTGAGCTACTCGCCTTTGGTGTAAAGAATAAAGCGTCCGATTTGCACTTATCGGCTGGGTTGCCACCGATGATTCGCGTTCACGGCGACGTGCGTCGCATCAACGTGCCTGCCCTTACGCACGACGATGTGCACGGCATGGTGTACGACATCATGAACGACGGCCAGCGCAAACAATATGAAGAAAATTTAGAGTGCGATTTTTCGTTTGAGATTCCGAATTTGGCGCGGTTTCGCGTAAACGCGTTCAACCATCAACGCGGTGCCGGTGCGGTAATGCGAACGATTCCTTCAAAAGTGTTGTCGCTTGAAGAATTAAACGCACCGAAAATTTTCCAAGAAATTTCTAACCAGCCACGCGGCATGGTGTTAGTAACTGGCCCTACCGGTTCGGGTAAATCAACCACTTTGGCCGCCATGGTTGATTATATCAACAACAACGAATATGGCCATATTTTGACGGTGGAAGACCCGATTGAATTTGTGCACGAATCAAAGAAGTGTTTGATGAACCAGCGCGAAGTGGGACCACATACCCTATCGTTCGCAAACGCCCTAAAATCGGCCTTGCGCGAGGATCCGGATATTATTCTGGTAGGCGAAATGCGCGACTTAGAAACCATTCGTTTGGCGATGACGGCAGCTGAAACCGGCCACCTAGTATTCGGTACCTTGCACACCAGCTCGGCGGCGAAAACAGTAGACCGGATTATCGACGTATTCCCAGCAGCTGAAAAAGAAATGATCCGCGCCATGTTGAGCGAGAGTTTGCGCGCCGTAATTTCGCAAAGCTTGTGCAAAACCAAAGAAGGCAATGGCCGCGTGGCAGCCCATGAAATTATGATCGGCACGCCCGCGATTCGTAACTTAATTCGTGAAGCCAAAGTAGCGCAAATGTACTCGTCGATTCAAACTGGTCAAGCCATCGGTATGCAAACGATGGACCAGTGCTTAACCGACCTTGTGCGCCGCAATATTATTACCGTGGCTGAAGCGCGTAATAAGGCCGCCAATAAAGATGCGTTTAACTAAATACGGTATTAAAAATAATTAAATTCCAAGGAGCAACAAATGGAACGCGAACAAGCACTCAAATTCATTCACGAACTGCTCAAAGCCATGTTGGCCAAAAAAGGTTCCGATCTGTTTTTAACGGCAGGCTTCCCGCCCGCCATGAAAATCGACGGCCGCATGACGCCGGTGTCGCAATCGAGTTTATCGCCCATGCACACGGGTGAGATGGCGCGTTCCATCATGACCGACAAACAGGCGGCTGAGTTTGAAGCCACCAAAGAATGCAACTTCGCGATTTCGCCCTCTGGCATTGGCCGGTTTCGCGTCAACGCGTTTATGCAGCAAGGCCGCGTGGGCATTGTAATGCGTACCATCACCACTGAAATTCCAAAATTTGAAGATTTAAATTTGCCCGTGGTGCTAAAAGACGTAGCCATGACCAAGCGTGGCTTGGTGATTTTGGTGGGCGGCACCGGCTCTGGTAAATCGACCTCACTTGCTGCCATGATCGGCTATCGTAATGAAAATAGTTACGGCCATATTGTGACCATTGAAGACCCGGTTGAATACGTGCACGAGCATCGTAATTGCGTCATCACGCACCGCGAGGTCGGAGTGGATACCGAGAACTGGCAGGCCGCACTTAAAAACACTTTGCGCCAAGCACCAGACGTTATTTTAATTGGTGAGATTCGTGATCGCGAAACCATGGACTTTGCCATCGCCTTCGCTGAAACCGGCCACCTATGCATGTCTACGCTGCATGCCAACTCTGCCAGCCAAGCGATGGACCGTATTATTAACTTCTTCCCAGAAGAGCGTCGCCCGCAATTATTGATGGATTTATCGTTGAATTTAAAAGCCTTCGTAGCGCAACGCCTCATCGGCCGCAAAGAAGGTAAGGGCCGCGTCGCTGCTATTGAAGTGATGCTAAATTCGCCGCTGATGGCTGACCTTATTTTTAAAGGTGAAGTGACTGAAATTAAAGACCTCATGAAGCGCTCGCGCGAAATGGGTATGCAAACTTTCGACGCTGCATTATTCGACCTGTACGAAGAAGATGCGATTACCTATGAAGACGCGCTGCGTTATGCTGATTCGGTCAACGATTTACGCCTAAAAATCAAACTCGAGAGTAAAAACGCCTCTGCCCGTGATTTGGGTTCAGGCATGGATCACTTGGAAATCGTCAAGTAACATTGCGCTTACCGCACGTGCGCCTTCACGGCGCGCGTGCGTCTGCTAAAATGGTGTATTCAAATGATTACTGAAAGATTGCCGTGACTTACGTAGTAACTGAAAGCTGTATTAAGTGTAAATATACCGATTGCGTGGATGTGTGCCCCGTGGATTGTTTCCGCGAAGGCCCAAATATGTTGGTGATCGACCCCGACGAGTGCATTGACTGCACCCTGTGCGTGGCCGAATGCCCGGTAGAGGCGATTTTTGCTGAAGATGATGTGCCAACAGCGCAAAAACCCTTTATCGCCATTAACGCCGAATTGGCCAAGCTGTGGAAGCCGATTGTTGAGCGCAAAGCTGCACCGGCCGATGCCGATGATTGGGCGAAAAAAACCGATAAAGCCAAGCTTCTGGAACGCTAAACTGCCTGCGCGGGAACGACGAAACGTGCGAGCGGTGCTTTTCATGCGCGTTTTACTAGACCAAAAAAGGCAACGATTGCCGTTACAGCCCCTACAATCATGACGGCACAACTAGCAGCTGTACTCCAACAGCTTCAGGCCGGCGCCACCGTCATCACACCAAACTTGCGCTTGTCGCGCTATTTGGCGCAGCAGTATGATTTAGCGCAAATTCGTAATCAGCAAACCGCGTGGGAAGCCGCGGATATTGTGCCTCTTGGGGCATTTTATAGTCGCCTGCTAGCGCGCATTGCGCCACAGAAACAGTTGCTATCGGCTGCGCAAAACCAAGCCTTGTGGGAGTCTGTGATTCGCTTATCGCCTGCGGCCAATGGCCTGTTAAGCGTGCCGCAAGCCGCACGCTTAGCGCAAGATGCATGGCAACAAACATGCGCTTGGGATTTATTGTCGCGCATGAAGCAAATGGCGGTGCATGACGATAATGTTGCGTTTTTATCATGGGTGAGCACGGTAGCCAAAACCCTGCGCGACAACAATTGGCTCGACAACGCTTGCCTGCCAGATGCGTTGCTGAAAGCGCTTGCGGATACTGAAAAAGCGCTGCAAAGCGCGTTGCCAGCAAAAATTTGCCTCTACGGATTTGACTTAGAAACCCCGCAGCAGCAACGGTTTTTTTCTAGCTTGCAATTGCGCAATGTGGACGTTTCACGCGCGCATTTGCAAGCCAATACCGGCACGTCAACCGCGCAGCGCATTGCTTGCACAATGGAGGCCGATGAAATTTTAAACGCGGCGCGTTGGGCAAAGCAGCATCAAGACAAGGCCGAAAACAAACTGCGTATCGCCATCGTGGTGCCTGATTTAGCGAATCGTAAAAACGCGATTATTCGCACGCTAACCGATACGTTTTTCCCCAATTCGCGAGCGCAATTTGATTTTGGGCAAGCAGGACGAGCATTGGCCGACGCCGCATTTAACGTCTCCCTTGGTGAGCCTTTAGCAAGCTTTGCGCCGGTCAACGATGCGATGCTGCTGCTGCGCTTTAGCCTCGCCTCCACGCTGCAAACGCCGTGGGAAGACATCTCGCAAATCGTGCTGAGCCCCTTTATTTTCGGGGCACAAGAAGAATCAGCACAACGACAGTCTTTTGATGCACTGCTGCGCCGCTACGGTGGTTTTACATCAGGGTTTAGCCAGCTATACAATCGTCTAGTGCAGCCAGACAGCAACGCGCCGCCGCAATTATTGACGACTTTTGAAGCGGTACAAACGCTACGCATCAGCATTGGCATCGACGCGCCCGCCGAGAGCAAAAAGCGCCCAGCAAAACTAGCCCTCACCCCCGCTGCTTGGCGCGACACCATCTGGCAAATACTGGATGCGTGGGGCTATCCTGGCTCGCAAGAACTTGATTCGCACAGCTTCCAATTGCTGTCCAAGTTTGAAGGCTTGATCGAAGAATTGTCTAAGCTCAGCCAAACGGCCGCTGGCGAAATGTTCGACGCGCCCGCCATGCTCACGGCGTTAAATCAGTTGGCGACACAAACGCCGTTTCAAGCCGAAGCCTTAAGCCAAGAGCCGCTAGTGCATGTGCTGGGTGTACTGGAATCTACCGCGCAGCATTTCGATGCGATCTGGGTAATGGGCATGCGGGCAGAGGCATGGCCATTGCCAATTGCGCCAAACGCCTTTATTCCTGCGCAGTTGCAGCGCATCGCACAAATGCCCGAAGGCTCGCACGCCGCGTCGCACGCGCTTGATAAAACCATTACCCAAAACTGGGTAACGGCGTGTAATGAAATTAATTTTAGCTATGTGTTGGCGGCAGATGGTTCCGAAACTGCGGACAACAATAATATTTGCAGCAGTTTGGTGGCCGACTATCCGATCAAGGTTATTGAAGCCGTCGCCGTAAAACCCCTATTTAGCAAACTCATTCCTATTGTAGAAACCGCGTTAAGCCAATTGCCGCAAGGCCAGCAAATACGGGGCGGCGCAACGCTTTGGCGGGACTTTGCAGCGTGCCCGTTTCGCGCGTTTGCGCGCCATCGGTTGCGCGCGGAAGAATTATCCGCACCAGAGCCAGGCTTGACCGCGGCCCAACGCGGCACCTTATTGCATCGCGCCTTAGCCCTATTTTGGGAAGCCACCTACACCCACGCTGTGCTCATCGCCCAGACACCTGAAGAGCGTACCGAAGCTATTCGCCGCTGCGTGGCGCGCGCGCTGGCCGAAGCGCAGGCTCGCGTGCCAGCGCTTAGCTACGCACTGGCAGAAATTGAAGCGCTGCGGCTTACGCGTTTACTAGTGCTCTGGCTCGACATGGAAACAAGCCGCGCACCGTTCACGGTGACCGCCATTGAGGCCAAACGCGATTTGCAAATTGCGGGCTTAAGCGTAAGCCTAACCCTAGACCGGCTCGATACTTTAGAAGACGGTACCGCAGCCCTGATCGACTATAAAAGCGGCAAGCCCAGCGTGGCAGCGTGGCTTGGTAGCCGTATGGATGAACCACAATTGCCGCTGTATTGTGCGGCATCCGACGCTTACGTAAGTGCTGTCGCATTTGCTAGTGTGCGGCGCACGCAAAGCTCTGAAGACGCCCTACGACCCGAAGGTAGCCCCCTTGCGGGGAAATACGGCATCTCCGGCTTTATCGGTGTGGCGGCAGCTGCCGATTTATTGCCACAGGTTAATACGGTCGAACAGCAATCGCGGGTGTTTACTGCTATCGCCGCCAATTGGGATGAGCTCACCGATCAGTGGGAAAAAAACACCACCGCCATGGCCGTGCAATTTATGCAAGGCGAGACCACGATCGCCCCAAAAGCGGGCAACGCCACCTGCGCGCAATGTGCGTGTCAGCCAATTTGCCGGATCGCTGAACGGGCGGAGCGCGGGCGTGAGGCTGGTGAGGCTGGTGATGCTGATGACTCGATTGATGTTGGTGACAATGAGTAAGCACCCATTCACCCTAACCGGCGATGCGCTAATCGACGAAGACGTCCGTCTGCGCGCGTTAAATCCAGCGAAATCATTTATCGTGCAAGCGCCCGCAGGCTCTGGCAAAACGCGCTTACTCATCACCCGCTATTTAACGCTATTAGCCACCGTAGATGAGCCTGAAGAAATAGTGGCCATCACTTTCACGCGCAAGGCCGCCGCTGAAATGCGCCAGCGCATACAGGCAGCGTTGGCTGCGGGGTTGACTACTGAGGCACAAGCCACCCCAACATCGCCCGACAGCCTGCAACGCGCCGCCGCTGCGGCCTTAGTGCGTGATCGACTGAAGGGTTGGAACATCGCGCAAAGCCCTAGCCGGTTTCGCATTCAAACCATTGACGCCTTCAACGCCAACCTTGCCCGCCAAGCGCCGCTTACCACCCGCTTTGGCGCGCAACCGCAAACCTCCGAACGCCCGCAAGCTCTGTACGCAGAGGCCGCGCGTGATGTGTTATCCGCACTTGATGATCGCAACGAATACAGCACCGCCATCGCCACCCTGCTGCTGCATTTAGACAACGATCACAGCAAACTGTGCGGCTTAGTTGCGCAAATGTTGGCCAAACGCGACCAATGGCTGCGCAACTTTCCCGGCATCAATGTGGCAAGCCAATCAGCGCAATTGCGCGATGGCTTGCAGCGCACTTTAGTTGGACAACGGGTGGCAAAATTTAGCGCGGCTGATGCCTTATTTTCGCACCCAGAATTACCCAGCCGCGAACAAATTTTAAGCCATTTTAACTACGCCAGACGCAACCTAGAACTGCGCGAGATGTCCGTATTTGCTGGTGTTTCAGCCAATGATGGGGCACGTTGGTTAGCACTTGCAGAGAGCTTTTTAACTAAAACAGACACCATTCGCAAAACCGTAAATGTAAGCAACGGGTTCCCCGCAACAGGAACAGACGCCAAGCCGCAAAAAGAAGCCTTTGTGGCGACATTAAAAACGCTGAGCGCCATTCCGAATGCAACCGAAGCTTTAGCCGCACTGCGCACGCTACCGGCCGCGCAGTACACGGACGCCGAATGGAAAATTTTAGAAGCCGCGTGGCAATTGCTGCCCTATGCCGTGGGTTGTTTGTGGCAAGTGTTCGCCCGCCACGGCCAGTGTGATTTTACCGAAGTAGCGTTGGCGGCAGACCGCGCATTGGGCACCGAAGATACGCCCACTGATTTAGCGCTAAAACTCGATGTTGCCATCGCTCATATCCTAGTCGACGAGTTTCAAGACACATCCCAAGCGCAATACAATTTGCTGCATCGCTTAACCGCGCAATGGGGCATGGATGAAGGCCGCACACTGTTTTTGGTGGGCGACCCGATGCAGTCAATTTATCGGTTTCGAGAAGCGAAGGTCGGCTTATTTTTGAACGCCCAGCAAAACGGTTTGGGTGACGTCGTGCTGACGCCATGCGCGTTGACGCTGAACTTTCGCTCGCATCCGGCGATTATTAGCTGGATAAACAATACGTTTTCAAAACTTATCGGGGTTGGTAGTAGTGGTGGCGGTGGAATAAGTTACTTGCCCAGCGCCACACCGTATGTGGACGACGACGAACTTGAGCCCGCGCAATATGGTGCCACCCTGCACGCCATCGCCCAAACACCTACGCACACCACAGCAGACCTAAAAGCGATTGAGGCGGCAAATGTGGTGGCCTGCATTCAAGCCGCGCGTGCGCAAGATGCAACTGGTTCAATCGCAATTTTAGTCCGTGGCCGTACGCACCTAACGCAAATTTTACCGGCCTTACGCCGCGCCACTATTGAATATGTTGCCCATGATTTAGACCGTCTCGATCAGCGCGCGGTAGTGCAAGATTGCATCGCCCTCACCCGTGCGCTGTTGCACGATAGCGACCGCACCGCGTGGCTTGGCTGCCTGCGCGCGCCGTGGTGCGGCCTGAGTTTGGCGGAGCTAGATGCTTTATTTGGTTTAAATGCGGATGCAAAATTACCCAACAGCATCTACCAACAATTACAAAACATCGAACAGCAAGGTAGCGCAAACAGGTTTTCGCCCGCAAGCCAAATTGCATTGCTTCACTTCAAACAAGCCATGCACGCCGCCCGCACCAACTTCCGGCGGCAATCGTTGCGCGACTGTGTGGAGCAATGCTGGCTGAGCTTAAAGGGGCCTGCCTGTTGCCGCGAAGACCGTGATTTGGCGGACGTTTCCACGTATTTTGATTGTTTAGAAAGTGCTGAAATTGCTGGCAATTTAATTAATTTTGACACCTTGGCAGAAGCGCTGAGTGGACGCTTTAGCGTAGCGCCCGTGGCGTCGAACATCACAACACCCGCCGTCGAAATCATGACCATTCACAAAGCCAAAGGCTTGGAATTTGATACTGTCATTGTCCCCGGCCTGAACCAAAAATCCGCCAACGACCGCCCTGAATTATTGCTGTGGCAAGAATTAGATGACGATCATCACGATAATAATTTCATGCCAATGCTGTTAGCGCCAATAGCAGAAGGTGCGGTCGAGCCCAACAAAGACGCGCCGCAAACTATCTACCGCTACCTCACGCAATTATCCAACGCCCAGCAAAGGCAAGAAGATATTCGCCTGCTCTATGTTGCCGCCACCCGTGCGGCAAAACGCCTGCATTTATTGGCCTGCATTAAAATTGATGTGCAAAAACTCGATGCCGATTTAAAGCCCGCGCCCAATAGTTTGTTAGCGGCATTGTGGCCAGCGCTGGGCGAACGCTTTGCTACGCTTGCATTTAAAGCTGCGCATGAGGTGATGCCAAAAATAGAAAGTGCGGCGACCTTGTTTAACGCAAGTATCGAGCCGCAACGGTTGGTACGCGAAGCAGTCGGCCCCTCTGCAGCGCAGGTTCCGCGCGCACACACCAACCATAATTGGCAACATGCGAACGCCCAAAACAACATCGCCCGCCACACCGGCACTGTCATCCATGAATGGTTAGCGCATATTGCAGATGAAGGCGCTGCTAGCTGGAACGCCGCTAAAATAGGCGCTCTCGGAGCCATCATCGCGCAGCGCTTAGCAAGTTTAGGCATATTAAACAACCCCCAAGCAGTAGCGGTGGTGCAAACGCAACTGCAAAGCTGCCTAAACAGTCAACGCGGCCAATGGCTGTTGCAGCCTCATGCGCGCGCTAAATCCGAATGGCAACTTGCTGGAAACATCGAAGGCAACATTATTCACGCCACCATTGACCGCAGCTTTGTAGACGAAGCAGGCGTGCGCTGGATTGTGGATTACAAAACGGCGGCACCTGCAGCTGAAGAGGATTTGCAACAATTTTTAGCGACGCAGCAACAGCAATACGAATCGCAATTGCATCAATATGCGGTGCTGGTTTCGCGCTTGGCAGACACGCCTGAAACCACCAAAATAATGCTGGCGTTGTACTTTCCTTCAATCGATAGCTGGCAGCAGTGGCCTTTTTGCCAATAAAAATATGCTCAAAGATGCCCTATTTTAGGCCATCTCCAGCCTAGTCAAAATGTATATTCTCAATCATCGCATCAATATTACGTAGGAATATTTACAATATGCAGATCTCCAAATTGGCACCTTTAGGCTTCGCCTCCGCCATCATCGCTATGTCATCCAACGCCCACGCCGTTCCCTGCAACGCGCTAGAAATGCGACCCCACGCGAGCGAAATTAACATTGGTGAGCCCTACACACTGCTGCTGAGCACCGCACCGGTGAAGGTTGAGCCGGGCGCTGAAGCAGCACCACCCACGCGACTGCTTTACTCACTCGAACTCGACAATAACCCCGTCCAGATCAACGTTCGCACCGATGCTGGAACTGGTTTGTACGGCATTATGATGAAGCCATTTAGCACGCCCGGGGTGAAGCGATTTCGATTGTTTACTTTTGACGCAAGACCGCCCGCATCGCCGACTCCAAGCTGTGATTCAAAAGAAATTGTAATCGCTGCAGCCACCGTCACAGTGCTTGCACCATCGGCTACCACCGCAATAACACCTACTGGTTTATCTGGGCTGTGGTGGAACGCCAGAAC
>JAYUOW010000085.1:0-5565 GCA_043760555.1 Betaproteobacteria bacterium
GGTGTGATTAACGGTTTGCAATACCGATTGACTGCAGACCGAATTGATACTGTTGGTTCTGCTGCTTCAGCCTCAAGTACGGGTACAGGTGATCGGAAAGAGTTCACCATTTCTGGCTCCATCCCAGCTGGGCAAGCGGGTGCGATACCTTTCACAGGTTCGCAAACCCGTTCGTTTATCGTTACTTACTAAGCCCTATTTCTAGTCAATAGCCATAGAGCCCAAGTGAAAACGTTAACCGTATGTCGTCGTAAAAAAACACTTGCAGGCCGCGTGTTGGCTGCGCGGTTCTGCATTTGTTTTTCCTCCATTTTCCCCTTGTTGTTGGCAGCACCTGTACACGCCAAACAACTTGCTGGCCGCTTTAATGTGTCGGTTACTTTATTGCCCGGCACCGGCACGAACAACCCCGTCGCACGCTCGCTGAGCGCGTTTTGCCAAAATAGTTCGCCCGCCACGTTTGGTGCGGTGGTGACTACCGTGTGCGCTACGGGTGAAGTGGTAAATATTTCCACTAACCCACGCAGTAATCAGTTTGCAGCACTGCACGGCGGCGCGTATCGGTTTTTATTGCGCAGAGATGGCGACACGCCTTTGCTAGTGGACAACTTTACCGAGCTTGGCACCATTGCTACATGGCGGTCGATACGCTTGGCGGATCAAGATTATTTGGAATTACTTTTAGGTTGGTGATTATTTATTTCTCATTTAGTAGCCGCGCAAAAAAAACGTAGACGCACCGTCGTTCCCGCGCAGGCGGGAATCCAGTGTCGTCTGCAAAAGCCGCTGGATTCCCGCCTGCGCGGGAACGACGAAATAGTGAGCAGTCGAACTAGACGTTTGCAATTTTTGAAGCATCACAATGTATCTACTCGCACCATTTAATTCCTTCGACTCCTTATAAAAAAATTAAGAAGCTACTCTTATGCTAATCAAACTAAAAAAACTAATCGCCACGCCTGCTCAAAAGTTACGCTTGTGCGGCTTGAGCATTATGTGTGCCTTGGCATCGTTTCCCATCCCCGCCACTGCCGCTACGTTTACGGTGTCGCCGGTGCGCATTTACATGACGCCACAAGACCGCGCCGTGGCGATCACCATCACTAACGAGGGTGATGATATGTTGGTAATGCAGGCGGATATTTTTGAGTGGAAGCAAAAGGAAAACGGGGTGGATGATTTAACGCTGACTGAAGATTTATTTTTATCTCCCCCAATTTTGCAGGTGCCGGGTAAGTCGCGCCAAGTGGTGCGCTTGGCACGCGTAAACAGAACGCCGTTAGCCCAAGAGCTTACTTATCGCATTATCGTGCGTGAAATACCAGAGGCCACAGCACCGAACAAAGACTTGCGTTTGCAAATAGCGTTGGCGTTTTCAATGCCCATTTTTATCACCCCACCTCGGGCTAAAAGCGCGTTAGATTGCGGCGCTGTGACCATCGCCGATAAAGTAATTGCGCAGTGTGAAAACATGGGCACAGCCCACGTGCACCCAGTTTCGTTTGAACTAACCAATGCAGCAGGTGCGGTGTTGGCGAGTGCCAAAACTGGCGGCTATATGTTGCCCGGCATTAAGCGCAGCTTTGAATTGGAAGCCAACGCGGATGCTAAAAAAGACGGCAAACTAAGCAGCAGTGTGGGAAGTAAAGCGAAGCTGAGCATTACGTTATCTGACACCACCACTCGCAGCTTTGATGTGCTGATTAGCAGTCTGAGCAATTAAGGTTTGCCATGACTTCCACTTCTTCTTTAATGCGCTTCACCTATCGCAAAAGCGCTGTAGCTGCGACCGCAATTGCGTGCGGCCTCGCTTGCGTAGGCGTAGTCGTCACCGCACAACCACTACCCACCACTGTGCCCGCCACGGCAGCGCTTCCCATTATTACGCCAACGCCCACGGCACCACCATCAGCCCAGCCCGCATCATCGGCTGGCGTTGGTAAATTACGCGCGCTGGATGTGGTGGTAAACGGCAGCAAAGCCGGTGCGTGGTTGTTTTTAGAACGCGATGATTCTTTGTTCGCCCCGCGCGATGCCTTCGATGATTGGCGGGTGCAGTTAGCAGCGGACGTTAAAGGCATTCAATTTAAAGGCCAAGAATATTTTCCGTTAGCCAGCGTATTGGGTTACAAAGCCAAGCTAAACGCCACGACACAATCGGTGGATTTATTGTTCGCGCCATCGGCTTTTTCGGCCACGCGCTTAGAGCAAGAATTGATTAAAAAACCAGTGGTAAGCCCCGCATTGGCCGCCGCGTTTTTAAACTACGACTTTAACTATGCACGCTCTAGCTTTAGGGGCGCGCCAAACGTACAAGATTTAGGCTTGCTTGGTGAATTAGGCTTTACCAGCGGCTTGGGCGTACTGACCAATAGCTTTACCGCGCGTAATTTAACGCGCAACACCGCATTGTCGGTGCAAAGCCGCCCAATACGGCTTGAAACTACTTATACCCGCGACTTTCCAGACAAAAACCGCACTCTGCGGGTAGGCGACACCAACTCCCGCGCGGGATTATTAGGGCGCAGCGTGTATTTTGGTGGCGTGCAGTTTGGTAGCAACTATGCGTTGTCGCCCGGGTTTGTAACGCAGCCCATTCCGGTGGTGAGCGGCATATCGGCCGCCCCTTCTACCGTTGAACTTTATATTAACGACGTGCTGCGCCAAACCTCTAAAGTGCCCACCGGCCCTTTCACGCTCGATAATTTGCCCACACTAACCGGCAACGGCGATGCGCGTATTGTGGTGCGCGACCAATTGGGGCGCGAAACAATTATTACCCAATCGTTTTTTACCAATGGCCGATTGCTTGCCACCGGCTTAAACGATTGGATGCTCGATGCGGGTGTGGTGCGTCGTGATCTAGGCAACTCAAGTGGTCGATATGGCCCAGGTTTTGCTAGCGGTTTTTGGCGTCGCGGGATGAATCCTGGCTTTACGCTAGAAGGCCGCGCAGCGGTGAGCAGCAAGGTTAAAACAGTGCAACTTGGCGGAATTGCTGGCCTGCCACTTGACCTATTAGGCAGTGCGGCTATTGCTGCCAGCCATGATAATCGCAGCCGGAGTGGTGGCACCGAATGGCTAGTGGGGCTTGAGCATCGCGGGTTAAATAGCAGCACCTATATACAAACCCAAGGTGCGAGCCGACGCTTCCGTCAACTTGGCGAGGTAGATGACATTAAACCAACACGGCAGCAACTCGCAGCCAATTGGACGCGCAACTTTGACGAGGCCGGCAATTTTGGTGTGGGCTATGCGCTGACCATGCGCTACGACAGTCCACGGGTGGAAACCTTTTCGGCTAACTATTCAGTACGTGTGGGTGACACCGGCATGTTGAGCTTAACGGCTAACCGTGTACGCGCAGAAGTAGATGCCACATCCGTTGGCCTAAACTTTACGATGCAGTTAGAAAAAAACCGCACCGTAAATACAGTGCTAAATTCCCGCCAAGGCACGCGTGATGCGTATGGCGTGGTTTCGCAAAATCCAACCGGCGATGGCCAACTTGGCTGGCGGGTATTAGCAGGGCAGCAACAAAACCGCACACGCTTTGAAGCTGGCACGCAGTACCAAGGCCAAAAAGGCGGGTTTACTTCTGACTTTAGCCACACGCCAAATCAAAACGCGATTCGCTTAGGGTTAAACGGCGCATTACTTCTGGCTGACGGCAATCTATTCGTGACGCAGCGCCTACGCGATAGCTTTGGTGTGGCCGAGGTAGAGGGCTTTGGCGAGGTAGGCATCGGCCTTGGCAGCGCAATGACCAACTACACCAATGAACGCGGTGTCGCCGTTATCCCCCGCATGAGCCCATATCAAAATAACCAAGTGCGCTTAAACCCAGCAGAATTGCCCCTCACCGCCGAATTAGATTCTATCGAGCAAACGGTAGTGCCTGCATGGCGCAGCGCGGTGAAGGTATCGTTTCCCGTACACAGTGGCCGTGGTGCGTTGCTAAAAATAGTGTTTGACGACAATGAACCAGCCCCTGCGGGCGCGTTGGTAAGCATTATGGATGCCGGTGCTGCGAGCAAAGAAGCGTTTTACGTAGCGCGTAGAGGCGAAGCTTTTGTAACCGGCTTAGCAGATAAAAACCGCTTAAGTTTAAGCTGGAAAGACCAGCGCTGCCAGATTGAAGTAACCCTGCCACCGGTAAAAGCCGATGACTTCCCCCGTGTAGGCTTGCTGCGCTGTAGCGGCATTAAACGCTAGATTGGAATGCTGATGAAAACCAAATTTTTGCAGTTATTAGTGGCGTTGAGCGGCATGTGGGTGGCGCAGTTTGCAGCTAATGCGCAGGCGGCGATTACGTGCAACATCACCTCGTCCGGATTTACCACTACCTATCCGGTAGCGAGCCCTACTGCTGTTGTTGTTATGGGCAGCTACTCGATTAGCTGTACGCGGGGGGACGTGGCCGATTCGTTGACGACAACTTATACGGTGCAGGCTAGCAATGGCTCAAATCCCGGAGCTGGATCCAATCATGGATCGTCGGGCGCTGGATTTATTGCTTACGACGTATATTCTGACTCGGGTTGCGGAACGAAGTGGAAATTGAATCCTCAAGCTGCGAGAATTCCGCCTGTAGTCGGTACGATCACCATGAGCGGATTGGTCACCACGACCATTCCGCACAACTACTGGGGCTGTATTCCCGCTGGTCTCAGTCCCGCTGCTGGAACTTATATTGATAGCGTGGAGATGAGACCCATCTACACCGGCGGCGTGATTCCCGTTCCCGCCAGCTTCCCCGTCACCATCATCACGCCGCCTACCTGCACAATCTCAACGGGACCTAGCCCCCTCACCATCAACTACGTAGCCTTCGGCGGCAGCGCGTCAGCAAGCACGCCAGTGGGGGTGACCTGTAGCGCGTCATTGCCTTACACCATGGCAGTCAGCCCCGCCAATGCCGTGTTAACCGGCATTCTCTACGGCCTTACCCTGCCTGGCAGCGCCACCGGAACCGGTGCTGCACAGTCCCACACCATCACCGCCACCGCTACCGGAGGACAAGCAGGCTCGTGCAGCGGCGGCCCTTCTTGCTCAGCAACGCAAGCTACTACATTTACCGTAAGTTATTGATCAAGTGGTGGATTCAAGTTCAAAGTGCAACGTTGAGAAACGGATCATTCTACGAAGAGCGTTGGTTAAAAGGAGTAGGTCGGGTTAGGCGCGTTGTTTGCGCCGTAACCCGACGTATCGTCCGCCGCGTCGGGTTACGGCGCAAACAACGCGCCTAACCCGACCTACGACTCTACCAATCATCAACCAGCACCGAAATTTGCGCAATATTAGCGCAAAAAATTGCGCTTCGATTTTGAATCCAAGAGTGAGTCGATGAACAAATGCCTGAAGATGCCCTATTTTAGGGCGTCTTCAGGCATTTTTTTGAATAGAAAACGTAGGGTGGGCAACGCTTCACCTGTCCACGCGGTTGGTGCCTGCTGGATAATCGCACCTTATTCCATTTCTATATTAATAGTGCAGTAACTCAAAACATCGACGTGCCGTCGTTCCCGCGCAGGCTAAGAATCCAGTGTCGTCCGCAAAAGCCGC
>JAYUOW010000086.1:0-16801 GCA_043760555.1 Betaproteobacteria bacterium
CTTCAACGGCTACCGTCCACAGTTCTACTTCCGCACCACCGACGTAACCGGCGCGCTACAGCTACCAGAAGGTACCGAAATGGTCATGCCCGGCGACAATGTCAAGATTGTAGTGCAGTTAATCGCCCCAATCGCGATGGAAGACGGTCTGCGCTTCGCGATTCGCGAAGGCGGCCGTACCGTTGGTGCTGGTGTGGTTTCTAAAGTATTGAAGTAAATTTGTTTGGTTATGCTGAATCGATTGTTGTTGCTGTAAATAGTTACAAAGTACTAAGCGCGTTTCACGAAACAACAGGCCAATAGCTCAATTGGCAGAGTGTCGGTCTCCAAAACCGAAGGTTGGGGGTTCGAGGCCCTCTTGGCCTGCCATTATTTTTCAGCGCATTTGTTGAGATTTTTTGGAATCGTGAAGGCAGTGGCGTGACGGTGATTTGCAGTTTAGGTTGTTGCAGTGCCGTGTAATGCAGCTTAAAAATTGACGTAAATCTGCCCCGTTTGGGGCAGTTTCATCTTGACATACTGGCAAAGAAATTAGGATTATGAAAGACAAGATTCAGATAGCCGTAGCAGTTTTGCTCGCCATCGCAGGCTTCGCGTTGTTTTATAAATTTAGCGATAAGCCGATGATTGCCCGTGTGGGTATGCTCTTGGGCTGTTTTATCGCTGGCGGCGTAGTGGCTTGGTTTACCCAACCGGGTAAAGAGTTTGCGCTTTACGCTAGCGAATCGATTGATGAAGCGAAGCTTGTAGTCTGGCCCACCAAAGAAGAAACGATGAAAACAACGGGCGTTATATTCGTCTTTGTGGTGATCATGGCTTTGTTTCTGGGCTTGGTTGATTGGAGCTTGACGTTTATGTTGTCCAAATTTATTGGCGGAGCATAACGCGATGCGCTGGTATGTCGTCCACGCCTACTCAGGCCAAGAAAAAAGCATTCAAGCCGCGCTCATGGAGCGCATTCGCCGTTCTGGGATGGCCGATCAGTTTGGTGAAGTATTGGTGCCGATTGAAGAAGTAATCGAAACCAAAAACGGTGCTAAATCAGTTTCTGAACGTCGCTTTTTCCCAGGTTATATTCTGGTCGAAATGGAAATGACGGATGAGACGTGGCATCTCGTTAAGAGCACACCAAAAGTCACTGGTTTTATTGGTGGAACGGCAATGAAGCCGACGCCAATTTCGCAAAAAGAAGTCGACATCATCCTGAATCAAGTGAAAGAAGGCGTAGATAAGCCGAAACCGAAGATTCTGTTTGAAGTGGGTGAGAATGTGCGCGTAGTTAATGGCCCCTTCGCAGACTTTATGGGCACAGTTGAAGATGTAAATTACGACAAATCCAAAATTACGGTTTCAGTGCTAATTTTTGGTCGCCCAACGCCGGTAGAGCTAGATTTCGGTCAGGTAGAAAAACAATAATTTATTTTGCTACTGCACTTCGTAGCGCAGGGTTAAAAAGTTGAAAGTAGTATTAATATTCGTGGTTGCACCCTCGCGGATATGACGCAAAACTAGGGTGATTTCATCGGGGAGAAGGCTAAATTTTTAGCGTTCGTTTGCACCCAAGGAGTATAAAATGGCAAAGAAGATAGTCGGCTACATTAAGCTGCAAGTTCCCGCCGGTAAAGCGAATCCATCGCCACCGATCGGCCCAGCGTTGGGTCAACGCGGTTTGAATATTATGGAATTCTGTAAGGCGTTTAATGCGCAAACACAGAAATTGGAACCGGGAATGCCTATTCCTGTCACCATTACTGCTTTTGCGGACAAGAGCTTTACGTTCACGATGGGCACAGCCCCTGCGACATTCTTGATTAAGAAATTCGCTAAGTTAGAAAAAGGTTCTAAGACACCGCACACCGACAAAGTCGGCAAGCTCACTCGCGCGCAAGCCGAGGAAATTGCAACCATCAAAATGCCTAACCTTACGGCAGCTGATATGGATGCTGCAGTGCGCACAATCGCAGGTTCCGCTCGTTCGATGGGTATTGATGTAGAAGGAGTCAAATAATGGCTAAGCTTACAAAACGCCAAAAGGCGCTTGCTGGAATCGTCAATCGCGACGTGTTTTACACCGTTGCTGACGCGCTTGCCTTGGTAAAGAAAACAGCGACTGCAAAGTTTGACGAATCCGTCGACGTTGCAATCAATCTTGGTATTGATGCGAAGAAATCTGACCAAGCCGTTCGCGGCGCGGTGGTACTGCCGCGTGGTACTGGTAAAACAGTGCGCGTTGCGGTATTTGCGCAAGGCGACAATGTTAAAAAAGCCATGGACGCTGGTGCGGACATCGTTGGTTTTGAAGACCTAGCCGAGCGTATCAAAGGCGGCTTTATGGACTTTGACGTCGTTATCGCCACACCTGATGCAATGCGCGTCGTTGGTGCCTTGGGTCAAGTATTGGGTCCGCGCGGTTTGATGCCGAATCCAAAAGTTGGCACGGTTACCCCTAACGTTGAGCTTGCTGTTAAGAATGCTAAAGCGGGTCAAGTGCAATACCGTGCTGATAAAGCCGGTATCGTACAAGGCACAATCGGTCGCGCCTCGTTCACTAACGAAGCCTTGGCAGAAAACTTGGCCACGCTGATTGCTGCCGTAAACAAATCTAAGCCAACAACATCGAAAGGTGTTTATCTACGCAAAGTATCGCTTTCGTCCACTATGGGCTTAGGTGTGCGTGTAGACACGGCTGGTTTTGCTACTGCATCACAGCAACAATAAATATTTATTGCTACCTGAAGATGCCCGTAAATAGGGTGCCTTCAGGGTGGCAAGTACCAACTTTGACGCGGTTGAAAAGTCTAAAAACGATTCAACCCGCTACCAAAGACCGTAGGTGCTAATAGTGGCAATTTTGGCATTAGCTTAATGACATGCGGCGTCGGCGTTAAAACCGAGAAAGCATGGAGCCTTCGCAGATGGCGCGCTCAAGACAGGATTTTTCTCCTATCGGACAGTCGCTTTCAACAGCTTGAATACTGGGCCTAAATAAATAAAGCCTGCTGTTCAAAAACGTAAAGGAGATCAAGCGTGAGTTTGAATCTAGATGGAAAAAAAGAAGTAGTTGCAGAAGTAGCCGCGCAAGTGGCTAAGTCGCAGACCTTGGTGCTCTCGGAATTCCGTGGCTCTAAAGTTGTTGATCTGACCAAGCTCCGTGCAGATGCGCGCGCCAAAGGCGTGTACATTCGCGTGGTAAAAAATACGCTTGCCCGTCGTGCCGTTGCAGGCACACCTTTCGAGGTAATCGCGGACAAGATGGTCGGCCCAATGATTTACAGCTTCTCGGAAGACGCAGTCGCTGCGGCAAAAGTCGTGAATGACTTCGCCAAAGGCAACGAGAAATTTGCGATTATTGCTGGTGTATTCGGCGGACGTGCATTGGATGAAGCGGGCGTAAAAGCGCTGGCCAACATTCCAAGCAAAGAAGTGCTGTTATCCCAGTTGTTAGCGTTGATGCAAAACCCGATGTCCAGCTTGGCGCGTGTTGTTCTCGCCCTTTCTGTTCAGCGTGGTGGTGGTGATGTTGCGGCAGAACCAGCAGCGGAAGCTGTTGCCGATGTTGCCAACGCGGCCCCAGCAGCAGCTTAAGTTAACCTCAGTCAGCTAAACGTTAGCATTACGCAAATCAAACACCAATCTGTTCGCAATAAAGTATCAAGACAAATTCAATATAAGGAAATTTACCATGGCTTTCGATAAAGACGCATTTTTGACTTCCCTAGACAGCATGTCCGTAATGGATTTGAATGACCTAGTTAAAGCAATTGAAACAAAATTCGGCGTATCCGCTGCTTCGATGGCTTCAGCCGGCCCTGCCGCTGCTGCAGCTGTTGTAGAAGAAAAAACTGAATTCAACGTAATGTTAGTTGATTTCGGCGCAAACAAAATCAACGTCATCAAGGCTGTTCGCGAATTGACTGGCTTAGGTCTAGCAGAAGCCAAAGCATTAGTTGAAGGCGCACCAAAAGCAGTTAAAGAAGGCGTAAACAAAGCTGATGCTGACGCTGCTGCCAAGAAATTGACAGAAGCTGGCGCTAAAGTAGAGTTGAAGTAATCGCAATTGCAGGTTCTAGCGGGTCGCGCCTCGGCGTGACCCGCTAATCGTATTTGTAGACCAGAAACATCGCTATTGCAGCGCAACACCGGCAGCAGAAGCCAAAATAAAGTAGATGCGTAAAGTTAGAGCAACAACGCGTCCATTTTATTTTGCCTTCTTTAATCGACAATTGAAGGCTAGTTTGGTCGGGTGTACATTTTTGCAAGCCAACGCAATATTAGGCAAGCAAAAATGCATACTGTCCGCCAGTGAAGGGTAGCGGCCCTTCGCCATTCTCCCGCCACATTCGTGGCTGTGTCGCAACCACCTTCAACCTCCCGGAGATGGAATCGATGTCCTACACTTTCACCGAAAAAAAACGCATCCGTAAAAGTTTCGCCAAACGCGAAGCCGTACAAGATGTTCCCTTCCTATTAGCCACGCAGCTCAATTCCTATGCAGAGTTTCTGCAAGAAAATGTGAGCGTTGCCGATCGCAAAGAACAAGGCTTGGAATCGGCGTTTACGTCCGTATTTCCTATCGTTAGCCACAATACTTTTGCGCGTCTCGAATACGTAAGCTACAAGCTTGGCTTGCCCGCATTCGACGTGCTTGAATGTCAGCAACGCGGCCTAACCTATGCATCGCCATTACGCGCCGAAGTGCGTTTGGTGATTATGGATCGCGAAGCATCAAAGCCTACGATCAAAGAAGTAAAAGTACAAGAAGTGTACATGGGTGAAATTCCACTCATGACCACCAATGGATCGTTCGTTATCAACGGTACCGAGCGCGTCATCGTGTCGCAGCTACACCGTTCGCCTGGCGTGTTTTTTGAACACGATCGCGGCAAGACGCACTCGTCTGGCAAATTGCTATTTTCAGCCCGGGTAATTCCTTACCGTGGTTCATGGTTAGATTTTGAATTTGACCCTAAAGATTTCCTGTATTTCCGCGTCGATCGTCGCCGCAAAATGCCGGTAACCATTCTGCTTAAAGCGTTGGGCTACAACCCTGATGCAATTCTGCGCGAATTCTTTACCTTCGATACCTTCCACATCACCAAAGACGGCAAGATGGAGCTTGAGCTCATCCTTGAGCGCCTAAAAGGTGACGTCGCAAAATTCGACATCACCGCCAAAGATGGCACCGTAATTGTGCCGAAAGACAAGCGCATCACCGCTAAGCACTTGCGTGAAATGGAAGCCGCAAAAATGAAGCGCTTGCCAGTCGGCGAAGACTTCGTTATCGGTCGCGTGTTGGCAACCAGCATGGTCAATTCTGAAACGGGCGAAATTGTTGCTGCAGCCAATGAAGAGCTAACTGAAACCAGCTTGCGCAAGCTTATTGATGGCGGCATCGAAAGCCTACAAACGCTTTTCGTTAATGACCTAAACCAAGGCGCGTATATTTCGTCTACCTTGCGCATTGATGAAACCGTTGATGCACTGAACGCAAAAGTAGCAATTTACCGCATGATGCGACCGGGCGAGCCGCCGACAGAAGATGCTGTAAACGCCCTATTTCAGGCGCTCTTCTTCAACGAAGACCGCTATGATTTATCCACCGTTGGTCGTATGAAGTTTAACCGCCGTGTCGGTCGTGAAGAGCTAGAAGGTGCGATGACGTTGTCTACGGAAGACATCGTAGCGGTTATCAAAATTCTGGTTGATTTGCGCAACGGTCGTGGTGACGTGGATGACATCGATCACTTAGGTAATCGTCGTGTGCGTTCGGTTGGTGAATTGGCTGAAAACCAATTCCGTTCTGGCCTTGTGCGGGTTGAGCGGGCAGTGCGCGAGCGCTTGTCGCAAGCTGAGTCTGAAAACTTAATGCCGCATGATTTAATCAATGCTAAGCCGGTATCGGCCGCGATTAAAGAATTCTTCGGCTCAAGCCAGCTGTCACAGTTTATGGATCAAACCAATCCATTGTCAGAAATCACCCACAAGCGTCGCGTTTCTGCGTTGGGTCCAGGTGGCTTAACACGTGAACGTGCAGGATTTGAAGTACGTGACGTGCATCCAACGCATTATGGTCGCGTCTGCCCGATTGAAACACCGGAAGGTCCGAACATCGGTCTGATTAACTCGCTCGCCTTGTTTGCGCGCGTGAACGACTACGGCTTTATCGAAACCCCGTATCGTCGCGTTGCTGATGGCAAATTAGGGTCAGAAATTGATTACCTATCTGCCATTGAAGAAGGTAAGTTTGTGATCGCGCAGGCCAATGCCGAAACCGATAAAAACGGTAAGTTTGTTGATGACCTAATTTCATGCCGTAACCACAATGAATTTACCTTGGCTACTGCCGATCAAATTCAATACATCGACGTAGCGCCATCGCAAATTGTATCCGTTGCGGCTTCGCTCATTCCGTTCCTAGAACACGATGACGCGAACCGTGCGTTGATGGGTTCAAACATGCAACGTCAGGCTGTTCCATGCCTACGCGCTGAAAAATCGCTTGTAGGTACCGGCATTGAGCGCACAGTAGCGATGGACTCAGGTACCGCGGTGCTCGCGCGCCGTGGTGGCCGTGTGGACTTCATCGACGCGGGTCGTGTCGTGGTGCGTGTGAATGACAACGAAACGCAAGCTGGTGAAGCCGGTGTGGATATTTACAACCTCGTTAAATACGTGCGTTCAAACCAAAACACCAACATCAACCAACGCCCTCTCGTTAAAGTAGGCGACATCATCGCTAAAAACGACGTCATTGCCGACGGTGCTTCTACCGATATGGGTGAGTTAGCGTTAGGTCAAAACCTACTCGTGGCGTTTATGCCATGGAACGGTTATAACTACGAAGATTCGATTCTGATTTCTGAGCGTATCGTTGCCGAAGACCGTTACACCTCAATTCATATCGAGGAACTAACGGTGGTTGCCCGCGACACCAAGCTTGGGTCTGAAGAAATTACCCGCGATATTTCCAATTTGTCTGAGCGTATGCTTGGCCGATTGGACGAATCCGGTATTGTGTACATCGGCGCTGAAGTTGAAGCGGGCGACGTGTTGGTGGGCAAAGTAACGCCAAAAGGTGAAACCCAATTAACGCCAGAAGAAAAACTCCTGCGCGCTATTTTCGGTGAAAAAGCCTCCGACGTGAAAGACACCTCGCTACGCGTGCAGTCCGGTATTTCCGGCACCGTCATTGACGTGCAAGTGTTTACCCGCGAAGGTATCGAACGCGACAAACGTGCAGCGCAAATTATTGAAGATCAGCTAAAGGACTACAAGAAAGATTTAGCGGATCAATTGCGCATCGTGGAAGACGACTCCTTTGAGCGTATCGAAAAAATGTTGATTGGTAAGGTTGCTAAAGGCGGCCCTAAAAAGATCACCAAAGGTACCAAGCTCACCAAAGACTATTTGGCCGACATGAGCCGCTACGATTGGTTTGATATTCGCCTTACAGAAGACGAAGATGCCCGCCAATTGGAGGCCTTGAAGGAAGCGCTCGATTTAACTCGTAAAGAATTTGACCGTGCTTTTGAAGAGAAAAAGCGCAAGCTAACCCAAGGTGACGAATTGCCACCGGGCGTGCAAAAAATGGTCAAGGTTTATGTTGCAGTGAAGCGTCGCTTACAACCGGGCGACAAGATGGCTGGACGTCACGGTAACAAGGGTGTTATCTCCAAAATTGTGCCCGTCGAAGACATGCCATTTATGGCTGACGGCACGCCGATGGACATCGTGTTGAACCCGCTAGGCGTTCCATCACGGATGAACGTCGGGCAGATTCTTGAAACCCATTTGGGCTGGGCTGCTAAAGGCTTAGGCCATAAAATTGGTGCGATGTTGCAGGCCAAAGAAAGCGTAGATAAAGTTCGCGCCTTCGTTGATCGCATCTACAACACCACGGGCAAAAAAGAAGACATCGCTGGCTTAACCGACGTTGAAGTAATGGAATTGGCCAAGAACTTAGTCAAAGGTGTGCCATTCGCGACGCCGGTGTTTGACGGTGCTGCAGAATCCGAAATCAAGACCATGCTAGAAATGGCGGGCTTGCCCACCAACGGCCAAGTGGTATTGCATGACGGTCGCAGTGGCGAGCCGTTCGAGCGCAAAGTGACGGTTGGCTATATGCACATCTTGAAGCTCCATCATTTGGTGGACGACAAAATGCACGCCCGTTCAACTGGCCCGTACAGCTTGGTTACGCAGCAGCCACTCGGCGGTAAAGCACAGTTTGGTGGACAGCGATTCGGTGAGATGGAAGTTTGGGCGCTGGAAGCATACGGCGCTGCATACACATTGCAAGAGATGCTTACCGTTAAGTCTGACGACACGGCAGGCCGTACGAAGGTGTATGAGTCCATCGTTAAGGGCGAACACAAAATTGAAGCCGGTATGCCGGAGTCATTTAACGTGTTGGTCAAAGAAATCCGCTCGCTAGCCATTGATATTGATTTAGAACGCAATTGATAAGGTGAGACCGTGGCGCAGCGCTAGCCTTTAGCGCGCGCTACGTGGATTCACTCCCCCTCACCTAATTCAACGCTCACTGAACAATTTGGAGATGTTATGAAAGCTCTATTAGATCTATTTAAGCAAGTGCAACAAGAAGAAGAGTTCGATGCTATTAAGATCGGACTTGCAGGCCCAGACAAAATCCGTTCGTGGTCTTATGGCGAAGTGAAAAAGCCAGAAACCATCAACTATCGTACGTTCAAACCAGAACGCGACGGTCTTTTTTGCGCCAAAATTTTTGGCCCAATCAAAGACTACGAATGTTTATGCGGTAAATACAAACGCCTAAAACATCGCGGCGTTATTTGCGAAAAGTGCGGCGTTGAAGTCACGCTCACCAAAGTGCGGCGCGAACGCATGGGGCATATTGAACTTGCCTCGCCAGTTGCCCACATTTGGTTTTTAAAGTCCCTACCAAGCCGTTTGGGCATGGTGCTAGACATGACCCTGCGCGACATCGAACGCGTACTTTATTTTGAAGCGTACGTAGTGACCGACGCGGGTATGACGCCACTGAACAAGTGCCAGTTATTAACCGAAGAAGACTACCTAGCCAAAGTAGAAGAACACGGCGACGAGTTTCATGCGGCCATGGGTGCCGAAGGCGTGCGCGAGCTATTGCGCGGGCTAGACATTGCCTACGAAATGGAAGAGCTGCGCAAAGAATACGGCAACACCGGTTCGGAAGCCAAGATTAAGAAAATTGCCAAGCGCCTAAAAGTGCTAGAAGCGTTTTCAAAGTCTGGCATTAAACCTGAGTGGATGGTGCTTGAAGTGCTGCCAGTGTTACCACCGGATTTGCGTCCGCTGGTACCGTTGGATGGTGGCCGTTTTGCCACGTCCGACCTTAACGATTTATATAGACGCGTTATCAACCGTAACAACCGCCTAAAGCGTTTGTTAGAGCTGAAAGCGCCGGAAATTATCGTGCGTAACGAAAAGCGGATGCTCCAAGAAGCCGTAGATTCGCTGCTCGACAACGGTCGTCGTGGCAAAGCCATGACGGGTGCGAACAAACGCGCGCTAAAATCATTGGCCGATATGATCAAAGGTAAGTCTGGCCGTTTCCGTCAGAACTTGCTTGGTAAGCGGGTAGATTATTCTGGCCGTTCCGTCATCGTTGTGGGCCCAACACTCAAGCTGCATCAGTGCGGCTTGCCTAAAAAAATGGCCTTGGAATTATTCAAACCGTTCATTTTCCATAAGCTTGAAGTGCTTGGTTATTCAACAACCATCAAAGCTTCTAAGCGCATGGTTGAGGCGGAAGATCCAGTAGTTTGGGACATCTTGGAAGAAGTCATCCGCGAACATCCGGTTATGCTAAACCGTGCACCAACCCTGCACCGTCTGGGCATTCAAGCGTTTGAGCCAGTGCTAATTGAAGGCAAAGCTATTCAGCTGCATCCGCTCGTTTGTACAGCCTTTAACGCCGACTTTGACGGCGATCAAATGGCGGTGCACGTACCCATTTCGCTAGAAGCGCAAATGGAAGCCCGCACGCTCATGTTGGCTTCTAACAACGTGCTGCACACCGCCAACGGCGAACCGATTATCGTACCGTCGCAAGACATCGTATTGGGCCTGTATTACATGACCCGCGAGCGTATTGCCGGTAAAGGTGAAGGCTCAATGTTTGGTGATGTGGGCGAAGCGCTACGTGCCTATGAAACAGGTAATGCCGAACTTAATACCAAAATTACCGTGCGTATTAAAGAAACCATTAAAGATGCCAATGGCGAACTACTCACACAGGTAAAGCGTTTTGAAACCACGGTTGGTCGCGCAATTTTGTCAGAAATTTTGCCGCCGGGTTTGGGTTTTGAGCACATCAACCGTGCGTTGAAAAAGAAAGAAATTTCTAAGCTTATTAACTCATCATTCCGTCGTTGCGGCATTCGTGAAACCGTTATTTTTGCCGATAAATTGATGTACACGGGATTCACCTACGCAACCCGTGCAGGGCTATCTATTTGTGTGGACGATATGCTCGTGCCTACGCAAAAGAAAACGCTGATTCACGCGGCTGAAATGGAAGTTAAAGAAATCCAAAAGCAGTTCTCATCCGGCTTGGTAACAGACGGTGAGCGCTATAACAAGGTAGTCGATATTTGGGGTCGTGCTGGTGATCAAATCGCCAAGGCCATGATGGAGCAATTAAGTTCTGAGCCTGTCACCACCTTGGATGGCGTAGAAACAACGCAAGAATCGTTCAACGCTATTTACATGATGGCAGACTCCGGCGCGCGCGGTTCTGCAGCCCAGATTCGTCAGCTAGCAGGTATGCGCGGCCTGATGGCAAAACCGGACGGCTCGATTATCGAAACACCAATTACGGCTAACTTCCGCGAAGGCTTAAACGTACTCCAGTACTTCATCTCAACCCACGGTGCGCGTAAAGGCTTGGCCGATACCGCGCTTAAAACCGCTAACTCGGGCTACCTAACGCGTCGTCTATGCGACGTGGTGCAAGATTTGGTCGTCACCGAAGAAGATTGCGGCACGATGCAGGGCCTAGTTGTTAAGGCCTTGGTTGAAGGCGGCGAAACGATCGAGAAATTGAGCGAGCGCGTGTTGGGTCGTGTGTGTATCGGCGATGTAATTCATCCTGAAAAAGGCACAGTCGTTGTTGCGCACGATACCCAGCTAGATGAAGATTTAGTTGAAGCTATCGAAGCTGCTGGTGTGGATGAAGTAAAAGTCCGCACACCGCTCACTTGCGAAACCCGTCATGGTTTATGTACCAAATGTTATGGCCGTGACTTAGGCCGTGGCGCACCGGTAAACGTGGGCGAAGCAGTTGGTATTATTGCCGCGCAATCCATTGGTGAACCAGGCACGCAGCTCACCATGCGTACCTTCCACATCGGCGGTGCGGCATCGCGTACGGCTGCAGCATCGAGCATTGAAGCCAAATCAACCGGCCAAATCCAGTTCTCAGCGGGTATGCGCTATGTAACCAACGCGCGCAATGAGCTAGTCGCCATTTCGCGTAGCGGTGAGATTTTGATTCTCGACGACAGCGGCCGCGAACGTGAACGTCATAAAGTGCCCTATGGCTCTACTTTGACCATCAAAGACGGCGCCAAAGTAAAAGCTGGTTTAGTGCTAGCCAATTGGGATGCGCATACGCGCCCCATCATCACTGAATACGCTGGCGAAGTACGCTTTGAAAACGTTGAAGAGGGCGTGACAGTTGCTAAGGTAATTGATGAAAACACTGGGCTTTCTAGCTTAGTGGTAATTGATCCGAAGCGACGGGCTACGGCTGCGAATAAAGGCATTCGCCCATCGGTAAAACTATTGAACGAAAAAGGCAAAGAAATCAAGCTTGCCAATTCCGAACAAAACGTAAACATCACCTTCCAAGTAGGTGCGATTATTACGGTTAAAAATGGTCAGCAAGTGGGCGTTGGCGACGTGATGGCGCGTATTCCGCAAGAAAGTGCTAAAACCCGTGATATTACCGGCGGTCTACCACGCGTTGCTGAACTGTTCGAAGCCCGTTCACCTAAAGATGCAGGCATGTTGGCTGAAGTTACCGGCACGATTTCCTTCGGTAAAGACACCAAAGGTAAGCAGCGCTTAGTGATTACTGACTTTGAAGGTGCGGCGCATGAATATCTGATTCCTAAAGATAAACACGTCACCGCCCACGACGGTCAGATCGTAAACAAAGGCGAGTCGATTGTGGACGGTCCGGCCGATCCGCATGACATCTTAAAGCTCCAAGGCGTTGAAGCGTTGGCAAGCTACATCACCAATGAAGTACAAGACGTTTACCGCCTACAAGGCGTTAAAATCAACAACAAGCACATTGAAGTTATCGTGCGCCAAATGTTGCGTCGTGTAGCCATTGTGGATAACGGCGATACCCGCTTTATACCTGGCGAGCAAGTAGAACGTGCTGATGTGTTTGCTGAAAATGACCGTATGGCTAAAGAAGGTAAGAACCCCGCCATTTACAACTACGTATTGCTAGGTATCACCAAAGCGTCGTTGTCGACTGATTCTTTCATCTCCGCCGCATCGTTCCAAGAAACCACACGGGTACTAACCGAAGCCGCAATTATGGGCAAGAAAGATTACCTACGTGGCCTGAAAGAAAACGTCATCGTTGGACGCCTAATTCCAGCAGGTACCGGATTAGCATTCCACCGCCGTCGCAAAGCCGCAGCACTTGCACAACAACCATCAACGTCTTCGATTTTTGAAGATGCGGATGTTGGTTCGGAAGAGCAAGTAGCGTAAAAGTTAACTAAGCTTAAGTTACTGCAGTAAATAAAAAAGGGACGCACTTTGCGTCCCTTTTTTATGGAAAAACTATACTTTGATGCCTTGGAGATGCTCTATTTTAGGGCGTCTCCAAGGTGTTGTTCTGTGTGAAAAACCCCTAAACCGCATTCGCTTTCAGCCAAGTAAGCGCACCCGCCGCCACCCAAACTTCCCGCATTTCCTCGCGGTAATTCCATGCAGCGTAGTCGCTATTCACGGCCACAAAGCGTTGGCTTGCCAAATCTTTTGGCGCAGCCTTGCGGGCGGGAATCAACCATTTTATGTGATTGCCATAGGTTTTCATCACTTCCTTCAGCGCCTTCAGCGCTTCGGGTTTTCGGTCTAATTTGTAGAGCGCTAGCACTTCGCCGATCCGTATCTCGGATGTTTGATCATCGCCATATTGATGAATAATAGAAAGCGCTACTGAATCTTGATTATGGGTAAGCGCCATTTGAATCACCCACAATCGAATGCCGTGATTGTCGTTCGGGTTTAACCGCAGTAGTTGATGCGCTAGCGCCAACTTAGCGGGTAGGTCATCGGCGAGTGTTTCAAAGAAATGTTCAGTAGCTAGCCGCAGCGCCGCACGATTTTCCATGATGCCCCACTGTAGCAACGCATTGCGCTCGCATAATGGTTGCAACATTAGTACCGCACGCGCATTGAGTTGCTCTTCAAGCTGCACTATCTTGTTAAAGGCTGCAGGAACATCAATAAAACTAAGCGCTGCCAGCAGATCGTCCAAAATTTCAAAGCTGCTAAAGGCGGCCGGATTTGCTGTTAAAAAGCCCAGCCAACGCTGCGCAAAATCAGGCTGCCAAAGTATTGAAGTGTCCTCAACATCTGGCAATGCCTGCGTGCTGACGGGCTTATCAAATGGCCACAACTGCGCCCATTCCCGCTCAATTTTTGCCAACCCGGCAGTCGGCATAATCATGGTTTCTTCGCGTGTGTCGTGCGCGAGCGGCCCGGTTGGCTCGCGTGGCATCGCGGGCAGCCGTCGAAATTCGATCAATTTAGTATCAACGGGTGTGGCTAATCCGTGCGACATTACGGCAAAAAATTGCCGTCGTTGCAACGACGCACTATCATCCGACAACTCGTCCACGACATCAAAGGCATTTTCGCCATCAATAATTTTTTGCAAAAACTCGCGCAGCGTTCCCCCAAAGTCTTTATTGCTACGCTGTTGCCGTTCAATTTTTGCTAACCAAAAACGCGCCCGCGATTGCGCTTCCTCCTCACGTCCTTCGTTGCTTAATAACACGACCTCTAAATGCGCAAGACTTAAATCATCAGGGTTTGCACGTTGCGCCAGACCGAAGCACTCCCACGCCCACTTTAAATCGCCAGTATCTGCGGCAATGGTGGCCAAGCGCTGCCACGCATTTGATTTCAGCGGCAATGCAACCGATTGCGTGGCGCGATGCAGCGCGTCGAGCTTCGCTGCCCTGTCCCCCACCGCGTCATAGGCATCGCATAACACTAGCAGCACTTCTGCCATATGCTCAGCCTTGCCATCACTCATTTTTAGCGTCAACGCTGTGTTGATCCGCTCCGGCAGCGCTCTGACAAGTACCGGTGCCATATTGGCCTGCAAAACAGCTCGCGCCACCTCGCCGAGCATACTATCGGGTAAGTGTTTTGATTTTAGTGCGGTCTCCGCCTGCCTTGGCAGCGCCACACAAAGTGCTTGCCAGCAAGCCCCCGCGTTTATCGGCGGCATGTCCGGCGTCTGCCCACAGCATTGTTTAAACTTGCAATTAAGCCCGCTAATGCAATGATCATTGCGCCCTAACGCGATTGTCTTTGACGTCGCAAAATCCAGCGCGGGATTGGGCATCGAGCGCCAAATATTGCGGCCAATCTGGCAGGCCATTAACGGTGCGTCTCTCTCATCAATTAATATTTTTGCCTGCACGATAAGCGGCGCCAACTGCCTCGGCAAATCTCCTGCTTTGCCCCCAGCCGCCATAAAACGTGCGGAAGTTTCAAGAAGAGAAGTAAGAAATTGATCATCCATGGGATTGGCTTTGTGCTTAAGAAAGCATGATTGTAAACGGTGCCAGCATCATTCGCGCAATGCTTTTTGTTTGGATTGAAAAAGGTAGTTGGGGGATATTTTCGTAGTTTGGGCTGAGCCCTATCAAGCCCAACAACGGTGGTGAAAATGGAATACGGCAACCACCGATGTTGGGCGGATAAAGCCTACCCAACCTACACGCGCAAAATGGCTGAAGAAGCCCGTATATAGGGCACCTTCAAGGTATATTTGGAACTAATCTAAACCCATTTCCCTCATCAATTGCGCTAATTTGCAGCATTCGTTGTTTGTTTCAACCAAGCAACGGCACCTGGTGCCTCCGCCCAGTAATCGCGCATCGCTTCGCGATACAGCCACGCCTCTGCTTCGGGGCCTAGGGTTGTAAGCTCCATATGATTTTTCGGTTTCGCTTTAGTTTCTGGCAACAGCCATTCCAGCACGTTTGGATGTGCCGCGTGCGCGCGTTGTAATTCGATACCTGCCGCTTCTAATTGCCCCAAGCGATACAGCGCAAAAATGCGGTTAAAAATAAGCGGCACAGTATCGGGGATAAATTCTGCCGTGACATCCACAATTGTGTCGTCGTCACCAAGGCTCACTAAATCTTCAACTAAGTTACCCAGCACCCCGAGCTGATCGGTCGGCTCAACGCGCAACAAGCGCAGCATCGCCGCACAGCCCCCTGCTCTGTGCCTTTCTGCAAGCGCTTCGGCGTAATCATGCATTAAGCGCAAGGCCGCACGGTTTTCTAAAAACGCCCATGGCAGCAAGGGACTGGTCGCTAAAATCGGTGCCAATAAATCATCGGCGCGTTGCAACAGGTGGTTGAATGCAGGAACCATTACGGCGTCATCAAGTTCAAAATCAATCGGCAGCATTGTGAAGGCCATGCGTAAATCGTCCAGCACCTCTAAACTATTAAAAACCTGCGGATGGTTTTCTAAAAACGACACCCAACGCTCAACCTGTGGTGGCTCCCAAATAGGCACAGTTTCATCGGGCAATAATTCACTATCCGTTGCTTTGGGTAGCGGCCAAACTTGACGCCATTCGCGCTCTAAGTCAAGCAGGGCAGCGCTGGCAATTAGTCTGGCCTCAACAACGCCATAGGAATTTTGTGTTTGCAACGTGCTTTGCAGAAGGTCATGCGCGATGGGCTGCATTAAGCCTTTGGTCACGACGTCAAAAAAACGTCGCTCCCATTCAGGAAGGATCGATGCCATAGAGTTAGCCAATGCAAGGATCCCATCTGCGCCATCGGCCACGGCTTGCAGCAAATTGGTCACTACCGGCGGACGCGTAATTTGTCGAGCGGCAAAGTGACCCACCCAAAATGATGCGCGTTGCTGCGCCTGTTCGCGCTGTCCGGTTTTGATCAATAAGGTTACTTCCAACGATGCTAAATTTAAATCATCTGGATTGGCAGCATACGCGGCATCAAAGTGTTGTTGTGCTTTCACCGCGTCTCCCCTATCGCCACAAAACACCGCTAATTGCTGCAAAATTTGGCTGCGCAACGTTTTATTATCGTGGGTTGAAAGCGCATTTAGTATCTCCAGATACAACGCATCAGCGCCGAGGCTAATGCAGGCTTGGCCATAATGGATTAGCACGCTATGCAGGTCAGGATGGGTGGTGTCGGATTTACCGATACGCATCTCATTAAACCATCGCGCTGCGGTTGTCACTAGTAAGCGCGGGTCATCCAGCACCAACCCTTCAGCGGCCAAGGTCAATACGCCGGTGGGCAAATTTTTTAGCGAAAACACTTGCGCTATGCGTGAAGTATCTAGTCGATTACACAACACTTCCCAGCACAACATGTCGTCTAGGGGCGGTAAAGGCCTAGCCGCTACCGGCGCCGTGCTCGTTTTGCTGCTGGCTTTGATGCCTGCCGCGCGGCGGTCACTACGGTTAAGCTGCATCGGTTTGGCTACGATAAATTTTCGCGCAGGGTTGGGCATAGTGTGCCAA
>JAYUOW010000087.1:0-5523 GCA_043760555.1 Betaproteobacteria bacterium
AAAATGATGACTTCTGAACAAATTCAGCAGGTATTTCAGTTTGGCGTCATGCTCGACAAGTTAAAGGCCATCACCCGAAAAACCAAGCCAGTCGGGCTTTCCCGCTATGAAAACAGTGCCGAACATAGCTGGCAAATTTGCGTGATGGCGTGCTTATTTGCGGCGGAGTCTTCAATACAAATTGATATTGGGCGCGTGGTTGAAATGCTGTTGGTGCACGACATACCCGAAATTGAAGTGGGCGACCAAATTGTGTACGATGGCAAAAGTGCGGCGCAAGCCGATGCCGAACGTGAAGGCGCGCGTAAGCTGTTTAACACCCTGCCCGAAACCCAAGCCCAGTGGGCGTTTGCAAGGTGGGACGAATTTGAAACGCGACGAACCAACGAGGCCATATTCGCTTACGCCATTGACCGCATGATGCCGATTTTGCAAAACCTAAACAACGGCGCGAATAGCTGGCGCGAAAATAACATCGCATTGCAGCAAATTTTAACGTTCAATGCGCCAATTGGCGTGCCGCTGCCAGCGGTGTGGGCGGAGCTGACGGCCATGATTACGCGGTTTGCCAAAACATCGCCATTGCCCCATTGGCAATAAAGCGCAGGTATTAAATGCCTGAAGATGCCCTATTATAGGGCATCTTCAGGCACATCAAAGCATCGTTTAGCTCTTCAGGTGCTTATCTAAAAAGTCTAAAATGCGCTGGTAGGCTTCTGCGGTATTTTTCTTTTTAGAAAATCCGTGTCCTTCGTCATCGAACACCACGTATTCAACGGGCACGTTGTTCTTTTTAATGGCGGCGACAATATCGTCACTTTCGGCTTTGATGACCCGTGGGTCGTTGGCACCTTGAATAACGAGCATGGGTTTACGAATTTCTTTGGCGTGAAACAACGGCGAGGTGGCCGTTAAAAATTCGCGGTCTGCTACCGGGTCGCCGATTTCTTCATACAACGACTTGCGCTGCGCCTCCCAATACGGCGGGATGCTTTCAAGCGTGCGTATCCAGTTGGTAACGCCAAAAATATTCACACCTGCTTTAAACGCCTCTGGGCGAAAGGCCAAGGCTGCGGCGGTCATGTAGCCGCCATAGCTGCCGCCCATGATGGCGATGCGCTCATGGTCAATATAATCTTGGCTGGCTAACCATGTTTTGGCCTCAATACAATCCCAGAGCGGCTCGCGGCCGTGTTTACGGTCGTCGGCGGCAAAAAATGTTTTGCCGTAGCCAGAACTGCCACGATTGTTGATGCCCAGCACCGCATAGCCGTGATTAACCAAATGCTGAATTTGCGCGCTATAACCACGGGTAGTTTGCCCGCCCGGCCCGCCGTGTACGTAAATGATGGCGGGCACTTTATTTTTGGCACTTGCCTCTTTGGGTTTGTAGTAAATGTTGGGAATGACCATGCCATCGAATGATTTAAAGCGCACCACTTGGGCTTCGACTAAGTCGGCGGGGTTGATTTCTTTGGAAAGGGTTTGGGTGAGCTGTTTGACTTGCTGGGTTTTAAAGTCGTGCACAAACAAATTGCTGGGCGAACGGTCGCCGTTGAGGTAAAACGCCATGCGCGCGCTATTTTGTGAAAAGCTCACGCCGCGAATTTCGCCGCCGGGAAGCGTTGGAAGCTGCACTGCTGTTTCGGTGCCATTAGGTGCCACGGCTTTAATACGAAGCACCACGCTGCCGTCTTCATTGATGCCAGTTACGCGATAGCGCCCGTCACGAGAATAATAAGTAAAAGCAATATCCCAAGTTGCTTTTTCAAAATCGCTGAGCTTGCCGGTGGTTAAATCATAGGCGCGCAAATGGCTAAATTCACCGCCTTCATCACTGGATAGTAGAAGGCGCGTTGAGGCGGGGTCAAACGTTTGCGCGCTAAATTTGATGTTGCCTTCATGCGGGGTAATGCGCGTTGTGGTGCCTTTGCTACGGTTGTGCAGCCAAATATCGCTGTCGTTGGTGGTGTTGGGTTTATTGAGCGCGATCCAATTTTCATCATCACTCATCACCGACGGGTTCATGCCCCCTTCGTTTTTAAAAAACAAGGTGCGTGCGTAGGTGGTGATGTCGTATTTATAGATGTCGAAAAACTTCGGGTCGCGTTCGTTACTGCTAATGTAAAAAACAGAATTATCTTTTTTAAAACTCATAAACTGCGACCGAAATTTGGCACCCGGTGTCAGCGCAATTTCGCTGCCGTCTAAGCCGCGCACGTAGATTTTATTGTTTTCGTCGCCCGCGTTGTCGCGGCTGTAGAGCACGCGGTCATCGGTTGGAAAAAACTGTACGCCGTATGTGGTGTCAGTTTTAGAGGTAGTGAGCGCTGTGGGCTTGCCACCAGCCACGGGAATGGCGTAAACATTAAAAATACCGCTTTCGTTGCTTGAGAACATGATGCGTTTTTCGTCTGCACTGAACGACGCGCCGCGCATGGAGGTGGTGGCTAAAAACTGGGCTACGGTGTAGCGCTTGGTCGTGTTCGCTGGCTTGGCGACGGTAAAGGGTGCAACTGAAGCTTTAGCGGTGTTTGGCTTGGGCGCTTGTGCGATGGCAAAACCGGTGCCTGCTGAAAAGAGCGTGATGCTTAACGCGCAACCGATGGCGATGCGGCTTGGCAGGAGTGGCATTAAAATTCCTTATGATTTAAAAGCGTGGAAGAGCGAAAGCGAGCCAAAGCAGTATAAGCCTTGCTGCGTCGCGTTTGGGTGAAATGCGACGAGCTGGGGTGTGGGACGCTTGAAGTAGCGCAATCCAGGGATAAAGCCAGCGGCGTATCGGCTGCGGCGATGCTTTAAATGGGCTGTAGATTCCCTATTTTAGGGCATCTACAGTCTTTTTAGCCTATTTAATCGCTTGCGCTTGGCTCACGTCACTTGGGCGATTCCCGCGCGCTATACGGACTAAATCTATAGCAGCGCAAGCTGATTCCACCGCGCCGAGCATGCGCGGCGTGGGGCGCATTAGCCAATCGGCATTTAGCCCAAATACATGATTATTTTTAATCGCGACGACCGGGAGAGTACTTAAGCCATCACCTACAGGCGCGTGAAGCGCTTCCCGTCCAGCGGTAGCGGCCGATACAAAAATGATCTCGGGATTTCCGGCCACAATGCCCTCTTTATCTACCACCGGTGCTAAGGCTGCAGCGTTGGCAAAAATATTTTCCCCACCACAAACAGCAAGCGCTTTGGATACGATGTGCGCGCCGGACAAGGTCATCAACGGCATGCGTTCAATGGGTAAAAAATAACGCACGACTTGCACGCTGGATTTATTTTGCGGCGTTGGGCTGTGCTTTTTTGTCAACATGGACAGCCGCAAATTGAACTCTTGTACAGCTTGCGGTTGCTCGGAAACGCCCGTTAATAGGGCGATTTTGGTGATTGCACGCGGAATATCGGCCAAGGTTTTTAGTTCAAATTGGACTACCGGAATACCCAGCGCTTTGATGCGCACAATGTCCTGCGGGCGATTGCCAGTTTGCCATGCGAGCACCAAATCTGGCTTGGCCGCGAGCAGCGATTCCATCGCAACACCTTGATAATCGGCAACGACGGGGATAGATTTAGCAGCGAGCGGATAGTCGCTAAAGGCTGAAACACCAACAAGCTGTTTGCCTGCGTCAGCGGCGTAAACGAGTTCAGTTAAAAATGGGGCGAGAGTGGCGATGCGTTTGGCAGGCTGCGCTAGTGCTACGCGAACCTGCGCATCATCCGTAATTACAATTGCGGCAATGGCGTGATTTGCAAACAACCACGCCATTGCGAGGGCAAAACTGAGCTGCCACCGGCACGACTTAATCAAGCTTGCCTTGCTTAAATACGCGACGCTGACGCACGGCGTGGGCGAGTTGACGTAGCAAGATTTCGGTATCGCTAAAGCCAATGCACGCATCGGTAATAGACACGCCGTAATCAAGTGGTTTGCCGGGGTTTAAATCCTGACGACCAGGGTTGATATGGCTCTCAACCATCACGCCGACTACGCGGTCTTCACCGGCGGCAAGCTGATTACTGATGTCAGTGGATACATCCATTTGCTTTTGATATTGCTTGCTGGAATTGGCGTGCGAAAAATCAACCATCAGGCGTTGCGCCAAACCGGATTTTGCGAGCTCTTGACAGGCGGAATCCACGTTAGCCGCGTCGTAATTCGGCGTTTTGCCACCGCGCAAAATCACGTGACAATCTTCGTTGCCGTTGGTGCTAATTATGGCCGAATGACCGGCTTTAGTGACCGATAAAAAGTGATGCGGCGCAGAAGATGCCTTAATGGCATCTACTGCGATGCGCACATTGCCATCGGTACCGTTTTTAAAACCAACTGGACACGACAAGCCAGACGCCAACTGGCGATGCGACTGCGATTCAGTCGTACGCGCGCCGATCGCGCCCCAGCTGATGAGATCTGCAAAATACTGCGGCGAAATTAAATCCAAAAATTCCGTACCTGCAGGCATGCCCATCTCGTTGATTTGCAACAATAAACTACGCGCTGCACGTAAGCCTTTGTTGATGTCATGGCTTTCATTAAGATCAGGATCGTTAATAAAACCCTTCCAACCCACTGTCGTGCGCGGCTTTTCAAAGTAAACACGCATGACAATCTTTAAGTCGGCATCCAACTCGGTTTTGAGCGGCAGCAGGCGCTTAGTGTAGTCGAGCGCGGCTTCCGCATCGTGAATCGAACAGGGACCAATCACCACCAACAGACGATCATCGGCGCCGTGCAAAATGCGATGGATGGCGTCCCGCGCTCGAAAAGTTGTCTCAGAAGCTGCATCGGTACACGGAAATTCGCGCACCAAATCCAGAGGTGGCGCCAATTCTTTAATACTTTTAATGCGGGTGTCGTCGGTATTGTGTGCCATGAGATTTTCTGCGTCGTCTACAAGATAAAGTGGGTGATGGGTAGCTGGCAAAATATTTTGCGGCGCTACGGCGAGTTCTGCTTCGATTGCTAATTTCAAGGCTGCTGCGGCTACTTTCATGATGCGGCTCCGAAGGAATCAAAACTCAAAAAACTGATTGACTCAATCCAGCAGCACAAATAAAAACCGCCAGATTTTGAGGCTGGCGGATTGGGACTTTCTATCGTATTTGCAAAAACTAACTACGCAACGACACCCCTTCTCACGCCAAAGCTTGAGAAAAAGTACCAATAAGAAAAGAAGCGATTTGCTTTCATTTGTCTTGTGCGAGAGGTTTAATAACTAAAGCAACAATGTAGCAAACGAGCAGGCGGAAAGCAATGTTTTTCTGTTGCAATGCAGCAAAGAAAGCTGCGTTAGATGCGCAAACGCCCAAAAATTGGGCATCTGCGTCTATTAGGTGCTGCATTGAAGTCGCCACCGCACGAAGCTGTCGGATGTGTCGCGCACTTTCGTCGCGCACTTTTGTCGCGCTATTGTCGCCGCACAAAACAAAGCCCCTCGCCAGTAATCTGGGAGGGGCTGCGTTTATAAGGGTCTTGGCGATGACCTACTTTCGCACGGGAGATCCGCACTATCATCGGCG
>JAYUOW010000088.1:0-16697 GCA_043760555.1 Betaproteobacteria bacterium
GCTGCATCTGGTTTGTTTGAATCAGTGAAGCAAAATGTTGCGAAAGCAAGCGAGTCAAAAATCCAAGAGAAAATGAGTGACCGCGAGGTCGACCAACAATTAGTAGAGCGGGCGCAGTTAGGGGAAAAGCGCGCGTTTGAATTGCTGGTAATAAAATATCAGCGCAAGGTAGAACGCTTGTTGTCGCGTATGGTGCGCGATCATGGCGAGGTAGAAGACATCACGCAAGAAGCGTTTATCAAGGCTTATCGTGCGCTAGCAAATTTTCGCGGCGACAGTGCTTTTTATACCTGGCTGTACCGCATTGCAGTGAACACCGCAAAAAATTATTTAGTTACGCAAGGTCGTCGTGCCCCGACCAGCACCGAATTCGATGCTGATGAAGCCGAAAACTTTGAAGAAGCCGATGGATTGCGCGACTTGAACACGCCAGAAAGTTTGCTGATGTCAAAGCAAATAGCACTTACCGTAAATACCGCAATTGATGGCCTGCCTGAAGAGTTACGCACCGCAATTACCCTGCGCGAAATTGATGGTTTAAGTTACGAAGAAATCGCAGAAATTATGGACTGCCCCATCGGTACCGTGCGCTCGCGTATTTTTAGAGCTCGCGAAGCCGTCGCCACACAATTACGCCCGCAACTCGATACCGCCAAAGATAGGAGATGGTGAAATGAACGAGCAACTTTCAGCCCTAATGGATGGTGAGCTTGACCGCACCCAAGCAGCGAAGGTCATTACGCAATTAGGTGCCAATGAAGATCAGCGTGATTGCTGGGAAACTTATCATTTGATGGCCGATGTAATGCGCGCCGATACCTTGGATGCGCAAGCCGTGTGCGGTAAGCGTCGTCAACGTGCCGACGCTATATTTGCCGCATTGGCTGATGAGCCAACCGTATTTGCGCCAAGTGCAGTACGGCCTAAATCAAAAGTAATTGGTGCTATTGGCATGGTGACAGGTCGCGGTTTATCACGTGGACCACGGCTTGCAATGGCTGTTGCAGCATCGATTGTTACGGTGTCAGCAGTGGGCATTGTGGCGATGAAAACGCAGCAATCAGGTGGGCCAGATGGTGGTGTGAAACTCATTGCGCAACAAGCGCCTGCATCTGTTATTACCGTAGCCGCACCTACCGTAAACGTAAATGATTATTTGGTATTGCATCGCCAGTTTGCGAATACCAGTGGCTTAAGTCACTATAAGCAAGCCACGTTTTCGACCAAATGTAATGATAAATCTAGCGCTGTTGTTTGTTAAATCCAATCCTTTTTTTATTCTCATCGCTTCTCGGTAATCCTGCAAAATCACTCATGACGAGCCTCATCACAAATATTTTTAGCTTATCCAATTTTGGGTTTATTTTGCCCAGATTAAGCCTGTCTTCACGACGCGAAGTTGCAGCGGATGCATCAAAAAGCATACGCACTAAAATGCTGCCAGTATTGGGTGCGTTTTTTGTATCGGCATGTTGGATGGGCGGGGCGCTGGCACAACAACGTGAGCCACGCTATCCAATGTTTCAGCCAAAAGTTGATCCCCTCGCCATACTGACAAAAATTTCGAACGCCGCAAAAACACTGGCCTACACCGGTGTGGTGGTGCATCAAACGCCGGATCAAAGTGTGACGACACGCATCACCCACTTGGTCGATCGCGCGGGTGTTGAGCAAGAGAAAATTGAATTTTTAGATGGCCCGGTGCAAGAAATTGTACGTCGTAATGACGAAATTATGCTGTACCGACCAGACTCAAAAACCGTGCTGGTTGACCGCCGCATGACAGGGCGGTTTTTCCCTTCACTCATCACCGGCAACGCCCAAGCCGTACTTGAAAATTACAACTTAAAAGTAACCGGCGTTGAGCGCATCGGCGGGCTAGAGTGCCAGTGGATTACGCTTGAGCCAAAAGACGGTATGCGCTATTTGCATCGTTTATGCTCAGAGCTGCAAAGCGGTTTGCTGCTGCGTGCCGCCATGTACAATAACCAAAACCAAATGGTTGAATCGTTTTCGTTCACGCAGCTTGAAATTGGCCGCAATATCGCCACGCAAAGCCTACGTTCGCGTTTTGAAGCGATTCCCGGATGGCAGAAAGATTATGCGGTACCAAAAGACGTGACCACCCAAGAGACCGGCTGGCAAGCAGCGTCCGTGCCGCCAGGTTTTAAGAAGGTACTGGAGTTTTCACGCACCTTGGCGGGTCGCACCGGGCCGGTTTCGCAAATCGTATTTTCTGATGGCCTAGCGCATGTTTCGGTGTTTGTTGAATCCGCTTCTGGTGTTGAAAAGGTGATGACGCAAAGCACGGGCGTCGGCGCCACAAACTATGCTTTGCGACCCGTTGCGGAGTTTCAAATTACCGTGGTAGGCGAAGTGCCAGTGGCTGCAGTGCAGGCCATTGCTGATGGCGTGAAGCGTCATACAGGTATGGCGACGCAATTTGTCGCACCCCAAGGGCGGCGGTAGTTTCTACTAGATTTTCGAGCAATCGTCCCCATTTATATAATGATATTGTTTGCAACCCGCGCCCACTGACAATCATCAGTTTGGCGCAATTTTTTTAATGTTTAGTTTTGGAGAATGTATGAATAAAACCATCAAGAGTTTTGTGGCTTGCGCACTGATTAGTGTGGGCGCTGCGTTATTTGTGCCCGCACAAAATAGCTACGCCAAAGACCTACCTGATTTTGTTGAGCTCGTTGAAAAACAAGGTCCAGCCGTAGTAAACATCAGCACCCGTAGCCGCAGTCCAGCGGGTGGTAATTTCAATTTGCCAGACGGTGTTGATCCTGAGCAAAGCGAAGAATTTTTAGAGTTTTTCCGTCGCTTCATGCCTGACCGTGGCGGGCGCACTGATCCACGCGATCCTAGAGCAACACCGAAGTCGCCTAAAGAAAATAGCCGTCTGCCGTTGCGTCCTTCCGGACAAGGCTCTGGGTTTTTTATCGGTAGCGATGGCTTGTTGCTGACCAACGCACACGTTGTGGCAAAGGCCGATGAAGTGACCGTCACCTTGATCGATAAGCGTGAATTCAAAGCGAAAGTTTTAGGCTCAGACGAGCGTTCCGACATCGCCGTATTAAAAATTGAAGGCGTGGCATTTCCTAAGGTAACTATTGGCGATACCAGTAAGCTAAGAGTTGGCGAATGGGTCGTTGCTATCGGCTCGCCGTTCGGCTTTCGCAATACCGTGACGGCAGGCATCGTGAGCGCAAAAGGCCGCGATGAAGTAAGTCGCGGCCCTAATAGTGGCGGCGTGCAATTTATTCAAACTGACGTAGCGGTAAACCCCGGCAATTCTGGCGGTCCGTTGTTTAATGTGCGCGGTGAAGTAGTGGGCGTAAATTCGCAAATTTATTCTGGTACCGGTGCTTACCAAGGTATTTCGTTTGCAATTCCAATTGATGAAGCCATTCGAGTATCCGATCAGATCGTAAAATCAGGTCGTGTTTCGCGCGGCAGACTAGGTGTCGAAATTCAAGACGTGACGAAGGATGTAGCTGAAACCAATGGCTTAACAAAAGCCCAAGGTGCCATTATTCAAAGGGTTTCCGAAGATACGCCAGCTGAAAAAGCAGGCTTGCAGCCAGGCGATATTATTTTGCGTATTGATGGCAAAGCAGTTGAAGGTAGCTCCGAAACCACGCGCATTATTGGCAGCACCAAACCGGGTACGGCCGTGAAGCTTTCTATTTGGCGCAATGGCGCTGCTAGAGAAGTTACCGCCGTGGTTGCCGAAATTAAAGACGATGTCAAACCTGAAGTGAAGAAAGCCAAAACCAAAGAAGCGTCAGAACCTGGCCGTCTTGGCATTGCAGTTTCTGACCTAGATGCCGAGCAAAAGAAACAGTACAAGGTGAAAGACGGCGTGATGGTGGATGCTGTATCAGGTGCGGCCAACACAATTTTGGAGGCAGGTTATGTGATTACGCGGATTAACACCACAGAAATTACTACTGCCAAACAGTTTGAAGCGATTGCATCAAAACTCGATTTAAAGAAACCAATCGGCCTGCAAGTGCGCAATAACAAAGGCGAACCACGGTTTGTTACTTTCCGGGTAGAGGCTGAGTAATCTGGGCTGAGTAATCTGGGTTGAGGTTGTTTGTATAAGAACGCCGCATTGCTTCTTCTCGAGCAATGCGGCGTTTTAATTTAACCTAGAAACGGCAGTTGGACGGATGTGAGTGTACGATTTTGAGACTTCCTGGCAAGGCGCGACGACGACGCAGGCTTCACCCTGCGAGGAGGAACAACGCAGCTAGGGAGTTTCAAAATTGTGCAATCACATTCGTAGCGCTCTCTCCGAGTTGGTGAAGGTGTAGAGGCCGTAAAGTACCAATAAACACGGGCATCTCCAAGTAATGTTAGCGGTCAACTGCCGTTTCTAGGTTTAAAGGTTTGTAAACATGAAACTAACGATGCTCTCTCGCGGTTACTGCCATCTTTGTGATGTGATGCAGGAGCAATTTATGGCTTGGCACGCGGCGTTAGGCGATGCCTCAAGAAGCCCAATAATAGGGCATCTTCAGGTGGTTGATGTAGACGAATTTGCAGCGCTAGAAGCGCTGTGGGGCGACAAAGTACCGGTGCTATTGCTTAACGACGTTGAAGTTTGTCACTATCATTTTGATGCGGATAAACTCAATGCCGCCATTGCTGCATTAACCTAAAATTGTATTCCACACCCGCGCCACACTCGCGCGCTCGGTACTCAATTCATCGTCAGTAATCACAGTTTGGCTTTCATTATTGTTGCGCGCGACGTGGATTTTTGCGCGATAGCTCAAGTAAGCTTTAGCTAAAATTGCCGCATCTTCCTCAGCCAAAATACCGAGTGCTGCAGCGCGAAAGAGTAGGGCGGTATTGCCTTTGTTTTCCGCTAATTCTGGGTGCTGATGGCTGTACGCCAGCACAATAAACTGCACCATAAATTCAATATCCACTACGCCGCCGTATACGTGTTTTAAATCAAACATCTTCACGCCATTGCGGTCTTTGGGTGGCTTAATTTCAGCGTGCATTTTCTGCCGCATCTGCGCAATTTCGGATTTAAGCGCTGCCACATCGCGCGATTTTTGCAGCACTTTATTGCGAATGGCGTCAAACCGCGCCTTCAGCGCCGGATCACCCGCACACCAGCGCGCCCGTGTGAGCGCCTGATGCTCCCATGTCCACGCGCGCGTTAGCTGATAATCCTCGTAGGCAGTTAAGCTTGAAACCAACAGCCCCGCGTTACCATCAGGGCGGAGGCGCAAATCTGTTTCATACAAAATACCGCCTGACGTTAGGGTGTTTAACCAACTATTTACCTTCTGCCCAAAACGCGCAAAATAGGCTGTTTGCGATGGTGCGCCTGCACTTTTTTCAGCAGTATCGTCATACAAAAAAACTAAATCTAAGTCGGACGCATAGCCTAGTTCTTTACTGCCAAGCTTGCCGTAGCCAATGATGGCAAAGCTTTTTGGCGGCACCCAATTTGTTGCCATATCAGCTGAAGACGCTTGATTTTGCTGGCGAATTTGCTCCCTTAAGGCCAATACCAATGTTGCGTCCAGCAAGCCATCAGCCAAATCAGAAAGCGCATCGGACAATTCCATCACGCCCAATTTTCCTTCAATATCGGCGATGTTTAAGCGTAGCGTTTGCGCGTGCTTAAAAGTGCGCAACAAATCATATTGGCGCTCAACATCATTGGGCTGCGCATCGCATTCGGTACGCAGCGCTGGAAACATCGCGGATGGATTGGCCACCTTTTGTACGCCAACAAGTTCGTCTAACAAAATTGGATGGCGTCTAATTTGCTCGGCCGCCCAACTGCTTTGCGCACACACCCGCACTAAGCGCGCCACTGCATTTGGGTATTGCGTGAGCATGGCAAGGTAAGTTTCGCGACGGTCGATAGCTTCCAACACCGCAATGGTGCGACGCGCAGCGTTGATCGGATCTTTGGGGGATTGCTCGATAATTAGCGCCAAACTTGTGCGCGCCAAAAAACGCAGGCGAGTAACATTTTTATCGCTTGAATTCGCATGGCGCGCACTGTGTAGCCATTGCGCCAGCAATGTTGCAATGGCTGTTTGTGCGTCTGCGGCATAGCCAATTTGCGCTAATACACTGCTCCAAGAGGCAATATAATCGGGCATCTTCAGGGCATTGCTATCAAGGCTGCCGGTTTTATTGGCTTCTACACCATCAGTAGTTTGTGCATCTGGCGCATTAAACACAGTTTCAAACGCTTGGCTCACTACATTGCGGTGCGTATTGAGCGCGCTTAAAAAAGTTGGCCAATCAGCAAAACCCATGCTAACGGCAATGCCCAAACATTCAGCTTCAATTGTCGGCAAGCTTTGGGTTTGTTGGTCATGCCGATACTGCAAGCGGTGTTCCACATTGCGCAGGAAAGTATACGCAGCTTGCAATGCTGCGACGGCAGCGGTGCTTAGCAGTTGATTGTGCGCAATGATATTGAGTGCTTTACGGGTTGAGCGCGTTTGCAACGCATGCTCGCGTCCGCCGCGAATTAGCTGAAAAAGCTGCGCGATAAATTCGATTTCACGAATACCGCCGGGCCCCACTTTTACATCATCTAAGCGATTGCGTTTGGTGGCTTCCAACCTAATTTGCCCATGTAAATCGCGCATTTCTGCAATAGCGCCATAGTCGTGATAACGCCTAAATACAAAGGGATGCACGATTTCCATCAACCCTTTTTTTTGCCCTGCGATTATGTCTGAATCAAGCGTATTCAGCACGCGCCCCTTCAGCCACGCGTAGCGCTCCCACGGCCGCGCTTGCTTGATGAAATAATCAGTCAAGGCCGCAAAACTCGACACCAATGGCCCGCTATCGCCAAACGGTCGCAGCCGCATGTCTACCCGAAACACAAAACCTAGCGCGTCAGTTTGGTCTAGCAACGCGATCACACGCTTGCCCACGCGGGCATAAAACTCATGGTTGCTGATGCTGCTTTGTGCGGTATCCGATAAAGAAGTTTCGCCATCTTCGGCATAGGTAAAAATTAAATCAATATCTGACGACACGTTTAGCTCGCGCCCCCCCAGCTTGCCCATACCCACCACCAATAAATGCTGTGGCAGCCCGCTCGCGCTGCCAATTGGCGAGCCGTAGCGCGTTTGTAGCTCTGCGTGCGCTGCGCGAAGCGCCACATTCACGGTAATTTCAGCGAATTCAGACACCACGCGCAGCACTTCATTCAAGTCAGCTAAGCCATTGATGTCACGAAATATAAGGTGCAGCATCACGCGGCGGCGCGCATGGCGTAGGCTGGAGAAGGTTGATTCTACTGATTCTAGCGTGCATAGCGTGGCTAAAGCGGCGTAGTCTAGCGGCGTGCCAGCATGGTTGCGCAAAAAGTCACATAACGGCGCATCGGCCGCACATAAACGCTGCGCGAAGGGAGATGCCTGAAACATTTTCTGCAATTGCAAGTCATACATTTTATGGCCTCGAGCGTTAACAATTTAGCGATAGAAAAAATACGCAAAAAATAGACCTTATTTCACTACTTCAGTCGCGTTTAAGTGGGTGGAACCTCGGTAAAATGTAGCATACACAATTCGTTGTGGCAGAAGAGTGCTCAACAAAGCAAACAGGCTTCCCTATCAAATTATTTAATTTTCTCGGATTTTGTCGACGCGCGCTAAACGGCATCACCTACTGGTGCTTAATCGGCGCGGCGCTGCTGTTATGTGTGGTGGTGGGCGCTGCGCGGTTTGTGGTGATGCCCAATATTGAGCGCTACCAAGATGATATTTTGGCACGGCTAAGTGGTGCCACTGGCATGAAAGTAAGTGCGGGAAAGATGAAGGGCGAATGGCACGGATTTCGTCCTACCATATCACTCGAAAATGTCGTGTTTGCGCCAGCCATAATTACCACACCTACGGCCAAGTTATTAGATGCTCCTGAAGCCACGGCGCAATCGTGGCTTAGCCGTGAGTCGTTAAGCGTTCCCGCATTGCACGCGGGGCTTTCATGGTGGAGCTTAGCAATGGGGCAGCCGCGCTTCTCCAACGTACAGGTTTATTCACCCACGCTAACCTTGACGCGCACTAAAGACGGCTTAATTTATTTTGCCGGCAAAGCGATCAACAAACCGTCCGCCGAAGCGGGAGATGGCCGTTTAGTTGAATTTTTGCTCGATCAACCGGGTGCTGAAATTCGCAATGCAAGCTTGACGTGGAATGATCTACAGCTGGATAAAACGCTAATACTTACCGACTTAAATTTAAAAATAGAGAAGGCGTCGGGCAAGCATCGCCTTGCGTTCACGGCTAGGCCGCCTTCGCCTCTAGCAACGATGTTAGAGGCACGCGCAGAGTTACAGCTGGCACCGCCCGTTACAAATACCAACCCGAATAACAAGCTCGGTACTTGGCAGGTGCAAGGCAAAATATTTGCACAGGTGGCCGATCTTAATTTAGATGAAATTAAACAGTACGTGGCTTTGCCTGACCAGCTAAAAACCGGTCGTGGCAATTTGCGGTCGTGGATTGATATTGACACCGAATCGCCCATCACAAAGCAGCGCGGTAACCCGATTGCGCGCATCAGTGCCGACCTAAATATTGGCGATACCAGCTTGCAAATTGGTGAAAACTTGGCACCGCTACAAATTGCGAAGCTTGCAGGGCGCATCGATTATGACGCGCTGGACGGCGGCTTTAAAGTTGGCAGCCGCAACTTAACGTTCCAAACCAAAGAAGTAACTGCGGCCACACCCGCTGATTTTTCAGTATCGATGCTGCATCAAAATGATGCGCAAAAAGCGGCGGGGGAATTTACTGCCAACGCGATTGATTTAAAAGTGGTCACCTCCCTTCTAGGCTACTTTCCCGTGGGCGCATCCGCCCGCGATGCGGTTAAGCGCTACGCACCGCGCGGCTTGGTGAGCAAAACTAAATTTACGTGGACAGGCTATTTAGACGCGCTAAAGCAGTACGCGGTGACGGGCGAAGTGGCACAGTTTGGCATCAATGCTGATGGCAAGACGCCCGGGTTAAGCGGCTTTTCAGGCAATATCGATGCGACCGAGAAGGGCGGAAAACTCATCATCGCGTCTAAAAAATTCCAGTTTGAATTACCCGAAACATTCAAAAAGCCACTGGTGTTTGATGCACTAGATGCAGATGCCGCGTGGGCGTTTAGCGATATTGGATTGAAAGTAGATATTGCACGCCTATCGCTGAGTAATCCCGGCTTAGTGGGCGATCTGAGCGGCAGCTATTTACTGGATAACGGCAAAAACGCCACCGTCAATAGCCCAAATAAATCTCCTGGCACCGTAGATATTAAGGGCAAATTTACGCAGCTTGATTTAGCCAAGGTGAGTGATTATTTACCAATTAGCCTGCCCGATACGCGCAGCTACATTGAGCGCGCATTGCGCAGCGGCAGCATCGTAGGCGGAGACTTTTCAGTGCGGGGCGCACTGTATGATTTTCCGTTTCATAACGGCGTAGGTGGCGATTTTAAGCTTGCGCTAAAGACGCGCAATGCGGTTTTTAGGTACGTTGATAGCTGGCCACAAGTTGATGCGATTGACGCAGATTTAGCGTTTCACAACACAAAATTGGCGTTAAAAATTGATAAGGCAAAAATTTTTAATGCTGAATTTAAAAATGCTTTAGTCGAAATTGAAGACTTACAAGCACCAAACGCATTGATCAAAATAAATGCCGTTGCAAATGCACGCGCAGAAGATACCCTACGTTTTTTACGTGAAAGTCCGATGATAAAAAACGTGGGCAGTTTTACGGAGTTTCTTTCGCTTGAAGGGTCCGGCAAACTCACCTTGGCGCTCAACGTGCCGATCGGTCGCGACACCACATCAGAGCAGCTCAGCGTAAATGGCAGCTACCAAATAGAAAAAGGCAATGGCCGTGCATATTTTGGTGGCGGGGCTGTAGGTGGGGCTATTGGTGGTGCAGCCAGCAACCCTGCGAATCCGAGTTTTAGCAATATATCTGGCTTAATTCAATTTACCAAAAGGTCGGTGAAGGCCACCAATATTACCGCTACCGCCTTTGATAACCCGCTGACGGTACAAATTTCTGGGGGGGGTGAAAGTAGTGTAGTCACTGAAATTACCGGTCGCGCAAGTGTCGCAAAACTGGAAGAGGTATTGCCGTTTAAATTACCCGCACAAGTTCGCGGCACAATCAATTTTGCCACGACCATCACGCCGTCTCCTAGTGGGGTGAAGATAAGCTTAGAATCAAACCTAGTTGGCCTTTCATCAAGCTTGCCAACGCCAGCGCAAAAAGTTGAGTCTGATATCCGCGCATTAAAAGTAGTGCTCAACGATGCGGGATCAACAACCGAGCGTATTCAAATTAGCGTAGCAGGCGTGACCCCGACTGCGCCGGTTATTCAAGCAACGTTAGCGCGATTTAAAGCCGTGGATGGCGCCGACCCTCTCGCTACGGGCATCTATGGTGGGGTGCTAAATTTAAGCGGTAATGCGGCAACGGCTAACGCCAAGCCTGCTATTCCACGGGGGATTTACCTAAACGGCACACTCGCGGCTCTTGATTTTGATGCGTGGCGCATGGCCATTAATAATATGTATCCGGTGGTGGCAACGCCGCTGGTTGGCAGCGGCACGACGAAAGCAGAAGAATCCCTATTTTCAGGTTTTGATTTAAACGCGGATTCTTTTGTGGCGTTTGGCCGCAGCTTTAATGCGATGAAAATAAAAGGGCGCAGAGTAGATGCCGATTGGCGCGCGACGGTTGAATCACCGTCCATTGCGGGCGATGTGACGTGGCGGCCGCAGGCGTTTGGAGACGGCGGGCTGGTGCGTGCGCGTTTACGTAATTTTGTGTTGAGTGACGCAGCCCCAACAGCGGGAAATACCGCTGTTGCAACCACTTCTGCCGAGCTAACCGACGTGCCCGCATTAGACATCGTGGCCGATAAATTTGTTTGGAAAACCTATGAGCTCGGCAAGCTTGAGCTTGTTGCCGCACCCAAAGAACGCGCGTGGCGCATCGATAAAATGAATATTAGCAACGGCCACGCCACGCTTGAAACCAGCGGCGAATGGCGTCGAGATGCCCTAAACAAGGGCATCTCCAATGCATCTATTGGTTCGACGACGACGTTGAAAACCAAATTACAGGTTAAAAATTTGAATGCGCTGTTTGCGCAGTTTAATCATGCCGATGATATGAAGGGCGGCAGTGGCGTGTTGGAAGGCACGCTCTCGTGGCCGGGGCATGTTTATCAATACGACGCATCGCGCTTGTCTGGCGAATTTAAGCTAGAAGCGCTGGCAGGGCGGTTTTCTAAAATTGATCCGGGTGCGGGCAAGTTGCTAGGTTTAATGAGCTTGCAGTCGATTCCACGGCGCTTCAGTTTTGATTTTCGCGATGTGTTTAACGAGGGCTTCGCTTTTGACTCCATCACGGGTGACATGAAAATTAATAGTGGTGTAGTCAACACCGAAAATTTTGAAATCAACGGCCCGGCCGCAAAAGTAAGAATGTCGGGTGAGGTAAATCTAAACAATGAAACCCAAAATTTAGTCATGACGGTGCGGCCAGCGGTGAGTGGCGTAATGGCGTTGGCAGCAGGACTGGCGCTGGCTAATCCACTCATTGGGGCGGCGCTTTTGGTAACGCAAAAAGTGTTGCAAGACCCGATAGATAATGTGCTGGCCACGCGCTTTAGCGTGACTGGCACATGGGCTGACCCTGTTACGGCTAAAATTGATCGGCAAAATACAGTGGCTAAATCGGGGGTGGATGCCGTAACGACACCGCCGTCGATAGTAAAATAAGCCAAACTAATTTCTAATCCACCACCGTGATACTCACAAAACAACAATCCGAGCTGCCGCAGGAATTTACCGACGTGATTTTGTCCACGCAAAGTTTCTATCGCGTGGCCGCCGTGCAGATGGCGTCGGGTCCAAATGTGGCTGCAAACCTAGAAGAGGCGGCCAAGCTAATCGGCTTAGCGGCCAAGGCGGGCGCGCGGATTATTGCGCTGCCGGAATATTTTGCCATTATGGGTTTGCAATCGAGCGATAAAGTGGGCTTGCGTGAACAAAACAATGGCATCGACGGCGACGGCCCAATTCAACGCTGGATGAAAGACCAAGCGCGTAAACACAATTGCTGGCTTATCGGCGGCTCTATTCCCATCGATTGCGGTGACGCCACGCGCGTGCGCAACACCACTTTGGTTTACGACAAAACTGGCAAGCAAGTAGCACGCTACGACAAAATCCATTTGTTTAGTTTTGATCTAGGCAAAGAACATTACAACGAAGCCGACAATATCCAACCTGGCTCACAAGTAGTCAGCTTTAACACCCCCTATGGCCGCGTGGGGCTTTCTATTTGCTATGACTTACGATTCCCTGAGCTGTATCGGGCGATGGGCGAAGTGGATTTTATTCTAGTGCCATCGGCATTTACCGCAACCACCGGTAAAGCCCATTGGGAGCCGCTCATCCGCGCGAGAGCCATTGAAAACCTCGCCTACGTGATTGCACCCGCGCAAGGCGGCTATCACGTCAACGGCCGCGAAACGCATGGTGATTCCATGATCGTTGACCCGTGGGGCGTGGTGCTGGACCGTCTGCCGCGCGGCTCCGGTGTGGTCATTGCAGGTATCAACCCACAGTATGTAAAAACAGTGCGCAAAAGTTTGCCCGCACTTTCGCATCGCACCACGTTTAATTAAATTATCGGACAATAATGCACGCTTCAATATCCAATGCAACTGCCTTCGAACAATCAAAACAAATTTTGCTCACCAACTACGGCCTGGACGAAACCGACTTACAAAAAGTGTTTTCGCACATCATGCATCACGATGCCGACTACGCCGATTTGTATTTTCAATACACCCGCAGCGAGGGCTGGGCGCTGGAAGAAGGGCGCGTAAAATCAGGTAGCTTCAGTATCGACCAAGGTGTAGGCGTGCGCGTGGTGAGTGGTGAAAAAACAGCGTTTGCGTACTCAGACGACATCAACGCCGAAGCCCTCATGGCAGCGGCCAACACCACGCGTTCCATCGCTCGCGCAGGCAAGAACGCACCGGCTGTAAAGGCTTTAAATACGGCCACCTCCAGCCGGTTACTTTATCCACCGCGTGACCCAGTAAGCCATTTTACCGATGCCCAAAAAGTAAGCGTGTTACAACGCTTAGAAAAATTCGCGCGCGCTATCGACCCTAGAGTTAAAGAAGTGATTGCCAGATTATCGGGCGAATCAGAATACATTTTAGTTGCTCGTCACGATGGCTTAATTGCGGCGGACGTGCGCCCATTAATCCATATTGGCGTGACAATCATTGCTGAGCAAAACGGTCGCCGCGAACAAGGTCATACCGGTGGCGGCGGGCGTTATGATTACAGCTACTTTACCGACGAGATCTTACAAAAAATCGCCAAACAAGGCGTGCGCGAAGCGCTAATCAACCTAGACGCTAAGCCCACGCCCGCAGGACAAATGACGGTGGTACTAGGTGCTGGCTGGCCCGGCATTTTGCTGCACGAAGCCGTAGGCCACGGATTAGAAGGTGATTTTAATCGCAAAGGCTCATCGCTTTTTGCGGGCAAAATTGGCCAGCAAGTAGCGGCCAAAGGCGTCACGGTGGTTGATGACGGCACGCTACCGGATCGCCGAGGCTCGCTCAACATCGACGACGAAGGCACGCCATCGCAACACAACGTGCTAATTGAAGACGGCATTTTGAAGGGATACCTTCAAGACAGCCTAAATGCGCGGCTCATGGGCGTACCCGTTACCGGCAATGCACGTCGCGAGTCCTACGCGCACATCCCCATGCCACGCATGACCAATACCTACATGCTAGGTGGGGACAAAACACCGGAAGAAATTATCGCCAGCGTGGAGCGCGGCCTATACGCCCCCAACTTCGGCGGCGGCCAAGTCGACACCACCAGCGGCAAATTTGTGTTCTCAGCATCTGAAGCCTACATGATCGAAAACGGTAAAATTACCTATCCCGTAGTCGGTGCCACACTAATGGGCAACGGCATAGAATCGCTCCGCCACATCACCATGATAGGCAACGACATGGCGCTAGATTCCGGCATCGGCGTGTGCGGCAAAGAAGGCCAAAGTGTGCCAGTAGGGGTAGGGCAACCAACAATGCGCATTGAGGGCTTAACGGTGGGTGGTACGGCTTAAAAAGGTCTGTGGCGGTCGAATCCTGCTGGGGTGGCCGCATAAAAGTGCCGTCATTCCAGCGGAGGCTGGAATCCAGTCCCCACAACCACTGATTTACAGTGCGCAATCTGCTGCATCCACTTACGGCGGCATAACGTACAAAACACATTCAATCGCCAAATTAGTATCCGAAAAATCTTAAGGAGCCCAAATCATGCAACGCAGAAACTTCCTAACGCGCATCTCCACCTTGGTAGCAGGCTTGGCAGGCACAGCGGCAACCACACATATCCACGCGCAAGCCGAAACCAAAGCCCCGCCAGTTGCGCCACCAACAGAGATCGACGTCACCCCAGTCAAAGCCGACAAAATCGTCAAGCTCACCCTAAGCGACGACGAATGGAAAAAGCGCCTAAGCCCAGCCGCCTACAAAGTGCTTAGAAAAGAGGGCACCGAGCCATCAGGCAGCAGCGCACTCAACGCCGAAAAGCGCAAAGGCACCTTCGTGTGCGCAGGCTGCGACCTACCCGTGTACACCAGCGAAATGAAATACGAAAGCGGCACCGGCTGGCCCAGCTTTTTCGACACCATCCCCGGTGCATTCAAGACCAGCACCGACTACAAACTAATCTACCCAAGAACCGAATACCACTGCGCCCGCTGCGGCGGCCACCACGGCCATGTGTTTAACGATGGCCCAAAACCGACGGGAAAACGTTGGTGTAATAATGGCGTGTCGTTGAAGTTTGTGCCGGTGAAAATTTAATTTTTCGCTTAATAAATATACTGTAGATGCCCGCATTTAGGGCGTCTTCAGGCATATATTTGTTTCTACTATTAGGGCAACAACAAATTCTTGTCGCCGAGCGCCAACCAAAAACCGGTGTCGGCAATGTTCATGTTTTAACGCCCCAATCCAACGCATTTTTGTAGTTTTCAGATTGGTTGCCATCACCTTCAAAAGAGCCAATAAAACCAGATTTCAACATCAGTTCGTAGGCCGTTTTCCCCGGTGATTTATCCGAAGACAGAGCCGAATTTTTGGCCGCCGTTTTAGCGAAAGCCTCGTCGATGGCCAAGGCGATCAGCTCGGATTTAGTTTTTTTAAGCGTTTGCTCCAACGATTGGAGCTTTTCAAAACGCAGATTGTCTAGTTCGGCTGTAATTTGCATGAAGGGCTCCCTAAAAAGCACTGGTTCAGATTAGGCAAGTATAAGATATTTGACGACCGCCCCAGCTTTCAGTCCGTCGTCCGCGCAGTGCCTTCCCCCGCTGACTTCATCCTCCCAGCACTACCCCACCGCCGCAATTAGCTCGATTTCCAACCACCAATCAGGGTCATTCAGCGCGGTCACGCCTACAAAGGTGCTCGCAGGTTTGCTATTGCCGCAGTAACGCTCACGCACCGCGGTGACCTCATGCGCTAAGTCCATGCGGGTGACGAAAATAGTGGCTTTTACCACGTTCTCAAAAGTTGCGTTGTGCGCTAAAAGTAGGGCGCTGAGATTTTTAAAAACTTGTTCGGCTTGCGCTGTCATGCTACCGCGACCCACGGTATGGCCTTCTACATTGCGCGGCACTTGACCGGAGATGAAAATTAACCGCGCCGCACTTGGCACAACCGTACACTGAGAAAAGTGTCCATCGGGCGCGGCTACCGTTTTAGGATTGCTTGCAATATGAATTGGCATAATTTTTAAATTAAAGTGTATTCGAAACTTGATAAACGCCCAATAAATGTACGCCTCCGAAACCTAGGCATATTAGTGAACTCCATACCCAAAACGCGCTTACATGGTGCCGCGCAAACATAAACAACGCAAAAATTGCTAAGCCGCGCAGCAGATAAATGGCGGTAATACCCACCAGCGCAAGTTTCAAATACGGTAATCGGCCAATGTCGCCAAACCCACCCGTGGCCACACCCGCGCCTGCTAGCGCATACGCCGCCCACAAAGCCAGCACCAGCGCGATCCCGGTGGTGATGACCGTTGGATAAATTTTGCCCGCCTCTGCCGCTAACGCCATCTTTTCGCCAGCGCCAAAAAACCGATACCACGAAGCGCCCCCAACGATGATGGCAAGGTGAAGCAGTGCGGCAATCGCGCTTAAGCAAGCGGCAATTATTAGCGTGATGTTCATATTGGATTTCTTGCTCTAGCCATGGCACAAACGGTTAAAAATTTGAAGCTAAAATTAAAGGCTGTTATTGCTCGCGTATGAAGTCGCAGCGCGTGATTCGACTCGATTTGTGAGCTGCTGCAACGCTCGATTCTGCCTCGGACTCGAATGTGTAAATAGCCACCACGTTAAACGGAACAGCATCTGGGCTGCGACGAATAACCTCATGGTCGATAACAAACGCGCCAAATGCGGTGCGATGCACAACGGTGGTGTGGTTTTGCGGGAACTGAGCAAACACCTCCAAGTAGCGCTGATAAATCTCTTCTCGTCCACGCTGTTGCAATGGCGCGTGCAGGGTTCCGTGGATGGCATCTTCGGTAAAGAAGTCAGCAAAGGCGC
>JAYUOW010000089.1:0-16652 GCA_043760555.1 Betaproteobacteria bacterium
CGACCGTTTGGGCAATGATGGCTACTCATTTGCCAACATCAATCCCGTGCCTGAGCTAGACAAAGAAAAGCGCACCGCGCAATTCACCATGTTTGTTGATCCGGGTCGGCGTATTTACATTCGCCGCATTAATGTGCAAGGCAATGGCCGCACGCGCGACGTGGTGATTCGCCGCGAGATGCGCCAATTAGAAGCGTCTTGGTACTCTATTTCAGCCATCAATCGTTCCAAAGAACGGTTAGAGCGCACCAGCTTTTTTGAAGACATCACCATCGATTCGCCACCGGTGCCCGGCACACCGGATCAAGTGGACGTGAACGTAACGGTAAAAGAACGCAACACTGGTAATTTACAGTTTGGCGTAGGTTATTCGCAAACTGACAAGCTCACGGTTTCTGCTTCGGTGTCGGAAGCCAATATTTTAGGTACTGGTAATCAGCTATCTTTCCGTATCAATAATGGTTCCACTAGCCGTGCCTATGAGCTATCGTTTACCGATCCTTATTGGTCGGTTGATGGGATTTCGCGCGGTATTGATTTATACCAACGCGACATCAACACCGCCACGCTGAACACGGGCGCATACGAGTCTACTTCCACCGGCACCGGTTTGCGTTTCGGCGTGCCAGTAACGGAATACGATATCGTTAACTTTGGTTTGGGTTGGGAGCGCACCAAGCTGTCGCTTGACCAAAGCAGCCCACAACGCTATATCGATTACATCAACACTTTCGGCAGCAAGAGCGACACCGTGCGCGGTGTGGTCGGCTATGCACGTGACACGCGTGATAGTTTGTACTTTCCAACACGCGGATATTTGCTGGAAGGTAACGCCGAATTTGGCTTGCCCGGTGGCGACGTTAAGTATTTCCGCTTTCAGTTTAAAGCCCAATATTTACGGCCTATTTGGGGCCCGATTGTGTTGGCCGCCAACTATGAATTTGGTATCGCTGACGGCTACGGTGGCAAATCGCTACCGTTCTTTAAAAACTTTTATGCCGGTGGCGTAGATTCGATTCGCGGTTTCCAAAGCTCTACCTTAGGCCCGCGGGAGAAGCAAATTACCATCAACGGACCGGTGTTCGGCGAGTCGGTTGGCGGTAACCGTCGCGTGGTCGGTAACTTAGAATTACTGTTCCCAATGCCGGGTGTGAAAACCGAAAAATCAGTTCGGCTTTCTACTTTCTTAGACTTCGGCAATGTCTTCGGACGCGATGAAGTTGTGCGCATTCAGGATATGCGCGTATCAGCTGGTTTTGCGGTAAGCTGGTATTCTCCAGTTGGCCCTTTGAAGTTCAGCTTAGCCAAACCGCTAAGATCTAAGCCGGATGATAAGGTAGAGCGCTTCCAATTTTTGCTAGGCCGTGGCTTCTAAGATGTTGAGGTAAATTTAAAATGGGTATGATTAAAAATATTAGTATCGTCGCGCTGTTAATTGCAGCCTTTATTTTTGGTTTAGTGTTGTCGCAAGACGCGGCAGCGCAATCAAAAATTGGCTTTGTTGACCAAGAAAAATTATTGCGCGAAGCCGCACCCGCCAAACGTGCGCAGGCGAAACTTGAAAAAGAATTTTCCGTCAGAAAAGCCGAGCTGGACAAAGTACAAAAGCAAGGTCGCGATCTGGAAGCGTTGTTATTGAAAGAAGCCGTAACCCTACCTGAGGCCGACAAAATCGCCAAAGAACGCCAATTGGCGCAGGTCACTAGGGATTTTCAACGCTTAGAACGCGAATATCGCGAAGACTTTAATTTGCGTCGCAATGAAGAAATCGCATCCCTGCAGGAACGCTTCAGCAAAGCCATTAACGACATCGCTGAAAAAGAGGGCTTCGATATTATTTTGCAAGAAGCCGTTTACTCCAGCACCAAAAGCAACATCACCGAAAAAGTAGTGAAAGCGCTGGCTGATAAGTAACAACGCTTCGCCGAAAGCGCTTTAATATTGCGGCAGCATATGGAAACATATGTTGCCGTTTTAAATTCTGCCTGTGGTGATAACGGCTAAATCACGCCGCGCTGCATCTGTAGGGGCGCATTGCATGCGCCCTCGTGAATAATCCGCGTTCCACTTTCCACATCAAATATCCATGCCCACCTTCACCCTCGCAGAAATTACCCAACGCCTCGGTGGCGAAGCCATTGGTGAGACCGCGCAGCCGCTTACGGGGGTCGGAGCGATCGAAAGTGCGACGCCAAACGAAATTACCTTCCTCGCAAATTCAAAATACCGCAGCCAGCTAGGCCTCACACAAGGTGGTGCCATAATTGTCGCCTTAGACCAAGCGGAAGGCACCAACAAGCCGCGCATCATTGCTGCCAACCCATACGCCTACTTCGCCCGCGTAGCGCAGCTATTTGCCCCCGTGCCCTTGCTTGTGGCGGGTGTGCATCGCTTAGCTTGCGTGGCTGCCAGCGCAGAGGTATCAGCAACGGCGCAAATTAGTGAATTTGTTAGCGTGGGCGACGGTGCCGTCATTGGCGACAATGTGTTTTTGGGTGCTGGAGTGGTTATTGGCGCGGGTTGTACGGTGGGTGCGGACACAGTCATCTATGCGCGCGCCGTGATGTACGCGGGCTGCCACATAGGCGCGCGCGGCATCGTACACAGCGGAGCTGTGATCGGCGCGGACGGCTTTGGCTTCGCGCCTGATTTTAAGGATGACGCTGGTGCCTACGTAAAAATCCCGCAAACCGGTGGCGTGCAAATTGGGGATGATTGCGAGATTGGTGCCAACACCACCATTGATCGCGGCACCATGCGCGATACCGTAATCGGTAACGGCGTAAAATTGGATAATCAAGTGCAGTTGGGGCATAACGTGAGCGTGGGCGACCATACGGTAATTTCCGGTTGCGTTGGTGTGGCTGGAAGCACTAAAATTGGTTCCCGCGTGATGATTGGTGGGGCTGCGTCAATTATTGGGCATTTAGAAATTTGCGATTTCGCGGTGATCGCCGCCACCACATTTATTACCAAATCGATTAAAAAACCCGGCATGGTCGCATCAGGCATGCCGCAAATGGATCACGATCAATGGCTTAAAAACGCAGTGCACCTGCGACATCTAAGCGATATGGCAAAACAATTACGTGACTTAAAAAACAAGGGATAACCGCAATGACAACCGTAGCTGACACCGGCGCAATGAACATCACCGAGATAAAAGAATATCTACCGCATCGCTACCCATTTTTGTTGGTTGATCGCGTGCTGTCCATTGAGCCGAATAAAAGCATCGTGGCGCTTAAAAACGTAACTGTGAACGAGCCTTTTTTTGAAGGCCACTTCCCGCATTATCACGTCATGCCCGGCGTGTTAATTGTAGAAGCCTTGGCGCAGGCCGCCGCATTGTTGGCGTTTAAAAGTGTGGGCACCAAGCGCGATGAAAAAACCGTGGTGTATTTAGCGGGTATTGACAGCGCACGCTTCAAGCGCCCCGTGGTACCTGGCGATACGCTAATGTTGCACGCCGAAAAATTGCTAGAGCGTCGCGGCTTGGTCAAGTTTTCCGCACGCGCAACAGTGGCCGATGTGGTGGTGTGCGAAGTAGAACTACTTTGCACGATGCGCAATATTGAGTAATTAAAATGGTCAATCCACTCATCCACCCCACCGCAATCATTGATCCGCAGGCCAAGCTCGATAGCACGGTGCGCGTGGGCGCTTACACCGTTATTGATGGCGATGTTGAAATTGGTAAAGGCACGGAGATCGGCCACCACTGCGTGATTACAGGGCATACGCAAATTGGTGAGAGCAATAAAATTTATCATTTCGTATCCTTAGGTGAGGCCAATCAAGATAAAAAATACAAAGGCGAGCCTACTAAAACCGTTATCGGTGCGCGCAACACCATACGGGAGAGCTGCACGATTAATCGCGGCACGGTGCAAGACAAAGGCGTGACGCAGGTAGGTGATGATAATTGGCTCATGGCCTACGTACATGTGGCGCACGATTGCGTGGTCGGCAATAACACCACGCTAGCTAATTGCACCCAGCTTGCAGGCCATGTGCATTTAGGCGATTACGCCGTGCTCGGCGGCTTCACGGGTGTGCACCAATACGTACACATCGGCGCGCATGTAATGTGCGGGGTATCGTCGGTGGTGCTGATGGATATTCCCGCCTACATGACCGTAGGCGGCCAGCCATTGCGCGTGGCTGGGTTTAATCGTGAGGGTTTGAAGCGACGTGGTTTTAGTGACACGCAACTGGCAAATATTAAAGCGGCGTTCAAGGTACTTTACCGTGATGGTAATACCTTTGATGCGGCTAAAAAATTAATTGCTGATATGCCTGAAGAAACCCTAGAATTAAGCGTCTTGAGGCATTCGTTAGATCAAGCCACACGTGGAATTGTGCGGTAATGAAAATAGGTATTGTGGCTGGAGAAGCTTCCGGTGATCTATTAGCCAGCCTGCTTATTCAAGCGATTAAGTCAGCTTACCCGCACGCCGAATTTATCGGTATTGCTGGTCCTAAAATGCAGGCTGCAGGTGCGACCAGTTTGTACGCGATGGATAAATTATCTGTGCGCGGCTATATTGAAGTGCTAAAGAGCTATCGCGAAATTGTCGGCATTCGCAACGGCGTGCGCGATTATTTTTTAAAAAATCGGCCTGATTTTTTTATTGGTATTGATGCGCCCGATTTTAATTTGGGCGTTGAAACCGCCCTACGCGCTAAAGGTATTCCCACGATTCATTACATTAGCCCGTCCATTTGGGCGTGGCGCGGCGAGCGGATTCATAAGATTAAAAAAGCCGTTGATCTCATGCTCACGGTGTTTCCGTTTGAGCAAAAAATTTACGATGCTGCCGGCATAGCCTCTGTTTATGTCGGCCACCCGTTAGCAGATTTAGCACCAGCCACCCCACAGTATTTGGCTGCGCGCACGCAGTTACGATTGCCTGCAAACAGCCTACAAATAGCCCTCTTGCCGGGTAGCCGTCGAACTGAGCTTGATTATCATGCCGAACTTTTTATTGAAACCGCGCGTTTATTATTGCAGCAATTTCCGAACGCTAATTTTTTAGTACCGCTCGCTACGCGCGAAACCCGTGAGCAATTTGATGCTATGCGCTGGAAGTTAAAAGCCAACGAATTGCCGATTCAAGTATTGTTTGGTCATTCGCATTTGGCGCTGTCCGCTGCGGATTGCGCCTTGGTTGCCAGTGGCACGGCCACGTTGGAAGCAGCGCTGCTGCGTTGCCCGCACGCGGTGGCGTATCGCATGTCGCCCACCACATACAAAATGATGAAGAAAAAAGCCTATTTGCCTTATGTAGGTTTACCCAATATTTTGGCTGGCGAATGGATCGTGCCAGAGCTTTTGCAAGATGACGCAACGGCCGAAAATTGCGCGCAAGTATTAGGTAATTACATCAATCACAAAGCGCTGCGCGAGCAATTGCAAGAACGCTTTGCAGATTTACACGCAAGCTTGGCGGTAAATAATGGCAAGCGTGTCGTGAATGCCATCAGCAATTTTTTGCAATCGCATAAACTAAGTAGCGCCAAGCCAACTATTTCCGCGCCGCTGCAACAAACCAGTCATGCTGCGCTGCGGCGTTGATGAAGCCGGGCGCGGGCCATTGGCCGGCCCGGTGTACGCGGCGGCGGTGATTCTTAACGCTGCGCGACCCATTGCAGGCTTGGCGGACTCAAAAAAGTTAAGCGAAAAAAAGCGGGATGCCCTGGCCGTGCAAATTAAAGAGCAAGCCAGCGCATGGTGTGTGGCCAGTGCGTCGGTCGCCGAAATTGATGCGCTCAATATTTTGCAAGCAAGTTTATTAGCGATGCGCCGCGCTGTCGAAGGCTTGAGCTTGCAGCCGCAAGAAGTGCTTATCGATGGGAATCAAGTAATCAAGCTTAACTTCAAATGCAAAATGCAGGCAATCGTGCAGGGCGACAGTTTAATTGCCGAAATTTCTGCGGCATCCATTTTGGCGAAGACCGCGCGCGATAAATTTATGGTGGAGTTGAGCGAGAAATTTCCCCAATACAATTTTGCAAAGCACAAAGGCTACGGCACAGCCATGCATTTAAACGCTTTGCGCGAGCATGGTGCCAGCGTCTGGCATCGGCAAAGTTTTGCGCCGGTGCGTGGCGTGATGGTGCAGCACACTTTGGCGTTTTGAGTCGAAATGAAAACCATTACCTCCACCGACAACGCTGATTTTAAACAAGCGCTTAAGCTCGCCGAGCAAGCTCGCGAGCGTAAAAAATCCGCGCAAACATTGCTTGATGGTGAGCATCTAATTTCGGCTTATTGCGCCGCAGGATATGCACCACAACAAGTTTTCGTGCTCGAAAAATGCCTTGAAGATGCCCTATTTACGGGCGTCTTCAAGGCATTAAATGACGCTGGTTGGAATCAAAATAAGCTTGTTGTAATCAATGCACAGTTGATGCGGCAACTCTCAGCCCTTGATTCGCCATCGACCATGGTGGCGGTGATAGCGCAGCCGAAAAACGCAGCAATGCCGCGAGATGACGTTGATGTTGTTGCGCTAGAAAATCTACAAGATCCCGGCAATATGGGCTCAATTTTACGCAGTGCCGCAGCGGCTGGTTTTACGCACGTTGTGTGCTCACCCGATTGCGTGGCCGCATGGTCGCCCAAGGTGTTACGCGCAGCGCAGGGCGCGCATTTTAATTTAAAAATTACTGAGGGCGTTTATTTAAACGCCTATGTGGCCGCCGCTAAACAAACCAGTTACGCGCTGGCGCTGCAAGCAACAAAATCAATTTACGATTGCGATTTACGCCCGCCCGCTATCGTGCTCATTGGCAACGAGGGGGCAGGGCTGTCGCCGCTGTTGCTCAAAGCCACCAAGCAAGCTATCCGCATCCCCATGCCCGGCCAAGTAGAGTCATTAAACGCTGCCGCAGCCGCAGCAATTTGCTTATTCGAGGTTGTGCGGCAGCGAGCTTAAGCTAATCGCTTCTAGGGTGCCTTAGTTACTTTTAAAGATAGGTCTAACTCAGCACCCGTGTCGGTTTCAAGCGCCATGCTAGTGGCAGTACCTAGGGTTGTTTTGACTTTAGAAGTGGATGTGGTGAAGCTGCCATCGGTCTGACGCATTTCAATTTTCAAATCCACCACGACGGTTTCGCCATCAGGCTCGGCCGCTGTCACTGTGATGCGTAAGCGATCGCCTTTGTCGGCGGCGCTGATTTTAAACGTGCTGGTCGTGCCTGCGTTTTGCGTGATTGTCGGTGAAGCCTTCACGGCCTCTGTTTTGGTCGCTGCATTGGCTTCGCCAGTCACTTCCACATCAATTTTATACTTGGTTGCTGCAAGCGCGTCCGCTGGCAACATAGCAACAATAATCACAGCAAGCGTGACGACGAAGGTGGATACACTGGTCATCAATGGGGCAATCTTTGTGCGCATTTAAATCTCCTTGGTTATTTTGGTGAGCCGAATCAACGTCGGCTTGTATACCATTTTAATGGTTCCTGACCTTTGTTGCGATACTCGCTTTTAAGTGCGACAATTTATGCGGGTAATTATAAAAATTCTTATCGGAGAAAGTATGAAAATAGCAGCGTTGGTGTTGGTCATTTTAGTGGCCATGTTTCATGTGCTAATCATGATGGTGGAAATGTTCTTTTGGGATACGCCAATTGGCCATAAGATATTTATGCTGACTTCTGAAACCGCAAAAATCACCCAGACGCTTGCAATGAATCAAGGGCTTTACAACGGATTTTTAGCGGCCGGATTGTTTTGGGGCGCATTTAGCAACCGCTTTGACGTGAAGGTTTTTTTTCTGGGGTGCGTCATTGTGGCCGGGGTGTTTGGTGCGCTAACGTTTAAGCCGTCCATATTTTTTACGCAAGGCTTGCCAGCGGTGTTGGCGCTGGTTGCGGTATGGTTGGCGCAGAAAAAAACGTAGTCACGCGAGTCGTGAAACGTCCTATAATTACGCCGTCAAATTAAATGAGCGATTACACATGAAAAGATTAGTACTTTTATGCCTGTTGTTTCTCGGTGCGCCAGTCGTCGCGCAGGATACTCAAACCATTGGTCGCGAGACCAAGCGCACGGTGGGAACCGTGGTGCGGATGGACTCGGGGGATGCGGCTTGTTACATCACCTTGAAAGACGATAAAGGCGAGGAGTTTGATGAAGCTGCTGACTTTGCGGTTTGTGAACAGAAGCCCAACATCGACGGCAAGCGAATTCGAATGACCTACACGCCAAGCAAGGTCATCTCCCCAGATTGTGGGGGTGATCCTAAGTGTAAGAAGACCCAAACTATCGCTTTAATCACCGCTGCCAAGATTGAACCGCGTGCTAGTAGTGGCAAAAGCGGTGCCACAAGCGGTGCCACAGGCAACGCTGCAAGCAACTCCGCAAGCAGCAAAATGGCTGCCAAGGCAGCCGGTCAGTCGTCGTTCTGTACGCCATTGGAGATCAGTGTGTTCACCTGCAAAAGCGGGGTAAAAATGGCCTCGGTCTGCGCGTCAAAAACGCACAGCAAAAATAAAGGTTACCTACAGTATCGCTTCGGTAAATTTGACGCATTCGAACCACTAGAAATGACGTGGCCCGAGGATGAAGTAGTGCCCTCCAAAGCAGCGAAGGGCGAATACACGCCTTATGCGGGTGGTGGCGGTACGCATTTACGTTTTACCAAGGGCGATACTAGCTATATTGTGTACTCTGGCACTGGTCGTTGGGGCTCAAAAGGCGAAACAATGGATAAGCAGGGTATTGCAGTTGAGCGCAATGGCAAGCTGGTTGCGAATCTCAAATGTTCAGTAATGGGCGAATCCGAGCTGGGCCCAGATTGGTTTGAGAAGAGCGGCATTCAACCCTCTAACAAAGAATTTACTTTTCCATAAAAATTGATCGCCTAAGCCGCTAGGGCATCTCTAAAAATTCAATTTTCTAAGTTAGGCTAGGCGCGAACGAAAAATTTCGACGGCGCATATGCTTGATATGTAAGGAGAAATTTTTCGTGAGCAACAACGCATAACGACGAAAAGTGGATTTTTAGAGGTGCCCGCTAGTCTGAATGCACCTTAGGCCACGCCTGTCCGCGTGGCCTAGGGTGGGCAATCGCAACACATCGCTGTATGTGTTCGATTGCAGCGGTCGACACTAGCTCGCTTTGTTTAAGCTGATCGTATACCAATCGACATGGCGCGTGCTGACCATAATCGCCGCCAAGACGCTAAACAGCAACACGGAACCCAATACCAAAGCATGTTCTTCGCTGCGCAGCAAAATATATAGCGCACCATACAGCCCGCCCAGCATCACCCCAAAAACAGCACCGCGCAACAAACTGCGCAACACGAAGCTGACATAAAACGCGATAAGGCTCGCGCACGCACCACCCGCAATTGCGTAGGCATGTGCAAAGTCGAGGTGCTCGGAAAGGGATGTGAGCAATAGATAGAACATTGCCAAAGCGCCACCGACAAGTAGGTATTGAATCGGATGAATATTAAGGCGTTTAAAAATCTCAAACGCAAAGAACGCAATCAGCGTTAACCCAATAAATAGCACCGCATATTTTGCGCTGCGCTCAAGCTGCTGGTACACATCGGCTGGCTGAATCAGCGATACGCCAAAGCCATTTTGTTGGAACGCAGCACATTTATCATTAGCGTCCATACAATCGCTATAGGCTTTATTGATATTGGTGGAGAAGTCCGAAACACGCCACTTTGCAGGGAATCCTGCTGTCTCTGTTGGACTTTTCAAGTCAGGTAAGTAACGACCGTAAAAGCTCGGATGCGCCCAGTTTGAATCAATATTCACCACGCTATTTTTGCCCGTCGGTACAAACCATAAACTTTCCATGCCTTGAAGTTCAAGGTTGAAATTAAAATCTAGCGTATGTCCTGTGGTGTCCGACAACACGCCTAAATCAGCGCGCACACCAGCGGTAATTCCGGGTGCTGTGCCACCTGCTTGGAAGGGGATTTTATCTTCAGCGATTGATAAAACTGGCACGTTTTTAATCCCGCGTGCATCGGCGATGCCGACAATAAATTGCGCCTTGCCTAAAGTAATGGTGCCATCTTGCGCGTCAGCCACATAGTTTTTTGGCAACACAAAACGCCCTTTAAAGTGCAGCGGCGTGGTGTATAAGCGTGCTGTGTAAATGCCCCGCTTTTTAATGAAGGTGTCGAGCTTGCCACTGATGTCGAGCGACTCTGGCAAGAACGCCAGCGTCTCGTTCACTAGCCGTGCTTCGCGCTTTTCAATGTCGTTGCCTTTGGCATCTTTCACCGTGCTCACATCAATCACGCGACGCATATAAGACACAATCAACACGGGGCCTTGCACCGATTGCGCGCCCGTAGAGCTTGCGGCAATTTCGCGCAGCACCCCAGTCTGCAAATTTTTACGCTCCCAAATTAAACCCATAATCATGCTCATCGGCAGCATCAGCGCCACCCCAATGATAAGCAACACAATAATTCGTTTCCAAAGACTATTCTGCAACATGGCAAGCTCCCGTTTTGACTAAATGAGCAATCAATATAACGGCTGAGTATGGCCAAATAGTGGCGCTAACGGGGTGCAATTGTGAAGGTGCTTAAGCTACTTGGGACGAGCTCCCCACTTGTTGCTGAGGCGCTGCTAGGTGCTCCAAACGGGTCAGCCATTTCTCAAAATGTGGGCAACTATTCCGAATGACGTCGATACCGATTTTATGCATTAGCGTGGGGCCGTCGGATGTTTCTTTGTATCCAATGCCCAAAGCTTGCAAACGTGCCTTCGGGTGCGTTTCTGCGCCGTGATTAATCGATTCGGGCTGACCGGCATGCGTCACAGCTGAACTAATTTTACTGCTCAAAGTTGGATTACCGAAATGTTGGGCAACTATATCGGGCGCACAAAAGAGCCACGCTTCAAATTCATATAAGGCAAGAAATGGAATTAGGCGTTTGTGATTCACGGCGTTGGAAAATGCCGCCTGCAACGTCTGCACGCGCTCGTGTGCGTCGGGTATTTGTTGCGCCACGCTAAAGCCGGGAAAGTCTTCTGGCAATCCGTAAAAATCCAGTAAAGTGGTAACCCACGCGTTGCTGTCTTGTGTGAGCGGTTTAAGGCTTTTCAAAATTTGCGCCCAATTTGATACGCCGCCTCGAAATCCGCCACCGTCGGTGTGTCGTTTGGTCCAAAGTACGATGGGCGACATGACTTGAATGCCACGACTCGCGAGGTAGGGTGCAAGAGTTCGCTTCACGAAAATTTCTTCTGATTGCCCCTCTACCAAAATCAGTAACCGAATCACGGACGTCCACCCAGCACGTTTTTTTCCCACAGTTCTCCGATCCCAAAATCGGCGAGCCAATGCGCCAGATCGGAATAAACTAGCCGTTGAAAGCTGGTCTTTAATCCATCGTTTTCGGCAACGATGATTGCTTTTGGGGGGAAGTTATTCAGCAGCGTTACGGATTGAGTCGCTAAAATAATTTGCGCTTTATTAGACGCAGCTTCCAACATTTCAGCGAGCACCCGAATAGCAAACGGATGCAAACCAAGTTCTGGCTCGTCAAGCACAATCAGGGGTGGGGGCGCTGGTTGCATTAAAAGTGTCGCAAGGCAAATGAATCGAAGTGTGCCGTCTGATAGCGAGTGAGCGTCAAAATAAGCATCAGAGCCTTTTTGCCTCCACTCCAGTTTTATCCTATTTTCGTTGAGTTTCGATGGCGCTAAAACAAAGCCCTCAAAAAACGGTGCGACCAGCGTGATGTGCTCTTCAATTTGACGGAATTCGCTCGGGTGCATCTGTTGAAGCCAGTAGAGATAAGCAGGTAGGTTCGCCGCATCGGTTCGAAATGTGCGATTGTCGTCGACGGCGCAGGGTTGCTTTGCAGGGGAGCTATTTGATGTGTCATGGAAATGATAGACGACAAGATTTTGTACCTTGGAAAACACATACTGCGGAATTTGCGGACGACCCGCTAAGGCCGCATCCTCTAATTTGCTCTCCTTGTGTCCGGCAGCAATGTGTTGGTTATTAGAAAAACTACCATCATATTTTGCCCATTCGGTTTCAAAAATTAGTGTATCGAGCGATGGTCTGAGTGTAAATCCATACGCGTTTGAACCGAGCGCAAATTCTAGGGAAAGCGACGGTGTGACCTTTTGGCCGTGATGAAGATAGCGATCGGGTTCGCTGCCCAGAGTAAGCTGTAAATTTTTTGAGAGTACACTTTGTAAAAAGCGAAACACGCCAATGAGATTTGATTTGCCTGAGCCGTTCGCGCCAATAATGACATTCATGTTGTCGAGTTTCAGGTCGACTTCCGCAATGGACTTGAATCCTTTGATCTTGACGTTCTGCACAAATGTCATTTTTGTCGGTGAAAGGAGCATTTGAATTCCATAAAATTAGTTACCACGGCAATGATTGTACCAATTTGAATGTGTTAATCGCCCGCCATCATGCGGACTGATTGCAATTTGGCATTGCTGCCTTCAACGCTAGCAACAATAGCCACACCCATAAATATCGCGTCGGCGTTAAAAATAGCGTATTCCGTATTAACTTCCGCTGGGGTCGAAAGCGGCCAAGCAATGCTGGGCATCTGACCTTGTTTTAAACTGCGTCCCGCATCGTTGCTAATCGTCAGCGCCTGCAAATCGGCCACCAGCAATTGCGCAGGCAGCAGCAGCGCGCCACGCTCATGCGCGGGCAGCGCCTCCACCTGCTCCAAGGTACACGCCCCCGCAATCGTCATGCCGCCAGTGCCCGTGCGCCGCAAGCCAGTAAGGTACGCGCCACAGCCAAGCGCGCGGCCAATATCCTCTGCCAACACCCGAACGTAGGTGCCCTTGCTTACGGTCACATCCAACACCAACACCTGACCATCAAGGCTTGCCACCGCAATATCAAAAATCGTAATCGCACGCGCTTCCCGCTCCACTTCCAAACCTTGGCGCGCTAATTTGTACAGCGGCACGCCATCGCGTTTGAGGGCGGATGTCATGGGCGGAATTTGCGTTTGCACACCGATAAATTTAGGCAAGGTTGCGGCGAGTTGTGCGGCATCTACGGCTACCGGTATGGGTATTGATAACACGCCTTCGGTGTCGCCCGTGCTGCTGGTTTGCCCCAAACATAAGGTAGCGCGATAACTCTTTCTAGCATCCAGTAAAAATCGCGAAAATTTTGTCGCCTCACCAAAACATAGCGGCAAAAGCCCAGTAGCAAAAGGGTCTAAGGTGCCCGTGTGACCGGCCTTTTCAGCGTTTAGCAACCATTTTGCTTTGCCCAAAGCTTGGGTAGACGAAAAGCCTTCTGGCTTGTCGAGAAGGAGTACGCCGTCGATGGGGATGCGGGAGTGGGATTTTTTTGTCTGCGTCATGCGTGGTGGGTGGTTTTGGGATGCGCTATTATCGTTGATGTTGGTGCGTTCGCAATTTGTGATTCAAATGCACGGACTGTGGAATAATACGGGATGAAATTTGAATATGATCCATCTAAGGCAACTTCAAACTTTACGAAGCATAAAGTCAGCCTTGAGGAAGCGGCGTCCGTTTTTGGTGATGAAATGGCATACACCTTTGCTGATCCCGATCATTCCCTTGGAGAAGAGCGTTGGCTGATGTACGGCTACTCACGCGCATATCGCATGCTGGCGGTCATTTACACGTGCCGCCGCGGAACTTACCGCATCATTAGTGCACGGGTAGCTACTAAACACGAAAGAAAAATTTATGAAGAAGGCTGATGAAATGCGTGCGGAGTACAAACGTGAGGACTTGGGCAAAGGCGTGCGGGGAAAGCACTTCGCCGCATTTAACAAAGGCAGCAACCTTGTGCTGCTAACGCCGGAGTTATCGAAAATCTTCCCTACCAACGAGGCCGTAAATACGGCGTTAAGTTCTCTGGTTGGGGTTGCACGGTCTGCGGCTGGAATAAAACCACGTGTTGCGGCGCGAAACCTGAAATAGTCGGCAGTTAGTTTTTAAGCCGTGCCCAAAATAAAAGTGCCTGAAGACGCCCTATTTTCGGGCATCTTCAGGCACTTTTCGCACGGTAAAACGCCTACTTTTTAACCGGCGGTAAATCCGTACAGCTGCCCTCAAACACTTCCGCCGCCATGCCGATCGACTCGCCCAACGTTGGGTGCGGGTGGATGGTGCGGGCGATATCTACGGCATCTGCGCCCATTTCGATGGCTAAGGCTATTTCGCCGATCATGTCGCCGGCGTGGGTGCCTACGATTGCGCCGCCGATGATGCGGTGGGTTTCGGCATCGAACAAAAGCTTGGTGAAGCCTTCATCGCGACCATTTGCAATCGCCCGGCCACTCGCAGCCCACGGGAAGACGCTTTTGCTAAATTTGATGCCTTTGGCCTTTGCGTCGTCTTCAGTGATGCCTACCCAAGCCACTTCAGGGTCGGTATAGGCCACTGATGGGATGACGGTGGCATCGAAGTAGGTTTTATGGCCGCAAAGGGCTTCAGCGGCCACGTGGGCTTCGTGGACGGCTTTGTGGGCGAGCATTGGCTGGCCTACGATGTCGCCGATGGCGAAGATATTCGGGACATTGGTGCGCATTTGGTTATCGGTAGCGATAAAGCCGCGATCACTCACGTTTACGCCTGCACGGTCAGCGCTAATTTTTTTGCCGTTGGGCGAGCGGCCGACCGATGTGAGCACCATATCGTAGCGCTCGGGAGGCAAGTGCGCGCCGTCGCGCTCGAAGGTGACCCAAATGCCGTCGGGCTTGGCTTCCACCGCAACAGTTTTGGTTTTGAGCATGATGTTATCGAAACGCTTTTCGTTTACTTTTAGCCAGACTTTTACTAAGTCACGGTCAGCACCTTGCATTAGGCCATCCATCATTTCAACCACATCGAGCCGTGCGCCCAAGGTGGAATATACGGTGCCCATTTCTAGGCCGATAATACCGCCGCCGATGACTAACATGCGCCTTGGAATTTCGCGCAACTCAAGCGCACCAGTGGAATCCACAATACGCGGATCGCGCGGAATAAACGGCAGGTGCACCACTTGGCTGCCTGCGGCAATAATGGCGGATTGGAATTTGATGACTTTTTTGTCGCCGGTTTTGGCTTGGCCGTCGCCGGTGGTGGTTTCCACTTCAACATGGAAGGCGTCCAAAAATTGGCCGACACCGCGCACAATTTCAACTTTGCGCATTTTTGCCATGCCCGCCAAACCGGTGGTGAGCTTGCCCACCACTTTGTTTTTCCAGCCGCGCAGTTTGTCTAAGTCGATGGTTGGTTTGCCATAGCTAAAACCATGGTCGGCCAATGCTGCTGTTTCGTCGGCTACTGCGGCCACATGGAGCAGCGCTTTGGATGGAATGCAGCCGACGTTTAAACACACGCCGCCCAGCTGCGCATAGCGTTCAACAATCACGGTTTTTTTGCCTAAATCCGCCGCGCGGAAGGCAGCTGAATAGCCACCGGGGCCGGCACCGAGTACCAATACTTCGCACTCAACGTCTACTTTTCCAGTGTATTTAGTGCTTGGAAAGGTGGCTGAAGATGCCCTATTTACCCGCGAGAGGTCATTCAAAGCCTGCGGCTTTTCAAAGACGGGCATCTCCACGGCATTGGTTGCAGCAGGTTTTGGCGCTGCTGATGCGGCAACTACAGCCGCCGCAGTTACTGTTTCCAACATCAACACGACATGCCCCATCGATACTTTATCGCCCAGCTTAACTTTTAATTCGCGCACGATGCCGTCGTGCGACGCCGGTACTTCCATCGTGGCTTTATCGCTCTCGAGGGCTACCAAAGATTGTTCTTTAGTAACGGTGTCGCCCACTTTCACTAAAATTTCGATCACGGGAATATCAGCAAAATCGCCGATGTCTGGTACTTTTACTTCGATGAGTGATGACATGATTTTATCCGTCTCAGATAATAGCGGCGCTGCAATTTAAGTTTATTTGATGCCTGAAGATGCCTTAAAATAGGGCGTCTTCAAGCATCGATGATGGGTTCTTGACGGCTGAAGTGGCTACAAAACCAGCTTGCGCAAATCGCCCATCACGCTGGCTAAGTAGCTCGTGAAACGCGCGGCCGACGCGCATCAACTACGCGGTGGTCGTACGACAACGACATCGGCAACATCAAGCGCGGTGTAAATTCCTTGCCATTCCACACCGGCTGCATTTTCGATTTTGACACGCCCAAAATTGCTACTTCTGGCGCGTTGATAATCGGTGTGAAGTAGGTGCCGCCAATGCCGCCAAGCGACGATATGGAGAAGCAGCCGCCTTGCATTTCGGTAGGACTTAATTTACCGTCGCGCGCTTTGCCTGCAAGCTCGGTCATTTCTTTGGCTATATCAACAATCGACTTTTGGTCGGCATTGCGAATCACCGGCACCACCAGCCCATTCGGCGTATCGGCTGCAAAGCCAATGTGGTAGTACTTCTTCAGCACGAGGTTCTCGCCACCGGGTTCTAAGGAGGAATTAAATTCAGGGAATTTTTTAAGCGCTGCAACACTGGCTTTGATTAAGAAAGCCAACATCGTCACTTTGGTGCCTGACTTTGCCAAGTCTTCATTGGTGCTCACGCGGAAGGCTTCCGCCTCGGTAATGTCGGCATCGTCGTGCTGCGTTACGTGCGGAATCATCATCCAATTGCGAGACAAATTATTGCAGGACAATTTTTTGATGCGC
>JAYUOW010000090.1:0-16576 GCA_043760555.1 Betaproteobacteria bacterium
CCGGTGCCGCCATATTTGCGCGTGGTGGATGTGTCGGCTTGGGTGAAGGGCGAAAAAATACTGGTGTGTTTTTCATGCGCAATGCCAATGCCGGTATCGGTGACACAAAACTCTAGTTGCTGGCTAGACGCTTCATGGCTCAGGCGGCGCACGCTAATTAGGATTTCGCCCTGTTGCGTAAACTTCATCGCATTGCTGACCAAATTGCCCAGCACTTGGCGCAGCCGCGTTAAGTCGCCGTTGATGTGGCTACCAATTTCAGGATCAATCTGGTACATCAAATCAAGCCCTTTATTTGACGCTTGGGAGGCCACTAGCGCAAAGGTCTCTTCGATGCAATCGGTTAAGTCAAATTCATGTTGCTCCAGCTCCACCAATCCCGATTCATATTTTGAAAAATCTAAAATATCATTGATGACGGTGAGTAAAGTTTCGCCGCTGACGCGAATGGTTTCAGTGAATTCGCGCTGTTCGCTGTTAAGCGGCGTTTCAAGCAAAAGGGATGTCATGCCGATTACGCCATTCATCGGGGTGCGAATTTCATGGCTCATCGTCGCTAAAAACGCAGTCTTCGCGCGCGCGGCACCAATGGCTTCGTTGTGCGCTGCAATCATGCTTAACTGCTGGGCGCGCTGCACGCTCACGTCGCGCAGCACGTATAAAACCCAGTCCGACTTACCATGCTTAAAAACGCGCCGTGTCAGCTCAATCGGAAAGCTCGAACCATCGGTACGCACGCCCACAATATCGCTCGCGGGCGGCATGTTTGCGGCATCGGCGTCGGCAAATTGTGGCGCTGCAACTGCAGTGGTTGCACCGTGCGGTACTAGTGCATTAAATGGGGCGCCGTCCAGTGCTTTGAGGGTAACGGCTTCTGGCTTGTAGCCAAACATGGCGTAGGCTGCAGGGTTGGCTGATTCTACGCGGCCTTCTAAATCTACGATAACTACGCCGTCGGCAATGTTGTCAACCACGCTGCGCAATAACGCTTGTTCTTCGGCGCGAATATCGGCCAGTTGCTGTTGCGAGCCGTGTTGTAATTCGGATTGCGCCATTGCCGCTAGTTCGCCTAGCAATTCAAGCGCTTCGGCATCTAAAATTCTCGGCGCAGTATCGATGATGCATAAAGTACCCAATGCTGCGCCTGAGGCCGAAAATAAGGGCACTCCAGCATAAAAGCGGATATTTGGCGCGCCCGTTACTAGCGGATTATCAGCAAAGCGGGAGTCAAGTCGTGCATCGGGCACCACCAGTGTTTTGCCATTGGCCACGGCGTACTTACACATTGACATGCTAAGCGGGGATTGCGCGGCCTCAAGACCCACGCGTGATTTAAACCACTGTCGATTACTGTCCACCAAACTAATCAGCGCGGTAGGCACTTTTAACAGTCGTGCCGTCAAGCGCGTGATGCGATCAAAGCGGTCTTCGCGCGGCGTGTCGAGAATATTCAACGCCCGCAACGTCCTTAAACGCGTCGTGTCATTTGCGACTTTATCGGCGGCAGTGGCGACAGATAGCGCTGGATCGGTAGGCGTGAGCATGTGAGACGAGATCAAATCCTAAGAAATTGAACTGCAGAAACAAAGTAAGCGAAGCAAGTGAAGTATAGGGTGAAATTGGTGCATTTTCTGTGAACCAAGATGGCGTTTTGGCAATTTAGTTGGTTTAGGTGCGAAATTGTGAGCAAAAAATCAGCTAAACTGGTTTTGGAAGTGCGTCGGATGGTCGCTGTAATGAAAATTTGCAGAGGAAGGTCCGGACTCCACAGAGCAGGGTAGTGGGTAACACCCATCCACCGCAAGGTGAGGATTAGAGCAACAGAGACGAGTCGGCGCGCAGCTCATCGCGTGTCGGGTGAAACGGGCAATCTCTACCTGGAGCAATACCAAATAGGCAGGTAACTGGCGTGCAACTTGCGCCAAACGGGCGGCTCGCCCGATATCTGCGGGTAGGTAGCTAGAGGCGCACGGTAACGGGCGTCCCAGAGGAATGGCCATCATAGCGCAAGGGGGGCAACCCTTAAGCGTCGTAACAGAATCCGGCCTACAGGCGCGCTTCCACTTTATTTTTTATTGTTTTTTGCGATGCAAACAAGCTTATTTGCTGAACCCTTAACGCCCCTCGGTAATGGCGCATTTTTGCTCATGCAATTTGTAGATGGTGATGCGTTTTTGCGCACGGCATTAAGCATTGCAGCAGTAACACCATTCCGCCACATGCAAACGCCCGGGGCTAAGTTCACCGCCGCAAAAATGAGTAATTGTGGGGCTTTTGGCTGGGTAAGTGATGTTAAAGGCTATCGATACGTAAGCGCTGATCCGGTCAGCGGCCAACCGTGGCCACCGATGCCCGCGCTGTTTTTAGAAGCCGCTAAAAATGCGGTAGCAACCTGTGGAATTACAGCCGACTTTGCGCCCGATGCCTGCCTAATAAATCGCTATGAACCCAAAGCCGGCATGGGTCAACATCAGGACCGCGATGAAGCTGATTTAACGCAGCCGATTGTGTCGGTATCGCTCGGCGATAGCGCAGTATTTTTGTTGGGCGGTGATAGCCGTAAAACGCCAACGCAAAAAATTGCGCTTAATCATGGCGATGTGCTGGTGCTAAGCGGAGCCGCACGCAATGCGTTTCACGGCGTGCGTGCGCCAAGTATCGGTAGATTTGGGTTTCGGGTAAATTTAACGATGCGGAGAGCGCGGTAATCGTGGTGTTGTAGGTTGGGCAGGTGTGTTGCCCAACATCGGTGGCGCTAATAAGATTTTGTGTAATTTTAAGCACCGCTGTTGGGCACGATGTTTCGTCACCTGCCAGCCCAACCTACGATTTATCGATGCCTGAAGACGCCTGTAAATAGGGCATCTTCAGGCATACCTAAATCTGCGATTTGATCGCGCGTAACGCTTCCGTACACACGCTACTCGCCTCTTCGCGCGCGGCTACCGTCACGTTCAAATCGCGCAATTGGCCATCTTTCAAACCATAAATCCAGCCGTGTACAGCGACATCCTGACCCTTGTCCCACGCATCGCGCAATATCGTGGTTTGGCACACATTGATGACTTGCTCCACCACATTTAATTCGCACAGGCGGTTGGCTCTGGCGTCGGATAAGCCGATTTTGGCTAGGGCTTCAATGTGTTTATCGCGCACATCGTTTACGTGATGCAGCCAGTTGTCTACCAAGCCTAATCTATCGCCAAACAACGCCGCCCGCACGCCACCGCAGCCGTAGTGGCCGACCACCATGATGTGCTTTACTTTAAGCACGTCCACCGCAAATTGGATCACCGATAAGCAGTTTAAATCGGTGTGCACCACGACGTTGGCGATATTGCGGTGCACGAACACTTCGCCGGGCATGAGGCCAACAATTTCATTCGCGGGCACGCGACTGTCGGAGCAGCCGATCCATAAATATTCAGGGCTTTGTTGTTTTGCTAATTGCTCAAAAAAATCGGGCTGTTGGGCGCGGATGCGTTGCGCCCATGCGACGTTATTGTTAAATAGTACGTTTAGATTTTTATCTAGTAGCGTCATTTTTTGTTCTTTTAATGTACCTGAAGACGCCCTATTTTTGGGCGTCTTCAGGCTATATTTAAATATCCCACACGGGTTTCTGCCCGCTGTGGGCGTCAATTGCGTTGAACATAGCGTTAATTTGTAGGCGCTCTAAAGCGGTAATTTCTGGTCGCCAGACTTCAAACAATAAGATTACCCGCATCGCATCGCTTTCGTTCCAAGCTTCATGCTCGATGGTGTCGTCAAATAACCAAACTTTGCCTTCCACCCACGGTCGCACGTCATTGCCAACACGAAACGTGCAGCCCGTCGGCACAATGAGCGGCAAGTGGCAAATTAGTCGCGTATTTACAAAACCACAGTGCGCGGGAATGTGCGCGCCCGGACGCAATAGTGAGAATAAAATCGAGGGCGAACGATTATTGGTTTGCGTCAGCGGAATATTGGCCATGGCTGCCATCGTTTTAGGGCATCGCGCCGCGTTTTGAGGCACTATTTCGCCGTTTTTCCACAAATGGAAGGCACTCCAGTCCGGATTGTTCAGCATGCCATCCTGCGCGCTGTGTGGGCGGTTAGCGCTACCTTCAACGTAGGGTTTAAAAGCGACATCTTCTTTTAGCACGTCGAGTAATTCTGCGCGGATCACTTCCGTTTGCGCTTCCAGTGCTGTTACCCACGCAAAATCAGCAGGATTAAAAAATTGAATCTGCGGTAATTCAGGAAAATAGTAGTAACGCGGTTGCTGTGTGAAGCGTTGCTTTTTGCCGTTGAGTAAGTCTAGGGATTGGGCAAAACGAGAGTGGCTGGAGATGCCCGTATTTACCCATGAAGGCTCACTCGCCGACTTCGTCGCCTCCCAGAGGGCGTCTTCAGGCACTTCTTTAGCGATGGAAGCAGTTAAAAACTGCTCGAAATCCAGCGCGTATTGATTGCACCTAGCCTGCGCATGGTCAAGCGCCTGCGACAGACTATTGGGAAACGGATCCGTCGGCAGTGTTTTAAGCGGTGCTGCTGTTTTTACTGCCGTCATATAAAACGCCGCTGCACTGCGGCTGTCGCCCGTCTCGTGCAGGCGATCAGCTTTAAAAATCAGCGCCCGCAAATTACGCGGCTCTAGCGCCAACGCACGTTCAATAGCGGCGTGCATTGCGTGCGCATCCAGAAGCACACGACATGCGTAGGCGAGCGCCACGCAACTTATCGCGTCGGCAGCACCAGTGGCGACCAGCTTCTCAAGCGTGATGCGCGCGGTGTGGGCGTCACCCTGCAACAGCGCTGCCATGCCTGATTTAGCAAGCGCAATTTCTTGCGGTTTCATTCGGCAGCGGCAGCCTTTTTCGCGCCTAACTTTGATTCCGTGCCGTTGAGTAATTTTGTAATATTTTCTTTATGCCGCCACACCAATAACGCTGACATGGCAATCACGGCAAACAATTCCATTTTTATACCGAATAAGAAGAAAAAATACACCGGTGAAAACACGCTGGCAACCAATGCCGCAAGGGATGAATACCGAAAAAATACCGCCATGATGATCCACGTAGCAAGCACTGCTAAGCCTAACCACACATTTAGCGCCAACAAAATACCTGCAGCGGTCGCTACGCCTTTGCCGCCTAAAAACTTAAAAAATATCGGGAACAAGTGACCCAAAAATACGGCGATGGCAACACCGGCAATCGCCCACGGCAGCAAGCCCCATTCTACAAAATAAAGTTTAGCCAACCATACGGCAAACCAGCCTTTGGCACCGTCACCAAGCAACGTTAAAATCGCCGCCATTTTTTTGCCGGTGCGCAGCACATTGGTGGCACCTGGGTTGCCGGAGCCATAGGAATGCGGGTCGGGCAGGCCGAAGGCGTAACTGACAATGACGGCAAAAGAAAGTGAGCCGATTAAATACGCGCCTACAATGGCTAAAATAGAGGCAGTCATGGAAGTTGGTTTAACCCTTAAAAATTTGAAAGTACCAAAAAAGCTAAATGGACAAAATATTTATACGCGATTTTCGCACAGAAGCGTGGATCGGCATTTATGATTGGGAGCAGGCACGGGCGCAGGTGTTAGAGCTACAAATTGAAATTGGCGTAGACACCCATCAGGCGGGCGGTTCCGACAAAATTGCCGACACCATCCATTATGGCGAAGTTGTCGAGCGGGTGCAAAGCGATTTAAAAACCAAAAAATTTCAGCTGCTCGAAGCGTTGACGGAACATATCGCCAACATAATTTTGCATGATTTTAAGGCATTGAATGTGTCGGTGAGTGTCGCAAAACTGGGGCATATCAAAAACGTGGGCAAAGTAGGTGTGGCGATTTATCGGGCGCGCGCAGTTGTGTTCGAGGCACCCATTGCGCCGTTCGCGCCAGGTGAAAACGGCGGCGCGTAAAAATAGCAGTTCTCTAGCAATAGTTTTTTCTATAATTTAAAAGGGCAATATCATGAGCGCAAATTTATTTTCTCTGCAAGGCAAAGTCGCACTCATCACCGGCGGGTCGCGGGGCTTAGGCTTGCAGATGGCGCATGGCTTCGGCGCAATGGGCGCTAAATTAGCCCTCACCGCCCGCAAAGCCAATGAATTAGCGGATGCGCAAGCTGAGCTAACGGCATGCGGCTATGATGTTTTTGTGTTTCCCAGTGATTTAGCCAAGCCTGAAACCTTAGCGCCGATGGTAGACGCCGTGATTGCGCACTACGGTTGCATCGATATTTTGATGAACAACGCCGGTGCCTCGTGGGGCGCGCCAGCAGCAGATTATCCGCTTGACGCGTGGAATAAAATTATCAACATCAATCTCACGGGCACGTGGTTAGTCACGCAAGCCGTGGGTGCAAAATCGATGATTCCTAACAAGCGCGGCGCAATTGTTACTGTGGCATCCGTTGCTGGTCTGCGCGGGCAATTGGGCGGCATGCAAACCATTGCGTACAACACCTCAAAAGGCGGTTTGGTTAACTTTACCCGCGCGTTGGCCGCCGAATGGGCACCACACAATATCCGCGTAAACGCCCTAGCACCGGGCTTCTTCCCCACCAAGATGAGTGAAGGATTGCTGAAAGTGGTTGATAAACAAATCATCGGCATGACACCGATGGGACGTTTAGGCGGCGAAGAAGATTTGATGGGGCCCGCAATATTTTTAGTGTCAGATGCAGCTAGCTATGTGACAGGACAGATATTGTCGGTAGATGGCGGCATGACGGCGGTATAGTTTTTTCGCGAAAAGAAAGCCCGACAACCTGCTAAGGGTTATCGGGCGAAAGGCCATTTTTTAAGCGGCCTGGAGGGAAGCGGTGGAACTAAATTTGGAACAGTTTATAGGCTGAAGACGCCCTACATACGGGTGCCTTCAAGCGTTGTTTGTGTGGGTTTTTTGATGCTTGCAAGCTGCGTGGGTGCTAGGCGCTTCGCCGTAATAATCATCGGCTCTAGAACAATCATTTTTGTCGGCGCGAAAGCGGCACGCACTGGCTCGGTGTAGGTGCGACTCGTTGTAGCCACTGTCGGTTGATCTAGTGCGCTGATCAGCACGATGGCAAACAATATTGCGCAGGCAATGAAAGCCAAGATGACGCGGTTGGGGGATGAAAACATTTTAAGCTCCGTTCTAAAGTGATCGAGTGGTGTTGTTGCTACTCGATTTGATAGACGAAGCTTAAGCGGTCAGTCTTAGTTCTGCATTAGGATTGCGACGAAATGCGGAAAACCGCGCCTCAGTTGCAAATCCAACCGTATTTTCAACGCACTACGCGGCGCGGGTACGATGCAAATCATGATGCTCACCTTCCTGCGGATGCGCATAATGTGGATGCGGTTTGCTTAAAAGCGATCCCGCTACCATGCCAATAATCGCCATCAATACCCCGCCTAATTGCGGTGGAAACTCTTCGCCGTAGCTTGTTGCCAGTAAAAACAACCAGGTGCTCAACCCCATTATGATAGACGCGATGGCGCCGTATTTAGTTGCCCGCTGCCAGTACAAGCCGCACACCAGCGGCACAAATGCGCCCACCAACGTCACCTGATAGGCCGACGACACCATTTCATAAATTGGTTTGCCCCGCGCTGCCATCGCGTAGATCAGCACTAAGCAAGTAAAGATAAACAAGGTGATGCGGAAGGCAAACAGCGCCTGTTTGTCGGTCATGTGCGGCTTAAAATGCCGATAAATATTTTCAACAAAGCTAGTCGATGGCGCTAGCAAGGTTGCCGAGGCGGTGGATTTAATGGCCGACAACAACGCGCCAAAAAATATTACCTGTGCAATAAAAGGCATTTTTTCTAAAATTAGAATTGGCAGAATTTTTTGTGGATCATCTTTCAATAATTCAGCGGTTTTTTCCGGCATGATGAGCACAGCGCAGGCGACGATAAACATTGGCACGAACGCAAATGCAAAATAGCAAAGACCGCCTATAATCGCGCCTCTGGAGGCAGTTTTAGCATCCTTAGCCGACATTACGCGTTGAAAAATATCTTGCTGCGGAATAGATCCCAACATCATCGTAATTGCCGCCGCGATGAAAAATAAAACATCCTTTGTTTTAGCCTCCGGCATCATCCGTCGCCAATCGTTTTTCTCGCTCAACGCCCATACTTTACCGAAGCCGCCTGCCATATCGTTCGCTAAATACGCAATAAAGCTTAAGCCCAATACCAACACAATCATTTGAATAAAGTCAGTCCACGCAATGGCTAGCATGCCGCCAAAAATCACGTAGAGCAATATTGATACCGTGCCGATAATCATGCCGACTTCAATCGAAATTGCGCCGTTACTCACCAAATTAAACACAATGCCTAACGCCGTTACCTGAGCGGCAACCCAGCCTAAATAGCTAAATACGATGGCTGTAGAGCAAAAAATTTCCACCACCTTGCCGTAGCGCGCCCGATAAAAATCGCCAATGGTCATTAGGTTCATGCGATACAGCTTTGCTGCAAAAAATATGCCCACAAAAATCAAACATAACGATGATCCAAACGGGTCTTCCACAACCGCATTCAGCCCGCCCTGCACAAACTTAGCACTAATGCCCAACACCGTTTCGGACCCAAACCACGTCGCAAACGTGGTGGTGATAATCATAATTAGCGGTAAGCTGCGACCGGCTAAAGCGAAGTCGGTGGAAGTTTTTACCTTGCGCGCTGCCATCAAGCCGATGGCCAAGGTGCCCAATAAATAAAGAATAACTAAGCCTAAAAGTGGTGTCATGGCGATTTAAATAAATAGTAATAAGAAAACGCCCTTCAAAAAGGGCGTTTGCGCAGCAGCTTTTGCCAGAATTATAAGTGTAGCAAACCTATAGCATTTGGAACAACACAAAACCATAAGCTATTGCCACGGACAGCAAAATTACCGCAATGATCACCAAAATAGCGGTTTGCACCCGCTGCGTGCGTTCCAACTGCTTGATGGCAATTTCAACCTTTGCCAGATGGTCTTGGGTGAGGGCGCGTTGCAATATGCGTGGCAGCTGCGGCAGCGTGTGCGCCCATAAGGGCGCCTCGCGCTGCATGGCGCGCGCAATGCCGCGTAGCCCCACTTGCTCGTCCATCCATGCGATCAAAATTGGCTGCGCCACTGGGCGCAAATCGAGCTGGGGATAAAGCTGTCGGCCTAAGCCTTCAACTTGCAGCAGCGTTTTTTGTAGTAACACTAGTTGCGGTTGAATTTCCATCTGAAACCGGCGCGACACGTCAAACAGCCGCAGCAGCACATTGCCAAAATATATTTCGTTTAACGGTTTATCAAAAATTGGTTCGCACACCGAACGAATAGCGGATTCAAACTCCTCCACGCGGGTATGCGCGGGCACCCAACCGGCCTCAATATGCGCCATGGCTACATCTTTATAATCACGTCGAAAAAACGCCGCAAAATTACGTGCCAAGTAGGCTTTATCGGCATCCGACAAAGTCCCCATAATGCCAAAATCCACACCTGAATAAATACCATTGCGCCCGACAAAAATATTGCCCGGATGCATGTCTGCGTGAAAAAAACCATCCCGAAATACTTGGGTAAAAAATATTTTTACGCCATCGGTGGCAAGGCGCTCAATATCAATGTTTAGGGCTCTTAATTGTGCTAAATCGTTCACGGCAATGGCATCAAGCCGCTCCATCACCATCACTGATTTATGGCAGTAATCAAAATACACTTCGGGCACGTAAAGCAAGGTGCCATCGGCAAAATTACGCCGCAGAGTGGACGCATTAGACGCTTCGCGAATCAGATCAAGCTCATCACCCAAACTACGCGAAAATTCGGCTACCACTTCACGCGGGCGCAGGCGTTTGCCGTCGGTTAACGTGTTTTCAACAATTTCGGCTAGCGTGTCGAGCAGCGCGCAATCCTTGGCAATCACCGCGCCAATATTTGGGCGCAAAATTTTAACCGCAACCAATTTACCCGCTAGTTTTTTAACGCTTAGCGGCGCATCGGCAGGCGGCTCTGCCAACTTTGCAAAATGCACCTGCGCCACCGAGGCAGACGCAATCGGCGTTAAATCAAATTCTTCAAACACTGTGGAGTAATCTGCGCCATAGGCAGTGGTGAGGGTGGCAATCACATCGTCGCGGGCAAACGGCGGCACCTGATCTTGCAGCTTAGAAAGTTCAGTAGCGATGTCGAGCGGCACTAAATCTGGGCGAGTAGAAAGTATCTGCCCAAATTTAACAAAAATAGGCCCCAAACTTTCCAGTGCCAAGCGCAGCCTTACCGCGCGCGGCAAGGCAAACTTGCGCCAGAAAAATAAGCCGCGCCATAGCGACGCAAAAATGGATCCACGAGCAGAACCGACCAAAAATTCGTCAAGCCCGTAACGGACCACTACCGATAATATTTTAAGAAATCGAAAAATTCGCATAGCGTCAATTTTAACAGCGTCATAGGCTCCCAAACGAAGTGCAAACAAGCAATTGCATCCATTTGATCGTACTCCGCGTATCATTTGCACATTTGAAATTTCTAAGCCCAACTCTATGCACGCCACACTTCCGCTGCTACGCAGCCGCAAATTTCCTGCAATTTCCCGCGCAGCATTAACTACCCTGCAAGTTAATTTGGGCTATAAATGCAATCAAGCGTGCTTTCATTGCCACGTAAACGCATCACCTACGCGCACTGAAATGATGGATGCGGCAACCATTGCTGATGTGGTGGCGTTATTGAAGGCCGCTAAGATCACGACGCTTGATTTAACTGGCGGCGCGCCAGAATTAAATCCGCACTTTATTGGCTTAGTGCAAGCCGCGCGCGCGTTGGGCGTGCGGGTGATTGATCGTTGCAACTTAACGATTTTGGAAGAGCCGGGTCAAGAAAATTTAGCGCAATTTTTAGCTGATAATCAAGTGGAAATTTGTGCGTCCTTACCTTGTTATAGTCAAAAAAATGTGGATGCACAGCGCGGTGAAGGCACGTTTGAAAAATCTATCCGTGGCTTAAGAGCCTTGAATTTACTGGGCTACGGCGTAACGGGCTCTGGTTTAACGCTTAATTTAGTCTACAACCCCGTCGGTGCTTTTTTGCCTCCCGCGCAAGAAGCCCTGCAGGCGGACTACACCAAATTATTGTTTGAAAATTTTGGCGTGCGCTTTAATAGCTTGCTAACCATTACCAATATGCAAATTCAGCGGTTTGGTTCTACTTTGATTTCAAAAGGGCAATTTGAACCGTATATGGATTTGCTTGTGGGCGCGCATCGGGATGAAAATTTAAGCACGGTAATGTGTCGCAGCTTGGTGAGTATTGATTACCAAGGTGACGTGTATGACTGCGATTTTAATCAAATGCTGGGCTTGCCGTTGCGCTTAGAAAATAAGCCTAAAGCGCATATCCGTGATTTAATTGGTGCGGCGCTAGAAGGCAATGCCGTTACCGTGCGCGACCACTGCTACGGTTGTACTGCGGGTCGCGGATCAAGCTGTGGTGGACAGCTTGATGCGAAGGTAGAAGCGGAAACTAGGATTGCTGAAGTAGCCTAATGTTGTTTATTTTGCAGCCGTTACACCGGCGTTCTTCAACCCCTCAAGCTTGCCCAAATCTAGGCCGTTTACGGCCGATTTTACGTCCCCCAAGGTGATGCCTCTGCCTTTGGCTTTTACGGTAAATCTTTCGCCTAAAACCACCGAATATTCATTGCTGCCACCGGTTTTAGAGCTACGCTCGTGAATCATTCGGCCATTCGATTTATAGTTTTTTTCTGAGCCATTAGCGTCTTCTTTTTCGCCTTCTACTTTCACCATACCGGCCATGGCTAAAAAGCCAGCAGCGCTGCCGGTGTCAGAAATTTCAAGATTAATGTTTTTACCGGAGCCGTCGCCATAGCTGGCTTCCGCTGTGGATACCGCCATGCCCAAGGCATTGGTCTTTTCGGATTTGCTCGATGTTTTGGCAAGACCGGCAAAGGTTTCGGGCACAAATGCCTTCAAGGTAGCCGAATCTAGGGCTTCTACGTTTTTGCCACCGTTGAATGCGGCTCCCAGACCAGCCATGGCAATGGCCGCGGCTTCTTGCGGATTGCCACTGGTTTTGGCAGCTTCCATTTTCTTGTTGGTTTCTTCCATGCTTTTGCCAAATTGCTCAAATTTGGCCATGGGGCTGCCTTTGTCGAAGGTAACGTTGGCCGACGGCGATGAGATCGCAGCACTTCCCAATGCACCAACGCCCGCGCCCACAGCGGTGATCCCGCCAACGACTAAGCCCATGATGACTGAAATGACGATAGCGCAAATGATGACTACTGCCGTATACCCAATAACTTTATCTGCCGGGGAATGCATTAGCGCTTGCAAGCCGGTGTAGAGCAAATAGATTGAATAGAGCGCGCCTGCCAACATAAATAAAATGCCAATCCACGGCAAAATTTGAAATAGCCCGGCTACCCACGCTGCAGTCATGCTGTAAACCGCGACTTTTAGCGCTTTGGCGGGGTTTTTTTCGGCGCCGAAAGAAGGTGCTAGTGCATCGATAATAAGCGAGAGCACAAATACCATCGCTAAGCCAAGTACCAGCGCGACAATTGCACCCACCACACCCATGATGATGGGGGTGCGTACGGTGATGCCAACGAAGGGAACCGTCGTGCCGATCAGCGACCCGCTCACAAAGCCCGCCACCGCACCAATAGCTGCCAGTGGCGCCGCATAGTTAAGCAGTAATCCCTGCGTGGTGCTGGCCTCCCCCTCAATTACCGGCCATTCGGTTTTTGGTGTAAGGATAATATTTTTTATACGGTCGATCATGCCCATGGTGTCTCCTCATGAAGTGTGGAAAGTGCGTTCTGGTTGCGTCGGTGGTAATTGCTACGGAATGTAACTTAAAAAACTGATTTTGGCTTGGTTTTCGGCGATTTAGCTAGCTAAAAGGCGAAAAACGCTGATTCTGGCTTGAAATAAATATTCAACTTGAAACAATTTCTGCAACACACGCAGACCAACAAAGCGCTATGATTATGGCTAATGTAGTGCCCACAAGTTCCATCATTGAGTATTTACGGTATTTATCTGGAGAAGTATTATGAATCGCACTTCAACGCCCAATAAGTTACGCCCCTTACGCATAATGTGCAAGCGCGCGCTGACGGCCACCATTGCGGCCTCAGCCACTTTGTCAGTGCTCATCAGCGGTGCAGCGCAGGCCCGCACCGTAGATTCCATTGAATTCTACAACACCAATTTAAAGCACTATTTCCGCACCATCGATCCTGCCGAAGCCGCCGCAATAGACAAAGGTGCAGCCGGTGCTGGTTGGGTACGTACAGCGCAAAATTTTGCAGTATGGCCAACAGCGAGTGATGTGCCCGGCATCGCGGTGCCGGTTTGCAGGTTTTATGCGTCGGGACCTAATTCGCATTTTTTCACTGCAGATAATGCCGAATGCCGTGGCTTAATTGACACTGAATCGGCCTTCCGAGTATCTAACCCGGGCAAAGCCTTCACGGGCTGGGCGCTGGAAGGCACCGCGTTTTATGCCTTAACACCCAACAACGGCAAATGCGGGGTTGATACCAAGCCGCTGTATCGCCACTACAATAATCGTGCTGCGCAAAATGATTCAGCACACCGTTTTGTGGACAATACCGCGGCTGTGCAAGACACTGCAGATAAAAATTGGGCGCTTGAGGGTGTAGTGATGTGCCTGCCCGGTGACTCCACCGCCGCAAAAGCAGATGCAGCACGCATGTTGCGCCAAGCAACTTTTGGCGTAACTGCTGCTGAGTTGGCCACGATAGAAAGAATTGGCGTTAGTGATTGGTTAGAGCAGCAATTTGCTAAGCCAGCCACTAATCAACCAACGCTGCCGTTTGTGAGCTACATCCAGCCCGATTCATGCAAGAATCTTGGCTCGCTACCCGCTACCGATCCGCAAAATATTTGCGCGCGCGACAACTACACCATGTTTCCCGTGCAAATGACGTTTTTGAAAAATGCGCTTAATGCTGAAGATCAGCTACGCCAACGGGTGGCGTTTGCACTGGGCCAAATTTTTGTAACCTCGGCCAATGAAATTAATGTCGCCTACGGCATGAGTCGTTATCAGCAGATCATGATTGACAATGCGTTTGGTAATTATCGAACGCTGTTGCAACAAGTCACCCTATCGCCAGCCATGGGCCGTTATCTAGATATGGCCAATAGCAACAAGCCAGATGCAGCCAGAGGGATTTCAGCAAACGAGAATTTTGGCCGCGAAGTATTGCAGCTATTTTCCATCGGCCTCAATGAAATGAATATGGACGGCAGCTTAAAGCGCGACGCGGCAGGTGCTGTGATTCCAACATACAGTCAAGAACGGGTAGAAAATTTTGCGCGGGTATTTACTGGTTGGACCTACGCGAGCTTTCAGAACAGTGCGCCACCGACTAAAAACAATCCGATTAACTACGATTATCCAATGCTCCCGGTGCAAACTAACCATGACATCGGCACGAAAACGTTATTTAACGGTAAGGTTATTGCGGCTAATCAGACAGCGGCTAAAGACCTAGAAGAAGCGCTCGATAATATTTTTAATCATCCCAATGTGGGGCCATTTATTGGTCGCGCTTTGATTCAAAAATTAACGGGGGGCGATCCTGCACCCGCCTATGTGGCGCGCGTTGCTGCGGTTTTCAACAATAATGGCGACGGCGTGCGTGGCGACTTAAAAGCGGTAGTCCGAGCGATATTGATGGACGTGGAGGCACGTGGCGAAATCAAAACATCGACCAAATATGGCAAGCTTAAAGAGCCAGTACTGTTGATGACCTCTCTAGCGCGCGGCTTGGGTGGCAAATTTGATGGTGTGTATTTTCGAGCACAACTTCCCGCCCTCGGACAAAATTTGTTTACTTCGCCTACGGTATTTAATTATTACTCGCCTGAGCACCAAATTTCTAACGGTGCAGTAGGGCCTGAGTTTGAAATTCAAAATGCCTCCACTTCATTTAACCGCGCTAATTTCCTAAGCAATGTAGTGATGGGTAATGGCTATGCACCAGAGCCGTCGATTGCTGGTTCAGTGGGCACCTATATTGACTGGGCTCCTTGGCAAACGCTTGCCGCCACGCCTGCGGCACTGGTTGATAAACTTAATTGGACATTTGCTGGTGGCATGTTGTCAACGTCCGCACAAAAAATTATTTCAGATGCAGTTACCGCAGTTGTCGCAACCGATACGCTGTTGCGTGCGAAAACCGCTGTCTATCTGACTCTTAACGCCGCGCAAGTTCAAGTGGAGCGCTAAATCATGAAAAAAATAACTTCTAGCAATGTTTGTGAAAGCCCTAAATACGGGCATCTCCAGCCTACTCTTGGCGCACCTTACATCGCCACTAAACGCCGTTTTTTGCAAAGTATTTCAAGCATCGGCGCCATTAGTGCGATGGGTTCGCTGCAAAGTTTAAACATTTCAAGCGCGCTTGCGCAGGCTGCCGGTGCTGATGATTATAAAGCGCTGGTTTGTGTGTTTTTATACGGCGGTAATGACGCTAATAATTTAATTGTGCCAACTGATGCCGCGCCCTACGCGATCTACTCCGCAGCCCGCGCGGGCATGGCGCCAACTGGCATTGCCTTATCGACGGCTGAATTGCTGCCATTAGCGCCTAAAAGCACCAGTGCCAAATACGGTCTGCATCCCGCGATGACCTTGCTCAAGCCAATTTGGGACGCCGGAAAAATGGCGGTAATGACTAACGTTGGCAACTTAGTTGAGCCGCTAACCAAAGCTGATTACACCAACGTTAAAAAAGCCAAGCCGGAACAACTATTCTCGCATTCTGATCAAACCTTGCAATGGCATTCTGCAATATCAAACGATTATTCGCGCACCGGCTGGGGTGGGCGTGTGGCCGATGTGCTCAATAAAACCAACACGTCAATCACCATGCCGATGATTACCTCAATTTCCGGCACGGTGCTGTACACGGCGGGCAATCGTCCGGAAGTCATCGCGATTCCATCGACGGGCACATTCGGTTTGGGCGGCTTTAATACAACGCCGGCATCGGTGGCACGCTTAAACGCGGTGAAAGCGCTCATGAATTTAAACAGCGCTAACGATTTTGTGCGCGAAGCTGATGATATATTTGCGCAAGCCTTTGATTCTTCTACTGTCTTAAACCCGATTATTAGCGGCACCAACACCACCATTACGCCGTTGTTCGTTAACGCCAGAACAGGCATTGGTAATCAACTATTGCAAGTCGCTAAGTTAATCGAAGCGCGCGCGGCTATTGGCCTAAAGCGCCAAATTTATTTCGTGTCCCTTGGCGGTTTTGATACGCACACCAACGAAATCGTTGCCCACAATAACTTGTACGGTCAGTTAAACACGGCTCTCAGTGCGTTTTACAACGCCACCGTGCAAATGGGCGTGGCCGATAAAGTCACCACGTTCACCATGTCGGATTTTGGCCGTACTTTAAAGCAAGCCTCCGGCAGCGGCTCGGATCACGGTTGGGGAAATCATCAAATTGTGATTGGTGGCGCAGTAAAAGGCGGCGATTTTTATGGCACCTTCCCCAATCAAACTTTGGCAGGTCCAGATGATGTTTCAACCA
>JAYUOW010000091.1:0-1956 GCA_043760555.1 Betaproteobacteria bacterium
GTGGGTGGTTCCGCATTGGTGACAGAAAGTTATCTCCCACAAGAAAAAGCCAAAGCCCAAGGCCTGCATGATCTGCTGGTGTTTTGCACCACGGCAACATCATCGTTTTCATCGGGCTTGTTGTTGAAAGCGAATGGTTGGGATATTTTGAATTACGTCGCTATGCCGTTTTTGATTATTGTGGCTGTGGCGATGGTATGGTTGAGGCTTATACGTCTAAAACAATAGGCTGAAGACGCACTAATATAGGGCACCTTCAGCCTTTATGGAGATTAAATTCATGAAATCGGCATCGAACAAGACTGCACTAATTACGGGCGCATCTTCTGGCATTGGCTACGCGCTCGCTGAAAATTTCGCAGCTGATGGTTACAACGTGGTGTTGGCCGCGCGAAGTGTTGCCAAGCTGCAAGCGCTTGCAGACAAGTTGCAAACGCGTTTTGGCATTACAGCCACCGTTATCGCCGCAGACCTTGAAACGGCACACGGTGCCCAGCAACTGCAAGCCGAAATTAAGCGCCGCAAAATTGTTATTTCAGCACTTGCAAACAATGCTGGCTACGGTAGTTTTGGTGAGTTTAAAGATTCTTCGTTGGATACCGAACTTGCCATGATGCAGCTCAATATGCTGACCTTGGTGGCGCTCACTAAACTGTGTATGCCTGACCTGATTGCCACGAAAGGAAAAGTGCTAAATGTGGCCTCCATCGCGGCTTTCCAGCCGGGCCCCTACATGGCCGTGTACTACGCCACCAAGGCGTTTGTGTTGAGTTTTTCCGAAGCGATTGCTGAAGAGCTTGATGGCACAGGGGTGACGGTGACGGCACTTTGTCCGGGTTTAACGGCATCGGGTTTTCAAGACAAAGCCGACATGAATAAATCAGCGCTGGTGAAAGGTAAAAAGCTGCCAACATCTGAAGAAGTGGCGGCCTTGGGCTATCAAGCGATGCAGCGCGGGCAGCGGGTGTATGTGCCGGGCGTGCAAAATTGGTTGTTTACCCAAAGCGTGCGGTTTACGCCGCGCCACGTGATTACCGCGATGGTGAAGAAATTATCCAAGCCTGCGTAGGTGGTATTCTGAATCCGCTAATTTCGCACTTTCCACCCTTGAGGACTTTCAATGAATCCAGCAAAAACCGCTGCTCTGTTCGATGTACTTAAAGCTGCCTGTACGCGGCAATTTAGATTCAACCCGCGTCGCGTGGATGCGAGCATGCGTTACAAGGGCGTGGAGGGCACGGGGAACGCAATGGTGCATGTGTTTCGTGATTCGCACACGCACAGCCAAATTGAATTAAAAGGCACGATGGCAATTTTGCGCGAACAGCACGCTGACGCCACCCATAAAGACCATTGGAGTGACGCTGAAAAAGCGCGCTATCGTCACACCGATGCGGAAATTGACGCTGAAATTGCCGCTAAAAAAGCGGAACTTGACTTCATCAAAGCTTCATCTTTATACCAAGATCACCGCGAACAACTGCTGGCGCATTACAAAGATTGGCCAACGTACGTAGCAGGAAAACCCACCGCCAAAGAAGCCGCACGGGCGCTTTTGGCAGCATTATCAACGGCTGAAGATGCCCGATTTACGGCCTTCTCCAGCCATCTTAAAACGAACGATTTAGAAGCGTTAACGCATTTTTTATTAGCGCCTTGTCATCTAGAAATTGAAGCCTTGGGCGTGCGCCAAGGGGCATAAATGGTCTTGCCGTTGGTGGGGCTGAAGAAAAATGCAAGAGCTGGCTTCGCGGTAAAATAAGGGTGTTTAATTTGCGCCATCAACAACACTCAAATGTCTACGCCCACTCACAATAGTCCTACCAAAGTCGCACCGGTGTTACCGCTAATCGACACCGCACAAGTGGTTGTGCCGTGCGTTAATCTTGCTGAAATGTTCGCTTTTTTTACGGATAAATTGGGCTTTAAAGTGAGCCTAATTTTTCCGGCGGATTC
>JAYUOW010000092.1:0-1955 GCA_043760555.1 Betaproteobacteria bacterium
GGAATGGTAGCGTCTATCATTTGCATCGCATCGTAGGCAATGGTTTGCTGATAGATGCCTAATTGACTTACAAAATCATGGTTTCGGGCAGAGGTAACTGCCACCACCGGAGGTGCTGCTGCATCGGCTTGCAGAGCGTAGCCTAGGCCAATACTGGTTTTGCTGGAGGCACTTAAGATGACGATTTGGGCAGCCGCAAAATACTTTTTATCCTGCAATAAGTCGCCTAAGCAGAATGACGTCATGTGGAGCGGCCAAAGCAACATGCGAACATCATCCATCATACGATCATAACCAAGCTCGGCTGATACACGGGTGTAGCTGTTGTAACCGGGCGGCAAAGCGGCACGGTAAGTGGTGCCGTCAAATAACCGCGTAGCCGTTGCCCGAACTGGCACCAGCTTCAGGTACTTTGCAGGCGGAAAATAGCCAAATAGACGCTCGCCCACGTTAATTCCATCAGCGTTCGATGTGACCACATCTGCAAAACCCCATACCGGCAAGATGCCCCATTTACGGGCATCTTCAGGCGCCGTTGGAAAGAACTGCCAATAGCCCAATTTGTCGCCCAACACCGCATAGGTAATATTATTCGCTGTGATCGCAAAGCGATCAATCTTTACTAAAATTTCTCCCGGTGCCAGTGCGGAAGCCGCATTAAGCGCGGTGTTTTGCACCACGCGATTGATGGCGAAATTATCTTTTCTAATCTGAAATTCGGACATGACGATCTCCTAGTAATTAAACCATTTGCGCAATAAATTTCTGCAAATTCGCCATCGCTGGCATCACGTTGCCGCGCATTCGGGCGATGATAGCAAGCTTTTCAGTATCATCTGGCGCTACCTTGGCAATCATTTTCGTTACGGCATCAAGGCGGCTTTGCATCAGCCATTTGCCGATGCTCGGATCTTGCGACCATGTGTATTGATTCAGCATCAGTGCTGCCATCATGCGTAGCCAATCGGTATCTAAATTTGGCAAAGGCACCACGGTGCAAATTTTGTTTTTCACGGCGTCCCCGTCGTATTTACTTTCAGCTTCGATATGCGCGATGAAAGCCGCGCTAAACACTGGCTGATACGAGCGCACTGTTTGCGGCGTAATCACGTTGCCGTTAAAAATTGGCTTCATCGCCATATTGCTAATGGCACTCGCGGAGCAATCGATGTGCAGGTGCGCGGGGCTGGTTGAAATGCTACCATTTGTCATGATGATTTTGTCGTGCTCAATGCGCTGCACTCGGCCAAGACGCACTACCTGCTTGATTCTACGGAGCGCTAGCAATTCAGCACGGCTAATAGTGGCACCGTGGAACATACTCGGCCGTGTTGCCGTATCGATGCGCAACAACACGCCAGCCGCCTCCAGCCGATCGAATAAATTGGTGATGGAATCAGCGGCCACAATCGCTTCAAATTGGGTTGCCAAGGCACCAACAGTATCGCCAAAAAATTCTTCTGAGCCTTGGGTATTTTTGCGGTCTAGTAGCCACGCATCACGCGGCATAATCCATTGAATTTGGTCTGGGTCTACATGGTTTTCAAGCAGCCATAAGCACGCATCAATGCCGGTTTTACCGCCACCAATTACTACGTAACCTGCAGGAGGCGTTTTTACTTTCGGCAAATTGTTAAGCGGCATAAATTGCACTTCGGGCGCAATGGTAAAGCTTGGTGTGTGCGTTGATGGTACGGTGGTTTTTAGGTAGGTCGCATCCACCGTTTTTTTATTCACTTCCACGTCAAAAGCCTTGCCCGTAAGTTGCGATACAAACTTGCCATCGCCCAAATAATCACACATTGGAAAATACTGTACGCGGCCAGAAGGCAAAAATTTATGGCGCATTACATCATCAAAATACGCGCACACTTCCGCCCCAGATGCGAGCTCGCTTAAGCCTTTGTTTAGGCCTACTTCGTCTTTACGACCCTTGCTTAGCTCTAGAGAATTGA
>JAYUOW010000093.1:0-1948 GCA_043760555.1 Betaproteobacteria bacterium
GATGGCGCAACGCGCAACATGATGACGGTGGAAGACCCAATTGAGTTTGATCTCGACGGCATCGGCCAAACGCAAGTAAACGCCAAGATCGACATGACCTTTGCCAGAGCCTTGCGCGCTATTTTGCGGCAAGACCCAGACGTGATTATGATCGGCGAAATTCGCGATTTAGAAACCGCGCAAATAGCCGTACAAGCCTCATTAACCGGCCATTTGGTGTTGGCCACCTTGCACACCAATTCGGCAGCTGGAGCGGTCACCCGGTTGCTCGATATGGGCGTTGAGCCTTACTTATTGTCATCCACTTTAATTGGTGTGGTGGCGCAACGTTTAGTGCGCAAATTGGTGCCATCGCAGGCGAATACGCGTGAAGCTACAGCCGATGAGTTAGAAGTAATTGGCCGCGCAAATGTATCGGGCTTGCAGCAAATTTCTAAACTGAACGAACCCGTTGCTGGCAGTACCACGCCCTTCCGTGGTCGCACTGGCATTTATGAATTGCTGGTAGTCGGCGATGCCGAACGCAAGCTAATTCACGACGGTGCTTCGCAAGCCGAAATTCACGACGCGGCAGTGGCTAAAGGCATGCAAAGTTTGCGCGAAGATGGTTTGCGTTATGTTGCCAGTGGCGTCACATCGCTAGAAGAATTACTGCGTGTTACCCGTGATTAGTTTTTTTAGCGAAACACCCACTTTTCGTCGTTCCCGCGTAGGCGGGAATCCAGCGGCTTGTGGCGGACGACACTGGATTCCCGCCTACGCGGGAACGACGAAACGTGGCAGCACCATCGCATCTTACGTTGCATAAAATCAAAGAACGCACACCAGATTATGCCCGGATATCGCTACACCGCCGTTACCCTAGAAGGCCAAGACCGCAGTGGCGTGCTGCAAAGTGACAGCGCGCGTTTGGCACGGGTAGCGCTGCGCGAGCTGGGATTATTCCCCGTTGAAGTCACCGCCATTGAGGCTGATTCATCCACCCAAAGCGGCAAAACCGGCAGCAATAAATTACGGCTTTCTAACGATGCGTTAGTAAACATCACTCGGCAATTAGCTACCCTACTCACCGCCGAACTTACCGTTGAGCGCACGCTAAACGCCCTGGTCGAACAAGCTGAAAACGAGCCGGAACGCCAGCTATTAGCGGGTTTGCGGTCGGGCGTGCTGGAGGGAAAATCGTTAGGCGAGGCGCTCGGCGGCTATCCTGCGACCTTTGATGAGTTATATCGCACGCTAGTGATGGCGGGTGAATCTTCAGGCCGTTTGCCCGAGGTGTTGCAACGCGTGGCTGACCATTTAGAAGCCCAACAAGCGTTGCAGCAAAAATTGCGTTTGGCGATGATTTATCCGGTGGTTGTGATGGTTGCTGCCATCGCTATTTTAGTGGGACTCATGACTTACGTGGTGCCGCAAGTGGTGGGCGTTTTTGAAAACACCAAGCAAACATTGCCGTGGTTAACCCGCGCTTTATTGGCCGCATCTAACTTCTTAAAAAGCACGATGGTAATTTGGTTGGTGTTGGCAGTCATTGCGTTTTTTACTGGCAAACAATTGCTCAATCGCCCTGCCCTAAAACAGCGCTTGCACACTTGGTTATTGGACGTGCCGCTGGTGGGTAAATTCATTCGCGCGCGCGAATCTGCAAGGCTGGCTTCTACCTTATCAATCCTAGTAGGCAGCGGTGTACCCATGCTAAACGCACTAAATGCGGGCATCGGCGTGGTAGCCAACGTGCCCATGCGCAACGCCGTTACGCGGGCGGAGGCGATGGTGCGCGAAGGTAGCGCGCTATCGCGAGCGTTGGCTGCCAGCAAATTATTTCCACCGGTGTTGGTGCATTTAATTGAATCCGGTGAATCCAGCGGACGCTTAGCGCAAACGCTCGACACTGCTGCTCGACAGCAGCAAAACAATGTTGAATTACGTGTGGGTGCATTAGCAGCCC
>JAYUOW010000094.1:0-1946 GCA_043760555.1 Betaproteobacteria bacterium
CCCATTTCTGAATGCACCGACGGGCGCATTGCGTCGTTGTTCCTCAGTTGTGTGGCCAGCCACACTGCCTTCAGAACGCCTAGCACTGCATCCCGTCAGCGCATCCATACACGGGATATTGACAATTTCCACATCCCTAAGCGCTGCACGTCTTGGCACAAGATGCCGTTTTTAATCTCACCGGATGGCACGTTATCGAAATATTCGCACAGCGTCACTTTCACTGCCGTGCGCTGCAAATAGCGCACCAACGCACCGCGACTCGATAACTCCAGCGTGTGCAAATTCGCAAGTTGCTTGTCCTGCGATGCCGTCACACTCTGTAACGCTTTCACCAGTGAAAGGATGACCGGTGTGGCGCGACAACGCATACACCGAATATACATTTCACGTTGAGCCAATCTGCAAAAAACTGAAAAGCCACAAATTGGACAATGCCCAGAACGCACGCCAAACTGTGTGAACCTTGATTTTTCTTGCAAATTAACCCCTCGTAGATGCCCTATTTTAGGGTATCTACAGCCTATTGAACGCAAAAATTTATCACGCGCTAAATATAGACTGACAATACCAAACGAGGTTCAATCTCAGCACCTACTTTGAGTTACACTTTCACTTTAAATTTTACCTATTGCGCATGAAACCCTTCAACTTCGCTTGGCAACTGCTTCTTGATCCTGCTGCCGCTTTTCAATCGCTTAAAGAAAAACCGCATTTTTGGTTTCCGCTATTAACGCTCACCATTGGCACCGTGGCAATTTTTGTGTGGTTTTATGGCGTGGTTGATTTTGACTGGATGACGGCGCAAATAATGGCAAGCAATCCAGAATTTGAAAAAATGTCTGCAGCGCAACGCGCGCAAACAACGGCTTTTATGACCAAGAGCGTGATGATGTGGGGCGCGATAATTGGCGGCGCGGTGACGCTGCCCGCGATGCGTTTATTAGAGGCGATTTACTTCCTGCTAATTGGCAAAACCTCCAGCGCTTCTCTGAGCCTTAAACAATGGTTTGCGCTGGCTTGTTGGACGGGTTTTCCAGCCATTTTGATACTTGTACTCATGGGGGTGGCCATCGCTATTCGCAGCAATACGCAAATGACGCCCGATATGATGTCGATGCTGTCATTGAACGAGTTAATTTTTCACGTACCGATGGGCCATAAATGGTTCACCTTGCTCACCACGCTGACAATTTTGAATCCCTATATTTGGTGGCTCACGATTGTTGGCGTGAAGGTGTTTACCGCGCGGTCGATGACGTACTGCGCGGTGATTGTGATGACGCCATACGTGTTGGTTTATATTGGTTGGGTGCTTTTTATTACATTGTTTTAAAACATAAAAGGCACAAAAATGAAAAAGAAATGGCTCGTTATCGCCGCAATTGCATTGCTTTTTATCGTGCCCATTGGACTAAAAATTGCCCGTAGTGACGACGCAAAAAAAGTAGATGCCGAAAAGATTTTATTGCGTAGTTTGACACCGTCAATACTTGCGTCGGGCACATTGATTTACGAAAGCCAAATTACACTGGCGGCTGAGGTGGTTGGCCGGGTGAAAGAAGTGCTGGTGAAGGAAGGCGATTTTGTAAAGGAAGGCCAATTACTGCTGCGGCTTGACCCTGAAACATCGCGTGCCGAGATCGCGCAAATTCAAGCCAGCCAGCGACAGGCAGAGTTAAATATTAACCGTCAGCAAGGTAATAGTGAAGCCCAAATTGCCAAGCAAAAGCGCTACGAAACCCTTCGTGCGCAAGGCATGGTAGAGACGATAAAGTACGACGAATTCGTTACCCAGCGCGACTTAGCCGCAGTGGATTTAAGCTCTAGCCGTGAAGCACTAAAGCAAACGCAAGCACAGCTAAAACAAGCGCAAGAACGCTTAGCCAAAACCGAAATTCGCGCGCCCGTGAGCGGCAAAGTAACTGCTGTTTATATCAAGGTGG
>JAYUOW010000095.1:0-16430 GCA_043760555.1 Betaproteobacteria bacterium
TCACCATCGTCGCTGCTGCGGCCAGTATGCTGAAGCCGATAACAATCCACATAATTCGCTTATGTCGAGCAGTCATAATTTACCTTCCGTAGTTGCCAATGCCACATCTAATTTTAACGCAGCAATGCGTTTTGCATTAAAGCGCAGCGCGATCATTTCTAGCCCTAAGCACAGAAAAAATCCACCGAATGCGGCGCTTAAATAAATAAAATCTCTGGATGACATTATCTAGTTTCCTTTCACTTTGCTTGTACTTTACCCAGCAACCATGCAGGGATTACGCCGCCATTTTCAAGCCGCGCTAATTCACGATCTGCAATAATTTGGCGCACTCGAATTAACGCCACCGCTATCGCGTACATCCAACAAGCAAGCACCATTGCGAGCACTGCAGCGGTCATCATTGGGTGCATTTTAGGCGCACTGGACACCCCAATAGTGGACGCCTGATGCAGCGTGTTCCACCACTTTACCGAGAAATAAATGATAGGAATGTTAATTGAGCCGACCAACACTAACAGCGCACCGGCTTTGTCCGCGCGGCGCGGATCTTCGATGGCGTTCATGAGCGCCATGTAGCCGAAATAGAGGAACAACAAAATCAGCGTTGAGGTATTACGCGCGTCCCACGCCCACCATGTGCCCCAGGTAAGATTGCCCCAAAGCGCGCCAGTCCACAATGCCAAAGCCGTAAAAATAGCGCCAGTGGGTGCTAGGGCACGCATCATCATTGAAGACAACCGTGTGTTGAAGATGAGCGCCAATAGGCCGTAACCAGCCATTACAACATAAATAAACATACCCATCCATGCGGTAGGAATATGAATAAATAGAATGCGATAAATTTCACCCTGCGTAAAATCAACCGGTGCCACCACCAAGCCCAAATACAAGCCCACCACGCCAAGAACCACGGCCAACGCGGCAAACCAAGGCGCTAGCTTGCCCGCAAGCGGATAAAAAGCAACAGGAGATGAATATTTAAATAGACTCATGGAGATAAGTTAATCCAACGAAATTTTAACGGCTGCAGCGGCTGCAAACGGCGTGCCTACCGCCCCAATCAACAACCCTGCTCCCAACAAATAAAGCTGTGCGCTGTAGGGTAAATCGCTTTGCGCAGCGGCTACACATCCCGCTCCAAAAATTAACACCGGCACAAACAACGGCAATACCAGCAGCGCTGTGAGCATCGCGCCACCGCGTAAGCCCAGCGTGAGGGCTGAAGCAATAGCGCCCAACATCGAAAGGAGTGGCGAGCCCAACAGTAGACTCAACGCCAGCACCCCGAGCTCCGCAGGCTTTAGTCCAAATTGCAACCCGACAAAAGGTGACACTACAGTGAGCAGCAAACCACTCGATAACCAATGCGCCACAATTTTACCCGCGCACACGCTGGCGAGCGGAAAACCGCTGCAAATGAGTTGTTCCAATGTGCCATCGGCATAATCCGTTGCAAATAAACGCGGCATGGTGAGCAACACCGCCAACAAGCCAGACACCCACACTACCCCAGCGCCAACCCGCGCCAGTATTGCCGTTTCAGCGCCTATAGCCAGCGGGAAGAAGCTTGCCACGATTAAAAAAAACACCAACATTTGCGCAATTTCGCCCTTTTGCCGCACTGCCAATAACCAATCGCGTTTAAGCCCCAGCATGAAGCCGTTTAGCTCAGAGAAGTTGGCGGGTTTGGTCATGATGGCGCGGCGTTGCTTAACTTTAGCGTTTGCACCGACGTTGCAAATTGCGCTAAATCTAGCGGCAGATGGGTCGCAATAATTGCTGTGCCGCCCGCCTGAAGATGCCCGCCAATAGCGGCTTCGAAGAGCGCCACGCCTTCAGCATCTAGCGCGTTGGTGGGCTCGTCAAGTAGCCAGATTTTTTGGTGCGCTAGCTGCAACCTTGCCAAGCCGACGCGACGCTTCTGACCTTGCGATAGCCGCTTGGCGGGCAGATTGCGCTTAGTGTGTAAGCCCACGTGGCGCAGCGCGTGCGCCCGTGTAAGAGCGTCTATCGCTAGCCCATCTGCACGAAGCGAAAAATCTAAATTTTCATCTACCGTTAAATCGTCTTTTAACGCATTGGCGTGCCCTACATACAGCATCGCGGCGTGGGCGGACACCGTGCCTGATTCCGCTTCTGTAAGCCCCGCAAGCAAACGCAGTAAACTCGTTTTGCCGCAGCCATTTGCACCCCGAACCAGCCATGCGCCACCCGCATTAGCTCGCAAACTTACCCCCGAAAACAGCAGTGCATTGCCCCGCAACAGGCTTAAATCAACGGCCTCCAGCAATACCGTCACTATGGGGCAACCTGATTGATAGTGAGTTTTAGGTTGCGGGCGGCATCACTTCCTGGTGTGATTGGGCCTACCGTGCCAAGCAAATCGCCTGCCGCCCGATTGGCGGAACCTGCCTTGGAAATTTTGGCTTCCACCATTACCGATGTAAAGCCCGACAACACCATGCCCGGTGCCATCGCCATGGCATCGCTTAATGAAAAATCCATCGGTAAATCGGCTGCACTTAGGCGCAACACCGCGAGCGGCATTTTAGGACCTTCTTTGGCACGGGCAAAAATAAATAGCGTGTCGCCAGCGCTAACTTTGCTGGCTAAACTTGCATCGAGCGTAACGCGGCCCGAAACAAGCGTGGGAGCGTTGGATTTCGCTTGCGGGGGGGGTGGAGGCTGTTGCTGTGGCGGCGCGGTTGCAACCACGCCTTTTGGCGACCGAATTTCAGCGATGATTTTATCAATTGCGGCAACGTCGTCTGCTTCTTTTGGAACCAATTTTTGTAAGCGCTGCCATAACGCAATGGCTGCATCGCCTTTATTGGCGCGCATCGCGGCGGTGGCGGCCAGCGCAATGGCTTTAAAATTGTTAGGGTCTAATGCTAAAGATTGATCAATTAGCTTAGTCACGTTGGCATCGAACACGCCTTCTTGCTGCAGCACTTTTGCGTCCGCATAGTCCGCATATAACTGCGCATTAATTTCTTTTGGTTCAGCCTTGCCTAGAGAAATGGCACGTTCGAACGATTTAATAGAAGCATCGGTTCGACCCAGTGCAAATTCAGACCGCGCCAGCAATGCCCAGCCTTTAAAATCATCTGGCCTACTTTGCATTTTTTGCGCCAAACCATCCACCATTTCGCGCACTTTGGTGTCGCTTAATTCAGGCGATTCTGGAGCGCCATTTGCAGGGGCGTTGGATGCAACTGTAGCCTGCGGTAACACTGCACTGGGTGTGCCGAAAGCCGCGTAGAAGCTGGCTGTGCCGCCGATTAACAATGACGCTGCGGCCGCTGCATAAACGACGGAGCGCTGGTTGCTTCTAGGCGCAGCAGCAGGCTTATTTGCAGCAAGCAATACCGGCGCGTCTTCGCGTACACGTGCCGCTAAATCTTGCATGCTTGTATCGAAAGTTGCTTGGCTAATGGCACCGCGCGCTAATTCACTTTCAAGCTCGGCACGCTGATTGCGCAATATCGCTAAATTGGATGCCTCGTTGGCTGTCGGTTCGACCGCATTGTCGACCGTTATTTCTACTTTACGCAATAAAGGCCACAGCACAAAGCCTAAAGCCACCACCAACATGAGCCCGCAAATAATAAAAAAACCCAACATATTCAATGCTTTACCTAGAATTTTTCACAGGCCTTCATTATAACCTGCCGAACATGAATTCGCGTTGATGTGGCGCAAGGTTTTGGCATTTTCAAGCTGCAATTACGCGGCGCAAACATTGCCAGACATTCTGAGCTACCGTAAACTTAGCAAAGGTATTTAAAAAATCAACTGTTTTATCGCCAGAAAGTTTTTCAACATGCAAAAGCCAAAGAGACCAGCCCGAACCGCCGCCGTCGCCGCCACCCAAATGGCCTGCACATGGGATGCGGCAGCCAACATCGCCAACGCCGAAAAATTAGTGCGCGAAGCCGCAGCTAAAGGCGCACAAATTATTCTGATTCAGGAGCTGTTTGAATCCCCCTATTTTTGCCAAAAACCCAACCCAGATTATTTGCAACTAGCCACCACCGTTGAGGCCAATCCCGCCATCGCTCACTTTCAAAAAGTAGCAAAAGAATTAGCGGTAGTGTTACCAATTAGCTTCTTTGAATTAGCCGGCCGCGCGCGCTTTAATAGCGTGGCGATAATCGACGCAGATGGCCGTAATATGGGCATCTACAGAAAAAGTCATATTCCCGATGGCCCCGGCTATCATGAAAAATATTACTTCAATCCAGGTGACACTGGCTTTAAAGTGTGGAACACGCGGTACGCAAAAATTGGCGTAGGCATTTGCTGGGACCAGTGGTTTCCAGAATGCGCGCGCAGCATGGCGCTGCAAGGTGCGGAATTACTGTTTTACCCCACCGCCATCGGCACCGAACCACATGATCCCACCATCAGCTCACGCGACCACTGGCAGCGCGTGCAACAAGGTCACGCAGGCGCTAATTTAATGCCGCTTATCGCCAGCAACCGCATCGGGCGTGAAGATCAAGACGGCTATCACATCAATTTTTATGGCTCGTCTTTTATCGCAGATCAATTTGGTAAAAAAGTAGCTGAACTTAATGAAACCGAGACTGGCATTTTGGTGCATCAGTTTGACTTAAATCAGCTCGAACATATACGCAGTGCATGGGGCAGCTTTAGAGACCGCCGCCCGAACCTCTATGGCGCACTAAAAACGCTTGATGGTCAGTTGGAATCATAGACTATGCAAACACTATCCACTACGCCCCAAGAAGATGGCTTTTACATGCCCGCCGAGTTTGCGCCGCAACAACAAGTTTGGATGGCGTGGCCTGAACGCCCCGACAATTGGCGCTTGGGCGGCAAACCTGCACAAGCCGCATTCACCGCCGTAGCCCGCACCATTGCTAAGTTTGAACCGGTAACGGTGTGCGCAAGCGCTGCACAATTTGAAAACGCAGTTGCACGCTTAGTGCATGACAATATTCGGGTGGTGGAAATCACCACCGACGACGCATGGGTGCGCGACACCGGCCCGACATTTGTCATAAACAAAACGGGTGAAGTACGCGGTGTTGATTGGACGTTTAACGCGTGGGGCGGCTTTAACGGCGGGCTGTATTGGCCGTGGCATCGCGATGATCAAGTAGCTTCAAAAATACTTAACATTGAAGGCGTAAAACGCTACCGCACCGAAGGCTTTGTACTTGAAGGCGGATCATTTCATGTTGACGGCGAAGGCACCTTAATTACCACCGAAGAATGCCTGCTAACCAAAAATCGCAACCCACATTTAAGCCGCGAACAAATCGAAGCCAAGCTGCACGACTATTTAAACATTCAAAAAGTAATCTGGCTACCCGACGGCCTACACAACGACGAAACTGATGGGCATGTTGATAATTTTTGCTGCTACGTGCGCCCGGGCGAAGTGCTACTAGCCCACACTGATGATGTAAAAAACCCAAATTATGAACGGGTAAAAAAAGCTAAAGACGCCCTAAATACAGCCATCGACGCTAAAGGCCGTAAACTAATCGTGCACCACATGCCACTCCCCAGCGCCATCCACGCCACCCAAGAAGAATGCGACGGCGTAGACCGAAACCAAGACAGCCAAGCCCGCTCGCCCGAAGTTCGATTGGCTGGCAGCTACGTAAATTTCTTAATCGTCAACGGTGGCATCATCGCCCCGAAGTTTGATGATCCGATGGACGTGCAAGCCGAAGCCATACTGCAAAAACTATTTCCTGACAGAAAAGTAGTGATGGTACCTGGGCGAGAGATATTGCTCGGCGGCGGGAATATTCATTGCATTACCCAGCAGCAGCCAAAAAACCTCGGTGCGTAGGGCGTCAATCAGCGCAGCGCCAATTGCGCCGGGTGTTGGAAGAACGGCCATGTCAAATCATAGAAGCAAGAGCAAAAAACAAAAGGATAACCCATGCCCAATTACCGCCGCATCTGGCGAAAAGGCGGCACCTACTTCTTCACCATAACCCTGCTAAATCGCCACCAAAACACGCTATTAACCGACAACATCGACCTGCTACGCAGAGTCGTCGCCCAAGTCCGCACCCGCTACCCCTTCATCATCCATGGCTGGGTCGCCCTACCCGAACACCTCCATTGTGTAATCGAACTGCCCGAAGGCGATGCCGACTTCGCCATACGCTGGCGACTAGTTAAAATGCGCTTCTCAGCTCAAATCCCGCGCACCGAAACAATTGACCCCACGCGCAAAAAGACGCGGCGAACGCGGCATTTGGCAACGCCGCTACTGGGAGCACCTCATCCGCGATGACCATGATTTTCAAACCCACATGGATTACGTCCATATCAACCCAGTAAAACACGGCTTGGTTACACGAGTGGAGGATTGGCCGCATTCAACATTTCACCGACTGGTAAAACAAGGCATCTACCCACAAGATTGGGCGGGCGACGGATTGGCGCAATCATTGGATTACGATGATTAAATGGCTGTAATCGCCCGTATTTAAATCATCTACGGTTCAAAAAATGTAGGGCGTCAATCAGCGTAGCGCCAATTGCGCCGAGTGGTGGCAAAATGGATCCAATGAATCGTAGCGAGACCGCTGAAAAGCTGAATTTCAACCGTCACGCAAAAAATTGCTTGCGTATTTATTTAACCACTCGGCGCAATTGGCGCTGCGCTGATTGACGCCCTACGGAAATCGCTGTGGTGCTTGAAATTACGGCGCGGTTCATTCACGGTTTGGGCGCATGCAATGCGCCCTTGCAGAAGCTGCTTGCCTGCGCATGAACTAGCTGGAAACGCCTTATTTTAGGGTGTTTCCAGCTAATGTTAGACTACGCAGCTCTTGCCCGTAAGGGGTAAATCAGCGTAGCGCCGAGTGGTGGAAAAACGGAGGCACCGAATTGTGCCACCATCGATGGAAAACCGAATCGCCACCATCACGCAAAAAAATTCGCACCTCAAAATTTGACCACTCGGCGCAATTGGCGCTGCGCTGATTGACGACCTACGGTTTACATCGGCGCCAAAATAGGCATTGTGGTTTATTCAAGGTTTGGGCGCAGGCAAAGCGCCCCTACAGGGGGGCCAGCGTACCTTTGCGTAGAGCAGCTGTAAACGCCCTATTTCAGGGCATCTACAGCAACCGCCTCTACCGCCCCCGCATAAACAACTTATCCAAATCCTTAATTGAAAACTGAAACCACGTCGGTCGCCCATGGTTACACTGGCCTGATCTTTCAGTGATTTCCATGTCTCTTAGCAGGGCATTCATTTCCGTTATCGTTAGCGCGCGGTTGGCACGTACTGCACCGTGGCAGGCCATGGTGCTGAGTATTTCGTCACGTTGATCGCTAAGCGCGCTTGACGCGCCGTGGCGGCTTAGGTCTTCTAGCAGTTGGCGGATGATTACCGGTACGTCGATGTTGGGCAGCATGGCGGGTACGGCTCTTACGGCTAATTCTCTGGCTGAAATTACGGCTACGTCGAAGCCTAATTTATCGAAGAATTCTTTGTTAGCAAAGGCCAATTCTGATTCGCCGATGGACACTGCGACTAGCTGCGGCGTGAGTAGCGGCTGCACTGCTAGTTGCGATAAATCTATCGCGGTTTTTAAGCGTTCGTATACTACCCGTTCGTGCGCAGCGTGCATGTCTACTAGTACCAAGCCTTGTTCGTTTTGCGCAAGTATGTAGATGCCGTGCAATTGTGCAATAGCAAAACCCAGCATTGACGGGGCTTTTGGACTACTTTCAGCTGGAGAGGCCTGATTTTTAAGGCTGTCGTAAAAGGTGTCTGAGAAGGATTGTGCAGGCGTATTTTTAGCATATTCCACCACATAGGGCGCTACATTTTGCCGCACGTCGAGCACGCCTTGCTGGGTTTTAAGCCATGCCATGCTGTCTTTAAATTCTGTCGATACACCGGCTGAAGATACCCTATTTGCGCGGCTCTCCGGCCAACTCTTGGCAATCAATAATGATTCTGCAGGCTCTGCAAACGTGGTTGAATAGCGCTGTGGATCAGCCCTTGGCGCTTCGCCCATCGCGACTGGTGTAGCAAGCGACTTTTTAACCGCATGGAACACAAATTGGTGTGCGGCGCGGCTATCTCTAAAGCGAACTTCAGTTTTGGTGGGGTGTACGTTCACATCCACTTCTTGCGCAGGCAGACCTAAAAACAGCACAAATACCGGTTGGCGTTGATGGTGCAGCACGTCGCGATAGGCTTCGGTCATGGCGTGGCTCAGCACTTTGTCGCGCACAAATCGGCCATTTACAAACATAAATTGCTGATCGCGACTGGTGCGGGTAAACGTGGGTGCGCCGACTAAACCTTGCAGCGATAACGCCGGATTATTCACGTCTACACCCACCGCTGCCGCAGCAAAATCATCGCCCAACACGGCTTGCACCCGCGCTTGTGTGGTGCCCGCCGCGTAAGCCCAAATGCGCTTGCCGTTGTGCGTGAGCGTGAAGGCGATGTGCGGCGCGCCAAGCGCTGCGCGAATGGCGACATCTTCACAATGACCGTATTCGGTACCCGGCGTTTTTAAAAATTTACGGCGTGCTGGCGTGTTGAAATACAAGTCTTCCGCCGTGATGACCGTGCCTTGGGCGCGTGAGGCTGGTTCGGGCTCGCCATAGGTGCCGCCCAACACATCCAAGCGCCACGCGTGGTGTGTAATAGGAGTGTCATCACTACGCACTATGCTGACAATACTTAAGCGCGAAATAGCAGCGATGCTGGCCAGCGCTTCGCCGCGAAAACCCAGCGTTTCTACCGCTTCCAAATCATCAAGGGAGGCTATTTTGCTAGTGGCGTGGCGGGCGATGGCCAAATGCAGCTGATCGCGCGCGATGCCGCAGCCGTTATCTGCCACGCGCAGGCGCTTAATACCGCCTTCGGCAAGCTCAATTTCAATTTCGGTGGCACCAGCGTCGATGCTGTTTTCGAGCAGTTCTTTAAGTGCAGCAGCGGGGCGCTCAACCACCTCACCGGCAGCAATTTGGTTAATAAGCAGCTCGGGCAGCAGAGCAATTAGGCGCGGAGTTTGATTTAGGGATGGCAAGGGGGGGCACGATATGTTAGAAACGACACAAAACAAGATTATAACTGCTTGACGACGCTTTACTTTTCCGCCAATCTAAGTGAAATACAAAATTTCATTTCAGTTAACCACCAAAGGGCGCAAAAATCTGCTAGAAAGCGCGCATTTTGCAAAATTAAAGCGGTATAAAAACAATTCTGTGCCCGCGAAACCGTATTACACAAAAAATAAATGACCCCAGTACTTTCTCTCCTGTTGCTCCTAAAGTGACCACTACGCCCACTCCTTCTATTGGTGAGCATTTGGACGCGCCGCTGTCCGACCGTGACCGCGCACTGGTAACCGAGCACCTAAAAGCCGAGCAAACGCGCCTGCTGTATCGCTTCTCACTTGTGGGTTATTTGGCCGAGCTGATGGTCACATTTTTGCTCGGCGCCTTGCTGTGGGACGAGCTTGGCGTGCGTGCGTCATTGTTCACCTGGTTTGCCGTAGCTTTGGCGCTGATGATTGGCCGCTATCTATTGTATAAAGTGTTTATTCGCCGTCACGCGTTAGCCGTCGAGCTACCGCGTTGGGAGCACTACTTCATGGCGGGCAGCATGGCGATGGCACTGCTGTGGGGCGTGATGGGATCATTTTTATTGCCAAAAACTGGCCCAACGCAATTGCCGGTGATGATGTTGGTCGCCTTGCTAACCACCGGTGCTGTGGCCTATTACGCGCCGCATCGCAGCCTGTTTGGCGCTACGGCATTGTTGTCGCTGCTGCCGATGGGCATTATGACGATGGGCTTTGGCGACCGTAATGGTTCGTTACTTGGCGCGGCAATTTTAATCCTCTCAGGCTTGCTGGTTATCGTGCACGCCAAGGTGCATCGTGCGCTTGTAGATGCACTATCTGCGCGGCTCGACAACGTATTGATTGCAAAGCGACTGGAAGAAGAACGGATGCATGTAGAGCGCGTCAATTTAGCGCTGCAGCAAGAATCTAGCGACCGTCAAAAAGCGGAAAAAGCTGAAGGCATGGCGCTGCAAAAACTTAAAATGCACGTTGAACGCACGCCGATGGGCGTGGTGGAATGGGATATGGAGTTTCGCGCCACCACCTGGAACCCGGCAGCAGCCACCATTTTTGGCTACAGCGCCGATCAAATGCTGGGGCAATCTGGCTATACGCTCGTTTCAGGCCAACAAGAAAACCAGCGCATGGCTTCCATGTGGATGGAGCTTTTACAAAGCAAAGGTGCATCGCGCGTAGCCATCGTCAACCAAACGCGGCGCGGCGCAGTCATCCACACCGAGTGGTACAACACCCCACTAATTGATGCTGACGACAAGCTCATCGGCGTAGCAACTTTGGTACAAGACGTGACCGAACGGCTCAACACCGAACGCACTATTCACTACATGGCGCATCACGATGCACTGACGGGCTTGCCTAATCGCCGCTTGATGCAAGACCGGCTAAACCAAGCCATTTTGCAAGCGCGCCGCCAGCAACGCCACGTAGCACTCATGTTTATTGACCTTGACCGCTTCAAGTTAGTAAACGATACGCTTGGCCATGAAACCGGCGACTACGTGCTGCGCGACATCGCCAAGCGTTTAACGAAAGCCGTGCGCGAAGGTGACACCGTGTCGCGCGAGGGGGGGGATGAATTTGTAATTATTCTGCCTGACCTTGAAAAACCCGAAGCCGCCCAAGTAGTTGCTAATAAAATTCTAGCTGAGCTGGTGCGGCCAATTGAAGTGACTGGACATGATTTAACGGTCACAGCATCCATCGGCATTAGCCATTATCCAAACGACGCAACAGATGTGCAGCACTTACTAAAGCACGCCGATACCGCCATGTATCAAGCCAAAGAAGCGGGACGGAACACGGCGCGCTTCTTTACCAATGACCTTAATTTCTTGCTCACTAAACGCTTAGAAATTGAATCCCGTTTGCGGCGTGGTATCGAACGCGAAGAGTTTTATTTGGTGTATCAGCCACAGGTACATATTGCCACTAACCGCATCATCGGCGTAGAAGCCTTGCTGCGCTGGCGCGACCCGGTGCATGGCGAGGTGTTCCCGAAAGATTTTATTTCTGTTGCTGAAGAATTAGGCCTCATTGTGCCGCTAGGCGAATGGGTATTCCGTGCGGCTTGCTTGCAGCTAAAGGCGTGGGAGGCCGAAGGCCTGCGCGATGTAACGGTGTCGATAAACATCAGCCCACGGCAATTTGTATCGCGCAAATTATTGCCGTTTATGAAGTCCACTTTGATGGAAACTGGCGTAGATGCTACCCGCCTAGATTTAGAAATAACTGAAACCATGGCGATGCGAAATCTGGAACAAACCATCGAGATTTTGACTGAGATGCGGCGCTTGGGTGCGACTGTTTCGATTGATGATTTTGGTGTTGGTTATTCGAGCTTAGGCCAGCTAAAACGCTTGCCTGCGCAAACCTTAAAAATTGACGGCAGCTTTATTTCGCAAATTCCAGAAGACGCCAATAGCTGCTCAATTACAGAAGCCATTATTGCCATGGGCAAGCGCCTGAAATTACGATTAGTAGCCGAAGGAGTAGAGCAACAAGCCCAGCTTGATTTTTTAACCGAAAACGGCTGCGATGCCTTCCAAGGTTATTTATTCGCCAAACCATTACCTGTAGGTGAAATGACCGCCATGTTGCGCGCGCAACGAGGTTAGTGTAGAAACTTTTTTGAGTTTATTTAATCAGCAAGCAGGAGGATAAAAATGACCCCGCAAATTGATCCCGCAAAGCTCGCAGTTGCTCGTCAAACATTGCTTGATGCCTACCAAGCCAACGGCCACGTACGCCACCCGCTAGAAACCCGCACGGGTGAAGCTAATCAAAGCTATCGCAAAGGCTGGGAAGCCCGCATAGGTGTGGCTGACGACAAAACCGCCACCCGCATCGTGCAAGCCCTAAAACGCTGCGGCTACACGCCCGGCAAGCCGTACAAACATGGCGCAAAAGTACGCGTGCCGCTGTATGGGTTTGAGCAGGTGAGTCGGTTTGTGGAGTTGGTGAACGGGTAGAAAATCTGCTCAGTTTGCGCACCGCGCTTCGGTGAAACTTCCCCCTCTCTCCCACGAGGGGCGAGAGGAGCCTGACTGCACTGGATTTTGCGGGGAGCACTTCGTGATGCACTTCGAGTAAAGTAGCCACCGGCGTAGTTTGTTAGGCGTCAAAGTATGCTTACATGCCCAAACAATATTGCCAGCTTGAGCGTCGTACACCAACCGCAAAATCTCCGCCCTCCGCCGACCTGCCTCCTCTCGCTCCTCGTGGGAGAGAGGCTGGGAGAGAGGGGAGTGCAGCTTCCAATTCGCCACCACTCGGCGCAATTGGCGCTACGCTGATTGCGCCCTACAGTGATTACAAAAATATCTGAAGACGCCCTATTTTAGGGCGTCTTCAGGCTATCTAAAAACTATCCCACCAACACCAACGCTACCGCCGCCGTTAATTTCTTCGCAAACGGCACATGCAAAAATTCATTCGGGCCGTGGGCGTTTGATTTTGGGCCCAGCACACCAGTTACCAACATTTGCGCATTTGGAAACTTTGCACCGAGCATTCCCATAAACGGGATGGTGCCGCCCTCGCCCATAAAGGCAGCCGGTTTGCCGTAGCATTGTTGCGATGCGTTATCGAGCTTGGCTAACAACCAAGATGCTGTCGGTGGGGCGTTCCAACCGGTGGCGGAGCCTTCCAAATGAAACGTGACCGCCGCTTGATGCGGTGGCTCGTGTTCTAGCGTGTTTTTAAGCACCGTGGCGGCCGCTTCAGCGTCAACGGTGGGTGGTAGGCGCAGCGACAATTTAAGCTCGGTGTACGGCCGCAAAACATTGCCTGCGTTTTCGGGCAACGGCAGGCCTGCAGCACCTACTACCGATAATGACGCGCGCCATGTGCGGTTTAAAATTAGCTCAACAGGGTCTTTGGTGGTGGGTTGCACAAACGTAATCGGCCCTGCGCAACAGGTAGCCCACGGAAAACGCTTCCAAATTGAGTCACCCAAAATGGTAGCGGCTTGCTGGGCTTGGGTTATGCGTTCGGCCGGTATCTGGCTGTGCATAATCGTTGGGATCACGTGGCCAGTTTTAGAATCATCAATGCGGTCAAGCAACTGGCGCGCGACGCGAAATGATGATGGCACCACGCCGCCCGCATCTCCCGAATGCACGCCCTCGTTGAGCACATCCACCCGCAACACGCCGCCCACCATGCCGCGAAGGGATGTAGTAACCCAAAGCTGATCGTAATTGCCGCAACCAGAATCCAGCGCGATCACCAACTTCACGTCACCCAAGCGTTGGTGCAGCAAATCAAGATAAGGCGGCAAATCATAGCTACCACTCTCCTCACACGTTTCAATCACGCCGACGCAACGCGGCCGCGCAGCACCTTGCGCATCCAAGGCTGCGATAGCCGCCATCGCCGCATACACCGCATAGCCATCATCTGCCCCCCCGCGACCGTACAATTTACCATCCTCATAAACCGGAATCCACGGCCCCATGCCTTCGCGCCAACCGGTCATTTCAGGCTGTTTATCTAAATGGCCGTAAAACATAATAGTCTCATTATTTTCGTAGCCCGCCGTTGCCACCCCTGAAGCGGGGACTTCAAAAAACAATACCGGGGTACGGCCGGGGAGCCGCACAATATCGGCCTTCACGCCGTTTATGGGTTGCGCCAACACGTAGGCTTTAGCGGCTTCGCACGCTTGATCTAAATAGCCATGCGCTTCCCAATTGCTATCAAAGCCGGGGGACTTTGCGGGTAGGCGAATGTATTCGGTAATAGCGGGCACAATCGCCTCGTCCCACTGTTTATCGATGGCAGCAGTGAGGGTGGCAAGATTTAAAACGTGAATGTTGTCGCGTGCGGTCATGGTGGTTTTTCCTTTTAAGTTCTAAAAATACTAATACCTAGCACTACCCGGCGTGCGTGGAAACGGAATTACATCGCGCACATTGCCTAAGCCCGTGATGTAGGACACCGTGCGTTCAAAGCCCAGCCCAAAGCCCGCGTGTGGCACGGTGCCGTAGCGGCGTAAATCGCGATACCAGTTGTAATGCGCGGGATCCAAGCCGGACTCAATCATGCGCGCATCGAGCACCTCTAAGCGCTCTTCACGCTGGCTGCCGCCAATAATTTCACCGATGCCAGGTGCCAATACGTCCATCGCTGCGACCGTTTTATTATCGTCATTCAGGCGCATATAAAACGCCTTAATTTCTTTTGGATAATTCATCAACACCACTGGCCCATTTACGTGTTTTTCAGCCAAGAAGCGTTCGTGCTCACTTTGCAAATCAATGCCCCACTTCACTTGATATTCAAACTTTTCTTTAGTGCTGGTGAGGATGTTAATCGCCTCGGTGTAGTCCATGCGCACAAAGGGTTTAGCAATCATGCCTTCCAACTTGGCAATCAAACCTTTTTCGATGCGCTCGTCAAAAAACGCCATGTCGTCGCCGCGCTCGTTGAGCACGGCTTTAAAAATGTACTTCAATAATTGTTCTGCCAAGGCCGCGTCATCAGCTAAATCAGCAAAGGCCAATTCAGGCTCAATCATCCAAAATTCAGCCAAGTGACGACTGGTGTTGGAGTTTTCTGCGCGGAAGGTAGGGCCGAAGGTATACACCTTGGATAAGGCCATGCAGTGGGTTTCTACGTTGAGTTGACCCGACACGGTTAGGAACGCTTCGCGACCAAAAAAGTCTTTACTAAAATCTACTTTGCCATCCGGCGTGCGCGGCAAATTCATCATGTCGAGTGTTGAAACTCTAAACAATTCGCCCGCACCTTCAGCGTCAGACGCGGTGATGATCGGCGTATTTACCCACAGGTAATTTTCTTCATGAAAAAAGCGATGAATGGCTTGCGCTATCGTGTGCCGCACCCGCGTGGTCGCACCCATTACGTTCGTACGCGGGCGCAAGTGGGCAACTTCACGCAGGTATTCCATGCTGTGCGCTTTGGGCGAAATTGGATAAGTATCAGGATCATCCACCCAGCCGATTACTTTAATTTCGGTGGCCTGCATTTCAAAGGGCTGGCCTTTGGCGGGGCTTGGCACAATGGTGCCAGTGGCCTCGACTGCGCAACCGGCAGTAAGCTTGATAATTTCGTCGGCATAATTAGCGATGGTATTGGCCGCCACCACTTGCACTGGCTGAAAGCCCGAGCCATCCGACACGTTTACAAACGACAATCCAGCTTTAGAATCGCGGCGGGTACGCACCCAGCCTTTTACGGTAATGAGCGCATCAGCCGGTGCTTGACCCGCCAAAATTTGTTTTACTGAACATGGTGTGCCGCTAGAAATCATAAACGCCTCTTTGAATTTTTAATAACCGAATTTTACTCCCTTCCGTCCACTACGGTCTGTAACGAAACAACTTGCGCCGCAAGGGTACAATAGGGGATTGACAATTTTGCTTAAAATTTTTCTTGGAGCTTTCACTTATGCAGTTTCCTATTAAACGTCTCGCCTTCGCACTTGCCGCCAGCACATCAATCGTAATTTCAACTGCTGCATGGGCGCAAAAGCCCGCAGATGTGGCCGTTTCAGCCGAACAGCGCGCGCAAATTGAATCTGTAATCAAAAGCTATTTGATGAAAAACCCCGGCATTTTGCGTGAAGTCATGGTGGAGCTTGAGCGCACGGAAACCGCTGCCAAAGATGCCAAGCGCATTGAAATGCTAGCTAAAAACAAAGCCGCCATTGAGTTCGATAAAGACTCGCCTTTCATTGGCAATCCTAAAGGTGACGTCGTCATTACCGAATTTTTTGATTACCGTTGCGGCTACTGCGTAAAAGTGGCCAACGTATTGCCCGAGCTTATTAAGCGCGACCCTAACGTGCGCGTGGTGTACAAAGAGTTTCCAATTTTAGGCCCAGACTCCCTCACCGCCGCTAAAGCCGCGATAGCCGCGCATCGCCAAGCACCGGCTAAATATCTACCGTTCCACATTGCGCTAATAAATTCAGTGGCCATCAACGACACCACCATTTCTGCCGCAGCGGTAAGCGCAGGATTAGACCCCGCAAAACTAATGACAGAAATGAAGTCGCCCGAAGTTACCGCTATTTTGGATAAGGTCAACTCCTTAGCGCTTGACCTAGAACTAAATGGCACACCTGCATTTATCGTCGGCAATAAAATATTGCCGGGTGCCGTATCGGTAGAAACCCTGTTAGCAGCAGTGCGAGATCAGCGCAACGCAGCGACTAAAAAAACCGGCTAAGGCGCCAAGATGAAACGCATTTTAATCCGCATCGCGAAAGGTCTTTTAGCACTCGTAGCGCTTGTGCTCGCTGTATTTGGCATCGAATATTTTGGAGGGCAACCCATGGGACTTTTTTCAGGC
>JAYUOW010000096.1:0-5413 GCA_043760555.1 Betaproteobacteria bacterium
GCATCTTCGTGAAGCCCATTGCGCTACCAGCTTCACCCTCGCGGGGAGCGCGGTGGTGAGCGCCCGTTTTGCGGGGGACACGTATAACTTCCCTGCTTCCAGTAACGCCTTAAATCATAGCGTTTTAGTTGCACCGTAATTTATTTTCAAATTGTTGAGAGTTTCAGCTTCGCCGTTACGTAAAACTAAATAAGCACTGCCGTTTTATGTTGCACCTAACCACCCAACCACCCAAACCAACCACACCATCAGGAGATCACCATGAAATCAGTTTTTACTAAATTTGCCCTAGCTTCATCATTTGCCCTTTCACTCATCGCTATGCCAGCCATGGCTGATGCGGACGACGATAAATGGATTGCCAAATGCGTGAAAGATAACAAAGATGAAGGTGCCAAAGAATCTGTAGTGCTCAAATATTGCACCTGCATGAACGACAAGATGGAAAAAACTGAAACTGCATCCATCACCACATGGGAAAAAACCCATAAAAAAGAAACAGCCGAATGTAGCAAAGAAGCTGGCTGGAAGTAAATTTGAGCTTACTTTAGGGTTCGCGTGAAGCGCCGATATACGGGCATCTGCAGGCAATTTTGCCTACCGATGCCCGTATTTTGCCGTTTTTATGTAGCGTGCTTGTGTCAAGGTTGCTGCTATAATTGTGATTCAATTCACGATCTATCGGAGAGTCAATCATGAGCTTGCCACCTCGCGAAGCATCATCGCTCACCAATTTACTGCAAGCGTGGCAGCAGGGTGATGGCGCGGCGTTTTCAGAAGTTTTTGAACAAGTTTATGGTCAGCTAAAAAAGATCGCCGCGCAGCGCCTGCGCGATGTGGCGGGCGACAGCACTTTGTCGCCCACTGAGCTGTTGCATGAAGCGGTTTTGCGCATTGTTGATGCGCCAAAAGATTGGAAAAACCGCGCGCATTTTTTTGCCACCATGTCGCTCACCATTCGCTCCACCTTGGTCGATCATGCGCGCACGCAGGCCGCCGAAAAGCGCGGTGGGCATCAATTTCAAATCACCATTACCGATTCGGCAATGGGTGAAGATTCGCAAATTACGGATTTATTAGCCTTAGATCAGGCGCTAACTGGCCTAGAAGCCATTGATCCGCGCGGTGCCGAAGTGTTGCACCTAACCTATTTTGCTGGCTTAGAGCGCGAAGAAATTGCCGCTGTTTTGGGTGTGTCGCGTGCCACGGTAGACCGCGAATTAAAGTTTGCGCGGGCTTGGTTGCACACCACGCTAGGCTATGGAATTTAACGATTATCAAACCGCCAAAACACTTTTTGGTGAAGTGTGCGATCTGCCGAAAGCCGCGCAACATAAGCGTTTACAAGAACTAACCGACAACACAGATTTAATCAACTACGTTGAAAAACTGCTCACCCAAGACGACACGCACCATCCGCGCGTTGCCCAAGCGGTACTAAATACGTTAACTGATGTTGCCGCAGATGACCTAAAAGTAGGTACTACGCTTGGCGCGTGGAAACTCAAAAAAGAAATCGGTCACGGTGGCATGGGCGCGGTTTTTTTAGCGCAGCGGGTAGACGGCCACTTTGAGCAAACCGCTGCCGTAAAAGTGTTGCACGGTATTCCGAGCGCCAAAGCCCTAGAATATTTAGCCCGCGAACGCCAAATATTAGCCACGCTCACGCACCCCAATATCGCAAGGTTGTACGACGGCGGCGCAACCGCGCACGGCCAACCTTTTTTGGTGATGGAATACGTAGAAGGCGTGAGCATTAGTCGCTATGTGCGCAAAAATAATTTAAGCAAAAACGATGTTTTAAATCTAATCGTTGACGTTTGCACCGCCGTCAGCTTTGCCCACCAACGCCTAATTGTGCATTGCGATATTAAGCCCAGTAATATTTTAGTAACCCCACTCGGCCGACCGATGCTGCTTGATTTTGGCATTGCCAGATTGCTAGAAGTAGGTGAAGATCCCAGCGTGCCCAGCGTGGCATTTAGTGCTGATGTGCGCTCAAGCCATGACCGCGACAGCCACGTCACCCAAACCAAAGCCCGCGCATTTACCCCGCGTTATGCTAGCCCCGAACAGCAAAGCGGTGGCACGCTCACTACGGCAACGGACGTATTTAGTTTAGGCAAAATGCTCGGAGAATTACTTAATAGTCAAATTGCTAACACCTTGAAGATGCCCGACAATAGGGCATCTTGGGGCTTCGATAAAGCAGATGTTTTAAGTGCGGGCAGCAAGCCAGATGCAGAATTATTAGCCATTATTGCCAAAGCCGCGCACGCTGATCCCCAGCGGCGCTACGTCACTGCGAATGGTTTGGCAACCGATATTAAGCGCTATCAACAGCGGCTTCCGGTGAGCGCGCATCCCACATCAGCTACTTATATTGCGCGTAAATTTAGCCAGCGCAATTGGCCGTGGTTAGTTGCTGCTAGCGTGTTTGTCGTGGCGCTGGGGTTGGCAGGTTTGCGCGTCGTGGCTGAAAGAAATCGCGCGCAGGGTGCAGAGCTTATTGCCCTGCAGCAACGTGACGCCACCGTTGCCGCTCAGGCGTTAGCGCTGCGCGAACGCGACGGCGCGCAACAGGCGCGAGGCGCGGCTGAGCGTGAGCGCGATCGGGCGGCTACTGCCGAAATCGCCACGGCAAATCAACGCGATCGCGCCCAAAATGCGGAGGCGCTGGCAGTCGCGCAACGTGATCGTGCGCGGGATGCTGAAGCTAATGCGACGCAGAGCAATGAATTTTTAGTATCTGTTTTTAGGAGTGGCGAACCGGGTGCCAAGGCCGGCAATGTGCAGGTGTCAGTGCTGCTTGAACGGGCAGAGGCTCGTATTGATACCGAGCTGAAAGGTCAACCGCAAGTGCAAGCGCGCCTGTATTCAACCCTTGGCACCATCCAACGTGGAATGGCGGAATATGTAAAGGCTGAACGCCTGCACAAGCGCGCCATCGAAGTGCAAAAAAGTGCGCCCGTGGTGTCAGCACCGAAGTTGGCCGGTAAAGATGCAGTAGCCGCAACCGGTGCAGCCGCAAAGCAACAAGCGCTCGCGCTGGCTGGCCAATATTTTGCGCAAGCTAACGATTTATACGTAAACGGTAAAACAGCTGAAGCGTTAGCGTCCGCGCGCGAAGCCTTAACCTTGCGTGAAAAATACAGTGCAGCAAAATCGCTGGAGATGGGCGAATCTATTAGCCAAATCGGCCAATTGCTGACCGGCGTTGGCAACTTAACAGAAAGCACCGACTACTTAGAGCGCGGGTTAAGCATCATCAAAATAGCCGCGCCGCAAGGCGAAGAAATGGCCTTCGCACTCGCCAATTTTGCATGGCAGCAACACCGCTTAGGCAATGCGGCACGCGCCGAAGATTTGGGTAAGCAAGCGCTTGCGCTACGGGTGGTGCAAGGCGGCTCAATCGATGCGCCGTATGCTATCAAACAGCGCGAAGATTTATCGCAAATAATCGCCGGTGTTGGTCGCTTTGCTGAAGCTGAAGCGTTGACCAAGCAAACTATTGCGGCACGCACCGCATTGCATGGGCGCGACAATATGCGGGTGGCGAATGGCTTGCAACGCTTAGCGGTATTTTTAGTGAAGCAAGATCGGGCTTTAGAAGCGCTGCCGCATTATGTTGAATCGCGCGAAATTATGATCAAAACAGCGTCTACCGAGCTGCCGCATTATCGGTCAGTAAATTTAAATTTAGGGCTCGCGCATTTAAAGCTAGGCGATGCCGCCGCCGCTGCAGCCTATGTGCAATTGGCGGTGGACTACACGCGGAAATTTGCGGTGGTAGAAGGCAACGCCAAGCTCATTGAATACCTGTGCTTGCTTGCCGCCGCTTACACCAGCCAGCAGCAATTTGATGAAGCGCGATTACGGTTGACGGAGGCTTTAGCTATCGCGCAAAGTAAGCCAGATCAAGTTGCTGAAGTCACGTCAGTAATGGTGCAGCGCAGCTATTTAGAGGCGCTGGCAGGCCAGTTTGACGCTGCACAGTTTGCGTTAATTACACCACCAAAAGCGCCCGCGCAATTAGCCATGCTTGCCCGCGTGCGCGCACTGATTACAAAAAGCAATGATGTGAACGTCGCCGTGGCTCACCATGAAGCCGCTGAGCAATTTTGGGCAACCCACCATGGCAGCAATGACAGCGCTGCATGGTTAGAAAAAATTCCTCGCGCCACGCTGCTTATTCAGCACGGCACGTTAGAACAAAAATTAGCTGGCACAACACTGGCGCAGCAAATTTATGCGCAAGTGGCGTCTAAATTGGTAAAAACCGCACCAGTGTTACACACACTTAGGCAGCTTATGAATGCACCACAGCCGTCATCCGTGGCGCTGAAGGTGCGAGAGCCAGCATGAACACGACCCAGCATCAGCAAGCAAAAAAACTCTTTGCGCAAGTATGCGATTTGCCGAAAGATGCGCAAACAGGGCGTTTACAGCAGCTCACTGATGATGTAGTTTTAATCGTCTACGTTGAAAACCTGCTCGCCCAAGCCGACGCGCATCATCCGCGTCTGGCGCAAGCGGTGTTGCATAGCTTAACCAGCATCGTGGTGGATGAAGTAAAAGCCGGGGATACCTTGGGGGCGTGGAAGCTGGTTAAGGTAATTGGTCAAGGGGGTATGGGCGCGGTATTTTTAGCCAAGCGCGTTGACGGGCATTTTGAGCAAACGGCCGCTGTAAAAGTTTTGTACGGCCTGCCTAGTGCCAAAGCACTGGAGTATTTGGCGCGTGAACGGCAAATATTAGCCACCCTCACACATCCCAATATCGCGCGGCTATACGATGGTGGTGCCACCCCAAATGGACAACCGTATCTGGTGATGGAGTATGTGGAGGGCGTGAGCATTGAACGCTATGTGCGTGATGCCACGCTTGACGCTGCGGCTATTTTGAAACTAACGGTCGATGTGTGCGGTGCCGTTAGCTTCGCCCATCAGCGCTTAATTGTGCACTGCGATATTAAGCCCAGTAATGTCTTAGTCAACGACACCGGTCGGCCGATGCTGCTTGATTTTGGCATTGCCAGATTACTGGAAGTGAGTGAAGACGAAGGGGCGGTGCCCACGGCGGCGTTTAGCGCTGAGATTAGATTGAGTCATGATGCGGAAAGTCGCGGTACGCAAACCAAAGCGCGCGCCTTTACGCCGCGCTACGCCAGCCCAGAGCAGCGCAACGGCGGCGCGCTAACGACGGCAACGGACGTATTTAGTTTAGGAAAATTGCTCGAAGAATTGCTGTTAAATGCCTTGGAGACGCCCAATAATAGGGCATCTACAGACATCGTAAATAGCGCTAAATTGCCGCGAGAGCTGTCCGCAATTATCAGCAAAGCCACTGCCGAGGAACCCGCCGCCCGTTACGCGACGGCCAGTGAGTTGGCTAACGACATTAACCGTTATCT
>JAYUOW010000097.1:0-5371 GCA_043760555.1 Betaproteobacteria bacterium
ACAATTTGCCCAACCCGCAGTCGCATTGGTTGTGGTGTTGGCGGTGGGTACGGCGGGCTATCTTGTTATTGGTGGCGCCACAACAACGGTTATCGACGCGCTATACATGACATTCATTACCATTGCCACGATTGGTTTTGGTGAGGTGATCGACATGACCGGTAAACCTGGCGCGCGCATTTTTACCATGTGTATTGGCTTTGCAGGCATTGGGGTTACAAGCTATATTTTTTCTAAGGTGACGGCGTTTATCATCGCCGGTGAATTTAATGCGGTACTGCGGAGACGTAAAATGGTAAAACGAATTTCCGAGCTTTCGGGGCACTATATTATTTGCGGTGCAGGTCGTGTGGGTGCCAACGTAGCGCATGAGCTTGAAAAAACCAATCGGCCTTATGTGTTGCTCGACGTAGTGGATACGGCAATCAAATCCCATGCTGATCGTTTTCCGCACGCTATGTCGGTGCTGGGTGATGCCACCGAAGATGAAATGCTCGAAGAGGCCGGTATTAGGCGGGCAGCGGGACTCTTTGCGGTCACCGGTGACGATAATCGTAACTTGGTCGTTACCCTATCGGCCAAGCAAATAAATGCGTCATGTCGGGTGGTGGCACGCTGCCACGAAATGAACTATTTTTCGAAAATGGAGCGTGTTGGCGCGGATGCAATTGTATCGCCCGACTTTACGGGTGGTATGCGTATTGTGTCGAGCATGGTGCGACCGCATGTGGTGGATTTTTTAGATGAAATGTTGCGTGCCGATGGCGATCTGCGTGTGGAAGAAGTTGCGATTGGCGCGGCGGTAGGCGCTACCATAGCCGCATTTGCACCAATGAGCGCAGAATATATTGTGCTGGCGCTACGGTCTGACTTAGGCGCAGTCGCTAGGCCAAACCCAAATGACTATACGATTGGCTTAAGATCTAAATCTAACACGCAAGCAAGAGTTCAGCTAAGCACCCAATTTAATCCACAGCGCGAACAGCTACTGGGGGTCGGCGATATTATGGTGGTGATGGCAACCCCTGCAGGAAGGCGCGCATTAGAGCAACGCGCTGCCATAGGAGTCGCTTAATGTTGAACTGCTAATCCTACTGTGTTGTTGAATTTAAATTACCGCATGTGGCTCATACGTTTTGCTTGCTGACGCATAAGGTAATTTAAATTTTGTAGCACAGTAGGACTAGTAAGGTGTGTTCATACCATTATAATAAAACAGAAAACGATGCGCATTCCCCTCTGGGTAAGACTTTTTCTCACCTTCGCAGCCTTAAGCGTGGTGGGCTTATTCGCCCTGACGATGCTGCAAAAGCGCAGCTTTCAACGGGATTTTTTAGCCTACGTAAATCAGCAGGCCTCCACGCGTGTACAGGCAGCGGCGGCGGCCTTGGGCAAGCGATATGAGCAAGTGGGCGACTGGAGTTTTGTGGCCGCGCGTCCCCGCACGTTTGAAGGTTTTTTTGATGGTGGCCGTGCCAGCATTACCGTTGATGCGGTTGAGGAAGAGCGCCGCCCAAGGCCGCCGCGTCCGCTAAATAACGCCAGTAAATCCGACGACCGCCGCCCGCCCCCGCCGGAGCAGGAGGACGCCATGAAGCCACCGCCTCGCGATGGCAGGCGGCCGTCACAGCAGCGCATCGATGCGCTAAATATCCAAACACGCGTGGTGTTGCTGAACGCAGAAGGCAGACCTATTGTGGGCAATACCGCAGTACCAATCGATTCACCCAGCGTGCAAATTTTAGCGAGCGGTGTGATGGTCGGGCAGTTGCTGATGGCTTCGCAGCCTGCGCTGGAAAGCGATATTGATGTCGCCTTTGCGCAATCACAATCGCAGCACGCGATGTTTACGGCCTTCGGCGTTTTGATAGCAGCCCTGCTGGCGGCCTTGGTGTTGGCGCGCTGGCTGTTGGCACCCGTTAAAACACTCGGCCAGCGGATGCAACAACTCGCAGCAGGCGACTATCGTGAGCGTATCGCAACCACCCGTAGCGATGAGCTTGGGGAGTTAGCCCGCAATTACAATCGCCTAGCCGAAACGCTGGTAAAAAACCAAGACGCGCGGCGTTCATGGGGTGCCGATATTGCACATGAATTGCGCACGCCAATATCGATACTGCGCGGTGAAATTCAACTCATGCAAGATGACCTGCGGCCCATGAATAAAGCCGCACTCGATTCGCTACAAGCCGAATGCATGCGCCTAACGGCCCTGGTTGAAGACCTTTATCAATTGGCACTTTCCGATGCAGGGGCACTTTCATATCGGTTTGAAGTGGGGGATTTAAATCCGCTCGTTAATGATGCGATGCAAGACTTGGGCCGCACGCTTGAAGCTGCTGGCCTAGTCACGGAAGTCGCATTGAGCAGCGCCGCGTTACCGGTGCGCATTGATGCGCAACGCCTCGCGCAATTGTTTACCAATGTGTTTACCAACAGCCAACGCTACACCGATGCGCCGGGCAAATTTAAAGTCACCACAGCCCAAATAGCGAACTCCGCCGTTGTGTATATTGATGATTCAGCACCCGGGGTACCAACAGACGCCTTGCCAAAACTGTTTGATCGACTATTCCGTGTTGAAGCCTCGCGCAATCGTGGACACGGCGGCGCGGGCTTAGGCTTAGCAATTTGCAAAAACATAGCCGAAGCACATGGCGGCTCGCTTAGTGCTGAAGCATCGCCTTTTGGTGGGCTGCGCATTACTTTAACGCTACCGTTGGTCACGGCTGTGACTGCTGCCAAAAATGGCATCACCGCCAAAAGCACAACATGACGGCGCTGGCAAAAACAATTCTCATCGTAGAAGATGAGCCAAAAATAGCCGCAATTCTGCGTGATTATTTGCGTGCTGAAGGGTATTTAACCGTGCACATTGAAGACGGCAATGCGGTAATTGCCAGCGTGCGTGCCGCAATGCCTGATGTAATTTTGCTAGATGTCATGTTGCCCGGAAAAGACGGCTTAACGCTGTGCCGCGAACTACGGGCTTTTAGTGCCGTGCCAATTATGTTGCTCACCGCTCGGGTAGAGGAAATTGATCGCTTATTAGGCTTGGAATTAGGTGCAGATGACTATGTGTGCAAGCCCTTTAGCGCGCGCGAAGTGGTGGCACGGGTGAAGGCATTGCTGCGACGCACTGCAATTGGCAACGTCGTTACAAGCGATGACGGTACGCCTGTCAAAGGCGTTGTAAGCGCACCAATAAAACTAGATGCAGCGCGGTTTAGTGCCAGCGTGCATGGCGTAATGTTGGCGCTAACACCGGTTGAATTTCGGCTGCTACAAACCCTCGCAATCCAAGCAGGACGGGTGTTTTCACGCAATCAGCTCATGGATTTATTGTATGTTGACAATCGCATCGTCAGCGATCGAACGGTGGACAGTCACGTAAAAAATTTGCGGCGTAAAATTGTTGAAGCAGGTGGCGAAGAGGATTGGCTAAGGTCTATCTACGGCATGGGCTATAAGTTGGATTACTAGTTATTCCATTCCTCAATCAATTGCGCAGGAGTGCAAAAAACGGACGCATCGTCGTTCCCGCGCAGGCGGGAAACCTGCGTCGTCCGCTAAAGCCGCTGGATTCCCGCCTGCGCGGGAACGACGAAATTTTGGGCGTTGCAATAATAATTATTGCTTTGATGGGGAAATAGAATTAGCCGCAGTAAATATGCCGGAAGAAGCCTAAAATACGGCTTCTTCTAAATTATAAATTATTGGCAATAATGACTGACATCCCAACGCCATCCTCCGTGCTACTAGCCGAGCAAGCGCATAAAAAAATCGCGCCCACCAAAGAAGAAATGCTGTTGTTGCCGCCTTTTGCGGGACTATCGATTTCTCAACTATTTGTGCCCACAACCTTAGCGGAATTTGTGCAAGCTGCAGCCGAAATTAACGCGGCCGGTATTGTTGGTTTTGATACTGAATCTAAGCCCACGTTTGCCAAAGGCGAAGTCAGTGAAGGCCCGCACGTGGTGCAGTTCTCCACCCTGCAGCGTGCCTATATTTTTCAGCTGCATCACAAAGAATGCTGGCCCATTGTGGCGCAATTATTGCAAGCAAAAACCGTGCAAAAAGTAGGCTTTAGTTTGGGTTCAGACCATGGCCAAATATTGGCAAAGCTTGGCGTAAAAGTAGAAAACGTACTCGATTTAGTCACCGCCTTTAAACTGCGCGGCTATCGCGGCACCACCGGCGTTAAAACGGCGGTGGCCATTGTGTTTGCACAATATTTTAGAAAATCTAAACGTATTTCCACCACTAATTGGTCGATGCCAAAACTCAATGATTCGCAGTTGTTGTATGCGGCTAATGATGCCTATGCGGCAATAAAAGTATTCGATGGCTTAAGTTTGCAATAGATTCCTGAAGAGTGCCTATTTTAGGGCATCTTCAGGCATTAACAGCGCTTCAGAATGCTCTAAAATTTTATCAACACCGGTGCTGATTTTGCTTTTAATGAAACTTGCTTTGGCCGATACGACACCACCGTAACCGGTTGAAATTCTTCTGGCAATTGCAGATTAATCGCGTCCATCGCCACATCGGTTTTTACATCCGCACGAATCTCAATTGGCACGGCATGGCTGTGTGCGCTGGGAGCCACTAGCGCCTGCATGGCGCGCTCTTGCAACAGGCTTTGGATGCGCTTAGCGTCAGGCCAAACCCAATTGCTGATGGTTGCTGGCTTGTTTGATTCCAGCATAATTTTGGTGTCGGTTTCAAATTTACGCTGGGCGCGCTGCAGCTCTTTTTGAAAAGTTTCAGGTGCCATGCTTGAATAGGTCAGTATGAATGTCTGTTCGCTGCTTTTGGGGCTTAAGGCGTCGTGTAGCGCGTGAATATAGTCTATAAAAAACGTCATCGTGATGTGGTTAGATTCGCGTTGCACCAGTGTTAAGCGGTTATCTGGTGTTTCGTGCGCATTGCTTGTGTTGGCGGCTAGAGCGAGCACCAAGCCGCATATAAGTTTTTTAAGTTTCATGGCTGAGCCTTAACGACAGTAAGAAATTGTGGGCTGCGTAGTCGCACCGGCACTGCTTAAAAATTGAAAATTCCAGCACACCGATTTGTTGCTATTTTGCCCTTGTGCCAATACTGCTGTTAGCGCTGTTCCCGTTAATTGCTTGTAGCGAATTTTGTAGGTGCCCGCTGCATTGTTGTAGCTGTCCGCCCCAGTTTCTGTGCTGACAAATGCGCGTGCGCTGGTAAATTGCAGCACTTGGTAGCCATCGCTGGTGTCCGTGGTTAAGGTCATATTGGTCACCGCAAATGGGGTGACGGGCGGCTGGCGTATCGGTAAGTATTTAGCACCTTGGCCTGCTAAATCGGGGCTTGGCGTGCCTCTGAAACACGACAACACATAAGG
>JAYUOW010000098.1:0-16215 GCA_043760555.1 Betaproteobacteria bacterium
AGCAGCCTGTCGGACTATGGCTAAATCGGCTCAAAATCCGCCTGCGCGACCCATATTTCACTCATTTTTGAGTCAATATGCTCGATATTGACGTAAAAAATGGGCAAAATCTGGCTCGGCGCAGCCAAATTTTGATTCCGATTGCCACAGTCCGACAGGCTGCTAGCCGGTTTTGCCACTGATTTTGCAGATGTACTGCGATGTCTCCGGCGAGATAAACATCGCTCAACGCGCGACGATAAGCGCTACGCCAGCTCGCAAGGTGAATTTGGACGATGGCTGGGCAGTCGGATATTGTGGCGTGGCGGATTTGCATATTGTGGTGTGACGGAGTTGCTGCGAAATTAAAAAACACAGGTAAACTGGCTGTAGATGCCCTAAAATAGGGCTTCTACAGCCATACTTTATATTGCAGGAATGAGCTGGAGCGTTACTATCTTAATCTACTACTTAAAACACGAGCTCCAACGACTGTCCCACCGCAACGGCGCCCCATTTCTCGGATAGTTCTTTCATGCATGTACGCACGGCCTCGATTGCGGCTTCGTCTACGGCCAACATGGGGCAGGCTCGCGCGTCGCAGGTGACGCGGTACATTTCGATCATATCTGCTGCTGTGGAGCTTGAGCCAGACCATGCGTCCCCTTGGATCACTTCGACAAGGCGTTCGACACCGTCGGCTTCAGCTTCAGGTGCCATCGTGAAGGTAGCGGCGTCGCCATCGCGGACGCGATGCAAAAAGCCGCGTTGCTGCAAGGTATATTCGACAGCGGAGTGCACCAACTCGTGCGGGATAATGCGCTGTTTGGGGCTCACCAGCGTTTGTGGCGCAACGCCGTCGTTATAAATTTCGAGCTGGTTGGTTTTACCAGAGCCCTTGGTAAAAATCATCTCCATTTTTATCTACTGCACCTTTCATGTATTTGATTTACTCAGGATTTAGTTTCTCAAACGCGTAACTTGCCTTTGATTTAATGAATCCCTGAGCCTCGTAAAACCGATGCGCTTCGTCTCGATGCAAGCCCGAACGCAAGCGCACACGCGAATAACCTTGCGATTGCGCCCAGAGTACCGCGTGCCGCAGCAATGCCCGTCCCGCACCGGTACGCTGCGCGCTCTCCGCAACCACCAACGCCTGCACTTCCACATAACCGGCACTGGCTAACAGTGGAACACCCTGCAAGTGACATAACCCTATCACAGCACCGCCAGCTTCGGCTTCGGCAATGAACACTTCATTTTGCGGCCATTGGCTCAACCGTTGCAATCTGGCGCGGCATTCTGCCTCAGTTGCGGTGTAGCCCAAATCGGGAAGTAGCTTGCTGATTGCGGCTGCGTCCGCTAAAAGTGCGGCGCGAATATGGGGAATGGGCATGGGTTTGGGCGCTCCGATTAAGGGAGTTTGGAATGTTTGTTTATGGCTGCAATACCTAATATAGATATGTTGCAGATGACCTAAATACGGGCGTCTACAACGCTTTAACTAACTATGTGTCGCTTGCCTGCGTCGGATAAAAATGATAACAAAACCGCCATTCATGCATGGGTTGATCGTCGATGTAGCTAGTAGGTTTTGGAAGAAACGCTTCGAAGCAAGTCTCGATTCCTAGTTCGACTGCGGTGGCGCGGCAATACTCGGCGCCGCCAGAACTCCACAAGTACAGGGTTGCGCCTTCGGCCTTGAGGCGTCGCACTTGGGCGATCACTGCAGGCATGGGAATCCTTTTATGGCCGACTGATCGGACTAGGGTATCGTCTATGTCGACGTAGACTATTTTCATATTGGCGCGACGGCTCCACCTGCTTTGACGATTGTGAACGACCAAAAAGCCGTTCCGAATTTACTCAAGGACGGAACCTTCTTTTTTCGGAAGGACAACTGACGGGTCGACTTTCTTCTCTTTGATAAGAGGCGCCAATTGATCGTTTTCTGCATTAAGCATCTCGGACAACTCTTCGGGTCTCAGATGTTTCATGGCGCTTTCAGTTTTTCGCGAGTATTTGCGATCGTTCGGCTCGACGCCACGCTGCGCTTTGCGCCCGTACATTCGCACAAAAGCGCTAATAGCTACAGCGAGCCGATTTTTGCGATTGGTCATGTGAGTAGTTTACAGCATCGTCAATTGCTGCTTTTGGTTAGGCTAGACCTGCTCTTTCTAAGCTGGAATTCATGCTTTAAATAGGCTGTAGACGCCCTATTTACGGGCGTCTTCAGCCTATTTTCTTGGAGCAAGATACTCATTCAGCATTACTTTCGTTTTCTTGCTCTTCCTTCGCCGCGTTAAACACGCGTTTTATCGTATCAAAACTAAAGCCTTTGGCTTGTAGGAATCGGCTTTGTTTGGCCTTTGCGGCTTGGTCTACCGGATACTCACGAAATTTTCTTTGCCATAGCTGATAAGCGGGATCGAATTCATCGGCTTTAACTTCGGGCATGGCGGCTTTAGCTACGGACTGCGGCACACCAGCGACCATCAACATGCGGCTAATGCGGGATGCGCCGTAGCGTTTGGATAGACGGTTTACGGTTTGCTCTACGAATCTTTCTTCGTTTAGCCAACCTAGCGACTGGCACCACACCGCAACTTCGGCTATTTCTTCGGCTTCGAAGCCAACCTTTAGCAGGCGTTCAGTGAATACGGCGATGGTGAAATCACGTCTGGCGAGCAGCCTGAGAGCAGCGCTTACTAGCTTGCCGTTTTTTGGTTTGGCGACGACGGCGAAACGCACGGCATCATCATCCCCGCATTTAGTATCTTCAGGGGGGGCGTCGTTCATGTTGTGCATTGCTTGCATGGCTTCAGAACCGACCTTTCAACGCGACGTTATGAGCACAAACCACACTACCCCGCCCATAAAGAAACCACTCCTTATGAACGGGGTTATAAAACAACGGCATGGCCCAACTATCGACGGTACTTTGTCACTTACATACTATTTCGCTACTGCCTAGCTCGCAAACTTGTTAATCCACATTGACTTAACTAGCACCAGCTATAGCGATGTGACAAAGAATATTTTTTGACTATGCGTCCGGCTCAGGCTCGTCGTCGCCACCATTTTCACTTAGCTGAACTGCTCCCACGCCAACGCCTAGCTGCGCGCGGATTTTGGCTTCAATTTCTTGCGCCATTTCTGGGTGCTCACGCAGGAAGTTGCGGGTGTTGTCTTTACCTTGGCCGATTTTGTTGCCTTTGTAGGCATACCAAGCGCCAGATTTTTCGATAAATTTATGAATTACGCCTAGCTCGATGATCTCGCCTTCACGGGAGATGCCTTCGCCATACAAAATATCGAATTCAGCTTGACGGAATGGCGGGGCGATTTTGTTTTTAACTACTTTTACTCTAGTTTCAGAGCCGATGACTTCGTCGCCTGACTTAATCGATCCAATACGGCGAATATCAATACGCACGGAAGCATAAAACTTTAGCGCATTGCCGCCAGTGGTGGTTTCTGGGCTGCCAAACATCACGCCGATTTTCATGCGGATTTGGTTGATGAAGATAACCAAGGTGTTGGAGCGCTTGATGTTGGCGGTAAGCTTACGTAGTGCTTGCGACATGAGGCGCGCTTGCAGGCCAGGCAACTGGTCGCCCATTTCGCCTTCAATTTCAGCTCTGGGCGTTAAGGCCGCCACGGAGTCGATTACAACAATGTCAACCGAGCCTGAACGCACTAGCATATCGACGATTTCAAGGGCTTGTTCGCCGTTGTCTGGCTGGGATACTAAAAGATCGTTTACATTTACGCCGAGCTTGCCTGCGTATAAAGGATCAAGCGCGTGTTCCGCGTCGATAAATGCTGCGGTGCCGCCGGTTTTTTGCATTTCTGCAATAACTTGGAGGGTCAGTGTAGTTTTACCCGATGATTCTGGGCCGTAGATTTCTACGATGCGGCCGCGCGGTAGTCCGCCGATGCCAAGTGCGATATCAAGCCCTAGGGAGCCGGTAGAAACAGGGATGATGTCTTGATTAACGCCGTTTTCGCCCATTTTCATGATGGAGCCCTTACCAAATTGCTTTTCAATTTGGGAAAGTGCTGCGGCGAGGGCTTTGGATTTATTGTCGTCCATAAAAGATTCTTTCATCGTGCTCATGTGGTTGTTTCTCCGGATTTAGATTGGCGGGCTGTATTTAAGTGTTTGATTTACAAAGTAAATTTAAACTCAACACAAACTTTAGTAGGAATATACAGCGCCGTTACTGATAACTGTATGAACGTACACGCTGTATGTCTATACAGTATCGCAATTAAATTCGGAGTGCAAGCGTTTTTTAAAATTTATTTCTAAATTTATGCGCCGACGCGATTATCGTTGATTCTGTGCGGAAAATTTTTATGGACACAAATTTTGGTAGGCATGGCACGGATGCCATTTTAATCACCGATAGTGGGCACGCTACGCTTTGCCAAACTCTATAAATTATTATGCCGACGTGACCAAACGAATGCCTGAAGAAACCCTAAAATAGGGCGTCTTCAGGCATCACTTAAAGGCTAAAGCTACACCTGATTCCGCGCATTTACAAACGCAATCATCTGCGTAAGCGCGTGCAAAATCGTTTGCTGGCGCACTTGCAGGCGATCACCAGCGAAGTGCAGCGTTTGGGTTTCGCTTTCAAATTTGTCGCCGCGCCGATAGTTAAAGCCGAAGCACACCGTGCCCACGGGTTTTTCAGACGTGCCGCCGCCAGGGCCTGCAATGCCAGTTACTGCAAAGCTAAACGCGGCTTTGCTGTGGATGAGCGCGCCGTGGGTCATGGCCGCAGCTACTTCTTCCGACACCGCGCCCACTGCCACAATAAGCGGCATAGGGACTGCCAGCATTTCTACCTTGGCCTCGTAGCTATAGGTAACGAAGCCGCGATCAAACCACGCCGACGAGCCGGTAATGGCCGTGATGGCTTCAGCTATCCCTCCGCCGGTGCAGGATTCCGCCACACAGATGGTGTTGCCGCCCGCATATAGCGCGTGGCCTAGTTGTTCGGCCAGCGCGTAGGCATTGGCGTAGCTATTGGGTGGCGCTGCTGCGGAGGAGGCAATATTAGGCAAAGCGATTACTTTCTAACTTGAATATGAAAATGGCATGAGGATGCGCAAAAATGGTGTGCACGCACGAGTGGAATGCGGTGAAAGTTCATTTTTTAACAGCTTTTAACTGCCCCCCACAATATAGTAAATAGACATTCGCAATCACGACGAACATGCCTTTACCGGTAAAGATACCATCAACCGCATACAGGTCGCGTAATTCACTATGTAAAATTTTCTTTAGGATTGTAATGGCCTTATTTTTCCAAACGTTTGCTAGCGCACCTAGATCGGCCCAGAGTCACCTTCCACGACTGTTGCTAGCGGCTATTGTTAGTATCGCGTTTGCACTGCTCAGCGCCCTGCCCGCCCACGCGCAAACGCCTCAGTCTCGTTATCGACTGTATCACCCCACCTTGCAAACGCATTTGTACACCACTGACCTTAACGAATACTCGGTGTTGGGCACGCGAGGGTGGAATCAAGAAAACGAAGCGCATCGCGTTTTTAACGCGGCGGGGCGCTATAACGGCGGGCTGCTAAAGCCCTATTTTCGGCTATTTAACAGCAATTTGCGGATTCACTTTTGGACGACCGATCGCAACGAATACGATGTACTAAGCCGCGCGCCAGGCTATGTGGGCGAAAATATTGAAAGCTATCTGTTAGCCGCTCCGCAAGCGGGCGCAGTGCCACTATTTCGCTTGGTGTTACTCAACACTGCCAAGCATTTATGGACCACCGACGAGAACGAAAAAAACGTGCTCACCCAAAGAGGCTGGGGCTTTGAAGGCATTGACGGCTATGTGCTTCCGGCAACGCCAGTCGCTGCACAAATCTTCACCCAAGCCCAAGCCGCGCGCCTGCTTACGCAAGCCACGTGGGGGCCGAACATGGTTGAAATCAATCGCACGCAAGCATTGGGTGCGAGCGCATGGGTAGAAGATCAATTTTTACGCCCATCGCTCGACAAACACGTTGACTACGTCGCCCGTGGCGGCGCGATCGGGTGCAATCCGTGCGACTCACGATTTATCAACGCGGCAATGGAAACTTTTTGGTTGCAAGCTATTAAAGGTGAAGATCAGCTGCGCCAACGCGTCGTATTTGCGCTCACCGAAATTTTTGTAGTAAGCACCGTAAACAGCGCTGTAGATATTCAAGCGGAGGCGCACGCAGCCTATCTCGATATGCTGGCTAAAAATAGCTTTGGCAATTTTCGCAACTTGCTTGAAGACGTCGCGCGTCACCCTACCATGGGGCATTATTTATCGCATATTCGCAATGAAAAAGCCGACCTTGTTACGGGTCGTCTACCGGACGAAAATTTTGCGCGCGAAGTGATGCAATTATTTTCAATTGGCCTGTGGCAACTCAATGCCGACGGCACCCGTCGTAAAGACGCTAGCGGCGCAGATATTCCCACCTACAATCAGGCGGATATCTTAGGCATGGCACGGGTATTTACAGGATTGAGTTGGGGTGGCCCCGACACCAGTGATGCAAGCTGGTCCGGCATACCAGGAAACGGACCGAATGCCGCACGTTGGGATGTAGCAATGCAAATGTATCCAAACTACCATTCACCACAAGAAAAACGCATTCTTAGCGGCGTGGTTATTCCCGCCAATACCGATGCAAATACCAGCTTGAAAATTGCGCTTGATACGCTTTTTAATCACCCCAATGTCGGACCGTTTATCGGCGAGCAATTGATTAAGCGCTTCGTCACGTCTAACCCAAGCCGCGCCTATGTGGGGCGGGTGTCGGCCGCATTTGCGAATAGCGGCAGCGGTGTACGCGGTGATATGAAGGCCGTTATGCGCGCCATATTGCTTGATGCCGAAGCGCGTGATGATGCAAAGCTTGCTGACCCAACCTTCGGCAAACTGCGCGAACCCATGGTGCGCTTTGGCAACTACATGCGGGCGTTTAATGTGACCACTTACGACGGCCGCTATAAAATTCATAACCTTGAAGATCCTGTTTCAAGCTTAGGCCAAAACCCCTTGCGCGCCCCGTCGGTATTTAACTGGTTTCGCCCTGATTACGCGCCTCCCGGCGATATTCTAAATATGGGTCTGGTCGCACCTGAATTTCAAATTACCCATGAAACGACCGTTACCGGCTACATCAACTTCATCACGGAAACCGCTGATAGGGATAATGAGTCGGCACGCGAAATTTTCCGCCAATATGGGTCGGTACAAGATTTTTTGGCCGGCAATACCACTGCTGAAATAGCGCTTGCCGACAGGCCGCAGGCGCTGCTGGATCGTTTAAATTTATTGTTACTTTCCGGCCGCCTCACGCCAAGTACGCGCGCCATTATTGCTGAAGCCCTTGCTGATATCGCCGTCGATAGCTACCGATGGCGCGAAAATAGGGTGTCTGCAGCCATTGGCTTAATAATGGCCGCCCCTGAATATGTGGTGCAAAAATGAAGAGCGCGATGATAAATACCCACAAAGCACGCCGGCAATTTCTCAAACAATTTAGCGCCGTGGCAACAGCGGCTTCGCCTTTTGCTGCGAATTTAGCGTTAATCGGCAGTGCGGCCGCGCAATCCGCCAATGACTACAAAGCGTTGGTGTGCGTGTTTTTAAACGGCGGCAACGACCAATCCAACACCGTCGTGCCGCTAAATGGCGCGGCTTACCAAAGCTACGCGGCAGGTCGGCTAACGCTTGCCCTGCCCCAAGCTAAATTAAGCGCTTTAACGCCTCTCAACTACAACGGCACCCCCTTGGGCATGCCATTAGAGATGGCAGCGCTTAAGCGCGTGTTTGACGCAGGCCAATGCGCTGTTTTGGCTAACGTGGGCACCCTAGTTCAGCCCACAACCCTAGCGCAGTGGAATGGCGGCAATGCAACAGTGCCGGTGCCTTATCAATTATTCTCGCATTCCGATCAGGCTAATTCATGGCAAACCGGCCTGCCCAATCGCGCCTCACAAACAGGTTGGCTTGGGCGCGTGGGCGATTTAATTGCCCCCGCATTCAATAGCGGCGCGCTATCTATTTGCATGTCAGTGGCTGGCAACAACGTAATTCAATCGGGCGCACAAACCACGCAATACCAACTTACTACCCAAGGTGCGATCAAGGTCGATGACTTAAGCATCCTGATGGGCAGTGCCAAAGCGGGTGCCGCACTACGCACCTTACTCACTGAGCCGCGCACGCATGTGCTGGAAAAGCAACTGAATAAAATCGCCACGCGCGCCATTGCATCGGAAGCAACCGTTACGGCCGCGTTGGCAAATGTAGTGATCAACACCGTGTTTCCGAACACGCAAATTGGCGCGCAATTAAAAATGGCCGCCCGCATGATCGCGGCACGCCAAGCCTTAGGCCAAAAGCGCCAAATTTTTTATGTGAGCGTGGGCGGCTATGATTTTCACGACAATTTAATCGCCAGCCAAGCTTTGCGCCTACGTGAGTTATCGGAAGGTTTGGCGGCCTTCTACCAAGCCACCGTAGAGCTTAACGTAGCGCAGCAAGTAACCAGCTTCACCGCATCTGACTTCGGTCGCGCGCTGCAATCAAACGGTCGCGGATCCGATCACGGCTGGGGCGGGCATCAATTTATTTTAGGTGGGGCAGTCAAGGGCAATCGCATCTACGGCACCATGCCCGAAGCCGTATTAAAAGGCGCAGAAGATGTAGGCCAAGGCAGATTATTACCAACAACGTCAGTGGATGAATATGCATCTACTTTGGCGCTATGGTTTGGCGTAACGCCCGCGCAGTTGGAAACCGTGGTGCCGAATATTGGCCGATTTGCACGGACAAACTTGGGGTTTATGGGATAATTCGGATGCCTGAAGACGCCCGTATTTAGGGCATCTTCAAGGCATTTTGAAAGTAGGTTGGGCAGGTGTGTTGCCCAACATCGGGCTACGATGCAGCGATCGTCGTTATTCAAGCACCGATGTTGGGCTAGTCCAACTCCGCCAGTCCAACCTACGCGCTAGGCTGGCCGCCGATAGTGATACCGATACACCGCGCCAAACCCAAACTGTTCATACAGACGTATCGCCTCAGCGTTATCCGCTTCAACCTGCAAAAATGCCGCTGTAGCACCCTGATTTTGCGCCCATGCCAACAGCGCTTGCGTAATCGCTTTACCGCACCCTTGGCCGCGATGCGACGGCTCGGTGTAAATACTAAATAGCCCAACATGGGTGCCGCAGGTGCGGGCCAAGCCGGATGCGATTAAATTCTGCTGCGCATCAAAAATTGCGCAGGCATGGGTATGACGCGCAAGACGCCTGCCGCTAGATTCTATGACGCCATCCAACCACTTTTGCGTGTCGCTGAGCACGGTGTCACGCCCATATTCACGCGCCGCGCTGGCCTCACGCGCCGCTACTTCAACAGCTTCGCCACGCGTGGTCATGCGCCATTGCGTGGCGGTGTCAACTTCGATTGCTACGGGTTTCCACGTGGTGGTGAAAGCGTTTAAGTTAACAGTGGACAATACAGGTATTTGCATCACCAACGTAGCATCGTATTGCACATAGCCATGCGCTGCTAACGCCCTATCTGCGGCCATCGCCGAGGCATGACTGCTGATTCTGAAACGAATTTCTTTATCGTGTTTGGCGTACCAATTTTCACACGATTTTAGCCGCTGGTTAAACGCAGTTTCATCAAACAAATCATCACCAAATACGGTAATGGTATTTGCGCGCATCACGCTTGATTGACTGCTGCGCAGCACCCATGAACCGATGATGGTTTCAGCTTCTGCAGGGCACGTGGCGAGCGTGAGCGCTTCTAAAATTAGCACGCGGGCGGGCGGCGCTTCAACCATGAAAGCGACTAATTTAATCTGTCGTTTGATGCCACAGCGGCGGTGCGTGCCAGCGGCGGATTTTTTTCAAAATAGCGGACGATGCCTTCGGTAATAGCATCCGCTAATTTGCCTTGGTAGGTTTTATCTTTCAAGCGTTTTTCTTCATCTGGGTTAGAGATAAATGCGGTTTCAACCAATATCGATGGAATATCTGGCGCTTTGAGCACGGCAAAGCCTGCTTGCTGTACTTGCGCTTTATGCAAGCGATTGATGTGGCCTATTTCTGCCAACACGGCTTTGCCTAATTTTAAGCTGTCGTTAATCGACGCGGTTTGCGATAAATCGAGCAGCGTTTTGGCTAAATACGGGTCTTCGCCGCCCAAGTTTACGCCACCGATTAAATCAGCTTCGTTCTCGCGGGTGGCCAGCCAGCGGGCTGCGGCAGACGTCGCCCCCCCTTCAGATAGCGCAAACACACTCGCGCCATTGGCATCGGGACGCACAAAGGCATCCGCGTGAATACTCACGAATAAATCAGCCTGCACACTGCGGGCAATGCTTACTCTTTCATGCAGCGCAATAAAGTAGTCATCATCGCGCGTTAGTACGGCCTGCATATTGGGCTGCGCGTCGATTTTTTCTTTTAGTTTGCGTGCAATTGATAGCGTCACGTCTTTTTCTTTAGTACCTTTGCGCCCACTAGCACCCGGGTCTTCGCCACCGTGACCAGGATCAATTACGATGATAATTTGGCGGAGCGAATTGCTGACTAAATTAGCTGCTAACTGCGCTTTAGCGGTGCTTTGCGCGGTTTTAAGTGCGGCGGCGTGCGCGGTTTTTTCATTTTTTGCGGTTTGTACTGCGGCTGTTGCGGCTAAGGCAACAGCGGCAGGTGCAATGGCAGGTGCAACAACAGGCGGCTTAGTGCTCACGATAGCCACAGTTGGTAGTTTCGGTGGCTCGGCTTTAACCTCAACAACAGGTTTTGCCTCCGGCTTTAATATGGCCGGAGGCATTCCCATTTGTTTTAGAGGCGCTACTGAACTAATTACCACTGCACTGGCTGCTACGATACTTTTAGGCTCGGTGTCGATACTTGGCGATGTGCTGGAAACGCCCGTATTTAGGGACTTTACAGCCACATTAATAGGCTTAGGGGCGAATATTTCTGCCATCGGGTCTACTGGATTAAGTGGGTACACGTCCAATATCAAACGATGTTTATATTCGCCCGCTGGCGCCAGCGTAAATAGCGATGGCTTTACGTCCGTTTTCAAATCCAACACCACGCGCACCGTACCCGGCTTATTGCGGGCGACGCGAATTTGCTTAATGTAGGGGTCAGTCTCGCGCACGCGTTGCGCCAGCGCTAATAGCTCCGGCGTAACTTCGGTGGCTTCAATATCCACCACCAAACGCGGCGGATTTTGCAGCAACAACATCTGATGCGAAATAGCAGTGGGCGCTTCAAAAGTCACGCGTGTGTAGACGGGTGCGGGCCAAATGCGGGTAGCAGAAATGGTGGTTGATGGCGCGGCAACAGTCAAACCTGCAACCGCGCATAAAAACACCGCTAACAAACCACGCTGCAACAAACAATTAGTGCAAATGCTCGTTAACGCCCGCTGCACAAACCCATCACTTGGCGGGGCAGCAGGCGAAACAGCAGACGCACCAAAATCCGCGGCCACGTTTTCTACGTGGTTGGCGGAATTTGCACCGTCTGTTTTAAGCTGTTTAGCGCCGAATTTATACATGCTTGCCCTACGTTGGTGTTGCACTGCATTTGCAGCTGCCTGCCCTCATTTTCCAGAACCAAATTAAGCACAATATCGGCTTGCGGAAGACTTGTCCCGGCTTTATCAGGCCATTCAACCAAACAAATTGATGTAGGGTTGAAATAATCCCGTAAACCCGCTTCAAGCCACTCTTCCGGATCCTGAAGTCTATAAAAATCAAAGTGATACAATGATAACCTAGAAACTACATAAAGTTCAACTAATGTATAAGTAGGGCTTTTTATGGTGCCTTCCACCCCCATTTTGCGCAACATGGCGCGCGCAATTGCAGTTTTGCCTGCTCCCAAAGCGCCGACCAAATAAATCACCATGCCCGCCTGCACGGCATCAGCCAAAGCATGACCAAATGCATCCGTGGCGGCAGGATCGGGTAAAAATAAAGTATCAGTAGAAATTGGCGTGGAATTCAAGGTAATCTCAAGAAAACTTCAAGTAAAAAATATGACGATTGTTAGTGCCCACACTGATTTTGCCGCTTTAACTTCAACCATCAAAACATGGGCGCAAGAACTCGGCTTCCAAGCCGTGGGCATAAGTGACACCGACTTGCACACCGAATCCATCGAGCTGGCTCAATATTTAGCGGAAGGCCGCCACGGCAGCATGGATTATATGGCACGCCACGGCATGCTCCGCGCTGAGCCTGCGCAATTGGTGCCGGGCACGCTGCGCATCATCAGCGTGCGGCTGGACTACACGCCGCCCGCTGCAGCAGATAGCTGGCAGGTAATGGCGGCAAGCGATAAAGCGTTTTTATCGCGCTACGCTTTGGGGCGCGATTATCACAAGGTACTGCGTGCAAAACTGCAAAAGCTTGCCACCCGCATTGAAGCCGTAGTGGATGATGTGCAATACCGCGTGTTTACCGACAGCGCACCGGTGATGGAAGTAGCGCTTGCACGTAAGGCGGGCTTAGGCTGGCGCGGTAAGCACACACTGCTGCTGGCGCGGGAGGCGGGGTCGCACTTCTTTTTAGGCGAGCTATTTACCAACCTGCCCTTGATCGCTGATGAATTAGTGAGCGATCACTGCGGTAGCTGCACCAAATGCATTGATGTGTGCCCCACCCAGGCAATAGTCGCACCCTACAAGCTTGATGCAAGGCGCTGTATTTCCTATCTCACCATTGAGCACAAGGGCGCGATTCCGACTGAATTTCGCGAAGCCATCGGTAATCGTATTTACGGCTGCGACGATTGCCAACTGGTGTGCCCGTGGAACAAATACGCCAAGCTCACCCTTGAACCTGACTTCGCCATTCGTCATGGCTTGGACAATATTGATTTACTCACCTTGTTTAGCTGGACTGAAACGCAGTTTGAAACCCGCTTTGCCGGAAGTGCTATTAAACGCATCGGCCACAGCCAATTTTTGCGCAATATCGCGGTGGGGCTGGGTAATGCGCTGCGCGATGGTAACTTGGATGCGGTAAAACGCACGGCAATTTTGCACGCGCTGCAACTACGGGCGGATGATGAAAACGAAAACTTACGGGAGCATGTAGGCTGGGCGATTGCACAAAGTATATGAAAAAACCCTTATTTTTTGGTGTTGATTTTACCAGCAGACCTACCCTGAAAAAGCCCATAACGCGGGCGTTAGCAAGGTTTTCTGCGGATGGGAATTTAGAAGTTTACGGCTTGGAATCCGCTGCAACCTTCGCCGGTTTTGATGCATGGCTTGATGATAAAACCCCATGGGTTGCAGGCTTTGATTTTCCGTTTAGTCTGCCGCAAGAATATGTGGCTCACCTCGGCTGGCCGACCAAATGGGAAGCGCTGATGCAAACGGTGAGCGCCCACTCGCGTGAGGAATTAAGGGAGTTCTCAAAGGCATTTTGCGATGGCCGCGAAGTGGGTAACAAGTTTGCCCACCGCCTGTGCGATGTTGCGGCTGGCTCAAGCTCGTCGATGAAATGGGTGAACCCACCCGTGCTCTACATGTTGCTAGAAGGCGCACCACGACTGGCTGTGCGCGACATCAACATACCCGGCTTGCGTGATTCAACCATTGCAAACGGAAGCGCGCTAGAAGCCTATCCCGGTTATTTAGCGCGCGCCCTCATCGGCAATGTTAGCTATAAAAGCGACGATAAGGCCAAGCAAAATGAAGTTCGAAAAGCGGCACGCGGCTCCATCATCGGCAAGCTATTGGACGGTGTGATGAAAATGCCGACTTCCGTACTGTCAGCGGACGTAGCCGATGCAGCCCTCACCGACGCGTCAGGCGATTGTTTAGACGCGATTTTATGCGTAATACAAGCGGCCATGGCATGGCAATGGCGCGAGGCAAACTGGGGCGTGCCAAGCGGGGATAAAGCATTCACGCGTCGGTTGGCGCAAGAGGGTTGGATTGCAGGCGTACCGAAGGTTTGAATCGCTTCCCGCTTAAAAAATGCAGCTTAAGCCCAGTTTTTCGCACTTCGTCGCATGGTGATTGGTTTAGGTTTTGCGTTTGCGCACAATGACTTCATTGAACACAAACGCACGCAACCAAACGGAGATCATCATGACAAAATTCAACACAGTAAATAGCGCTAACGACATCGGACTGTTCGCAGGTCTACTCGGTTGCGCTGCATTAACAGTGGTCTTAGTAAGTAGCTTTATACCGTCAGCCGCGCCAATGCCTACGCAAACGATGGAGCCGATTGTGATCACCGCAAAACGCGTGGCACCGGTGCAAATGGCCACCATCACCTTCGCACCCATCGTAATTACCGCGCCACGTTTAGTGCAGAATACCGTCGCACAGATTACGCTAGAGCCAATGATTATTACCGCTAAACGGGTTGTGGTTTAAGTTCTAAATAATTTTAATGCCTGAAGATGCCCTAAAGTAGGGCATCTTCAGGCACTAATAATTTCCATTTGGCAGCTATTATGAAAAAATTGATTAACAGGCGCGTCAACGTTTTAACGGCGACATTCATCGCCGCCAGCGCCCTCAACGCATGCACGACCAGCCAAACCAGCCCGCTCGCAATTCCTCAAAGCGCACCCACTATCGTCGACTGGAAAGCCGCTGCCATTGGCGACATTGAAGCCGCTTACGCACAAACCGTTGCTCACCATCCCGGCATGATCGACCCACTCAATCCCAGCTTTGCCCGCCAACTTAGCAGCGCGCGCGGTAAAGGTTTAGCGTATGCCAGCCGCGCGACCGACGCCGCGAGCTATCGCGTGAGTATGCAGGCCTTTAGCGCGGCTATTGGCGACGGCCATGCAGGCGTGTCGGTGCGCATTCCCAACCAATTAGCGCCCACACCAAATTGGCCGGGCTTTATTACTGTGTGGCGCGGCGACAAGTTGTTGGTATACGGCTCAACCATTGCCAGCATTAGCCGTGGTGATGAAGTAATTTCCTGCGATGGCATTGCCATCAATACGCTAATTGAACGCAATGTGTTTGAGTTTGTTGGGCGCAGCAAAGAATTAGGGCTGTGGTGGGTACGCGCCCGATCGGTGTTGGTTGATAACGCCAACCCCGCCATCACGCGCCCACAAAGCTGCATGCTGCAATCTGGCAGCAGCATTGCAACCCACAAACTACAGTGGCAAGCGGTGGACAAAACCTACAACGATTGGCGAGATGCGTCCTACAATGGGGACGAATTACCCATCGGCGTCAGCTCACCCAGCGCCAATATTTTATGGGTGGCCATGCCAAGCTTTGACCCCGATGAAAAAGGCCGTGCCGCCTACGCCTACCTTGCGAAACAACTACCAGAAAAAAGTAAAGCAGCACGCGCCGTGGTGCTGGATTTGCGCCATAACCAAGGGGGATCGTCGCAATGGTCACTCGACGTCGCGTCAAGCATTTGGGGTAAAACTGCAGTGCAAGCGCGCAAAAAACTTGCCAACGCCAAGGTACAAATTTGGTGGCGCGCGACCGATGAAAACGAGAAACACATCACCGACTTAATTGCCCTTGGCAAAAAAGAAAACAATACCGCCCTAGTTAGTTTCGCCATCACTGCTGCCACCGGCTTTGCCAACGCGCGCACCCAAAAGCAGCCGTTCTACATCACGAAAAACGACCCACCCGATGGCCGCGCAATGGATGCCACCGCCACGGATTTCAACCAACCCGTTTATGTGATCGTGCCCGGCCAATGCGGCAGCGCCTGTCTTGACGCAATAGATGTTTTTAGCCTTTTCCCCAACACCAAACTCATCGGCGCGCCAAGTTCAGCCGATTCCACCTACATGGAAATTCGCACCGCCGCCCTGCCGTCAAAAATGGCGCAGGTGATTTTGCCGCTAAAAATTTGGGTCAATCGGCCACGGGGCAATGGCGCGTTTTACAAGCCTGCAATTGAAGTGACCGATTTAGATTGGTCGAGCGCGGCTTTTATGAAAGTGATTGAAAAAGACCTTTTAGCTCACGGAAAATAGGCTGGAGACGCCCTATTTTAGGGTGCCTTCAGCCTATCGAAAACGCTTAGGGATGTGGAAATTGTCAATGTGCCGTTTATGGATGCGCTGACGGGATGCAGTGCTAGGCGTTCTGAAGGCAGTGTGGCTGGCCACACAACTGAGGAACAACAACGCAATGCGCCCGTCGGTGCATTCAGAAATGG
>JAYUOW010000099.1:0-16117 GCA_043760555.1 Betaproteobacteria bacterium
AAATTTGTAGGCTTTGGCGAGCTCTTTGGCCGTCTCAGCTAAGTAAGTTGGCGTGCAAATGTTTGGTGGCAAATCGCCCAAATGGCGTGTGAGCGACATACCCTCACCGATTGCAGAGCCCCGTGTAATGGCGTCCTTCGCGGCTTTTGTGGATTTGTCATCCAACTTACCTGACACTAAAAACGTGACCGATTTGCCCACAGGCTTGTCATTTTTCTTTGACTTCAAACCATCGCAGCGATAGGCGCTGCCAATAGCGTCAATAACGGACTGCTCAATTTTCACGCTCAAATCAGCGGCAGGCTGGTTTGCGTTAAGGGCAACGGTGGCGTCGGTTGCGCTTGTGGCTTTAAGCGCTACAAAACCCGCGCCAATTGCTTTGCAAAACACGGCTGGGCTGTAGGATTTTTCATCACCAAAACCTAGCAGCATGACGCGCTTTGCGGTAACACCTGCCACGGCTTGCAATACCAATGTAGTGCCTGTTTTGCAGGTAATATCACCTGCGGCCACGGCAGCGGCTAATGCGCCACCAGAAGCAGCATTGAGTTCGGCTGCGGCAGCGGATAGTTTTTTGTTGTCAAACACGCCAACCATGACGCAATCTGTCTTGAGCTTGGTGATGTCACTTACTTTTATGCTAAATTCCATTGAGTTCTCCTAGAGTTTTGGCTGTTTTGTGGTGTTTTGCTGAAGCTTTCAGTAGCGTTGGCAATGCGGATAAATACGCACGCGCAACGTTGACCGCATCAATTGCAAAACTTAGCCTTCTATTATCGCCGTTTTTAGGGCTTCTAGGCGAAACCCCGCGCATTGCGCAGCAGAAATCATCAACAATTAGCTACCCTTACTTTCAAACTGCATGAAAATTTTTAGAAATAGTTTGGTTCGCGAAATTAGCGGCGTATGCATGAGCGTAGGCGCTGTGCTTTTGGCTATCTTGGTCGCGTTTCAGTTAATGGCCTTGGTTGGTCGCGCTGCCTCGGGCGGCGTGATGCAAGAAGCCGTGCTGGCGCTGCTTGGTTTTTCTATCCTAAATTATCTGCCCGTGGTGTTGTCCCTTGCGGCGTTTGTGGCCGTGCTACTCACGCTAAGCCGCAGCTATCGCGATTCTGAAATGTCGGTCTGGTTTGCGTCTGGCTTATCGCTGGCAGCCTGGGTGCGCCCCGTGTTGGCGTTTTGCTTACCCCTGTCAGCCCTTGTGGGGTTTTTAAGCCTAGTGCTAAGTCCGTGGGCGCAACAACAAAGCCGCGACTACCAACGCATACTAAAAAACCGCGATGAAATGGCGCTCATTTCACCCGGGGTATTTATTGAATCCCCAGGTGCCGAACGCGTATTTTTTGTCGATAAAACGTCCATTGCTACCGCCACGGTAAATAACGTATTCGTACAATACAACCAAGGCAGCAAATTCGGCGTGGTCGTTGCCGAACAAGGCTACCCAGAAACAGCGGCCAATGGTGACCGGTTTTTAGTACTGCTAAAAGGGCGCAGATACGAAGGCACACCCAGCGCGCTTGACTTCCAAATTATCGACTTTGAAAAACAAGTGCTTCGTATCGACCAAGCCAGCCTAAAATCCGAAGCTCCCGCCACCAAAGGCATGTCCACACTCGGCCTAATTGCCGAAGCCAAACCAGAGCAAATAGCGGAGCTACATTGGAGGATCGCGCTGCCCATCATCGCCATCGTGCTGTCGCTACTGGCAATTCCGTTAAGTTTTGTAGACCCCCGCAGCGGTAAATCGTACAACCTCATCATCGCCATACTGGTGTTTGCGCTGTACTACCTGCTGCTCAGCACCTTTCAAGTGCAGACCGCCAAAGGCAAAATTCCCCTGCTAATCGGCCTTTGGCCAGTGCATGCCGGCATGGTGTTTATTTTGCTAGTGCTATTCTCAAAACAGCTATTTTCGTTCCGCTGGCTGGCGTTTGCGCGGCGTTGAAAACCTTAATTTACAGCTAAGCGGACGTTTATTTGCGAAACATGCCCAAACCAGCTACAATCGCGCCTCTGAAGTAAAGCAAATTCCGCAGCATGGAGGGGTGGATGAGCGGTTTAAGTCACACGCCTGGAAAGCGTGCGTAGGTTAATAGCCTACCGCGGGTTCGAATCCCGCCCCCTCCGCCATTTGATAGTTTTTTACAGTTCTACAGCGTCCAAATTAAGCAGCAAAAACACCAATGAGCCCCGTAAATCGGGGCTTTTTTTTTTTAAACTACAAAACCACTGCAGTGCCAGCCAACCGTTTAATGGGGTATTTTTAGGGGTACGCTTAGAATGGGAATCTTAAGCATGTAATTTAGATAAGCGGGCTTGGGGTCAACTAATTTCCTTAATTAACCGCGTTATTCTCAATTCAAGAATAGAGAATAAAATTGCCATTAGCCTCCCAAGCGCTTATAATCGTTAGTTATTCTCAATTCAGGAATAGAGAAATGGCAACAATTTTAAATCGGCAAATTGCACTCAAACCACAAGATCTTCTCGTGCTGTTCGCACTCGCCAATCGCAATGAGGCCGCCAACAACTATGCTGAACTTGCTAGCACCACTGGGCTTGCAGCTTCAGCCGTGCACGCCGCACTAAAACGGGCGACAGCGGCAAAATTAGTCAACGCACCGGACGGCAAGCCAAGGGTGCTAAAAACCGCACTAAACGAATTCGTGCTGACCGGCGCGAAGTACGCCTTTCCGCCTGTTTGGGGCGCGCTCACACGGGGCGTGCCCACGGGCTACGCCGCAGCGCCACTGAATGCGATCATTGCCACATCAACCGACCCAGTGCCAGTGTGGCCACACGCTAAGGGAACTACGCGCGGCATGAGTCTGGCGCCACTTTATCCATCGGTGCCAGAGGCTGCCATGCGTGATGAAAAGCTTTACGCGATGCTTGCGCTCTTCGACGCGATACGCGCGGGCAATGCGCGCGAGCGCGAGGCCGCTAAAACTTTATTGGCGGAATATTTAGAATGAAAATACAAAACCCAAATATTGAAAACGTTGAGCGCATTGCTACCGCCCTAGGCGCATTGCGCGATCAGGTGATTTTAGTTGGTGGCTGCGCATGTGGCCTGCTACTGAGCGACACAGCAGCACCACCTGCACGCGTAACTTATGATGTTGATTTGGTTGCACAAGTCATTGGTTTGAACGGCTATCACCAGCTAAAAAAACAGTTTTCTAAACTCGGCTTTAAGCGCGATTCTATGTCCCCAGACGCACCAATTTGTCGCTGGTTGCTAGGCGCAGTTGAAGTGGACTTAATGCCCAGTGACCCAACAATATTGGGCTTCTCCAACCCTTGGTATCCGCTGGCAATACAAACAGCACAACTGCACACGCTACCCAACGGCATTTCATTGCGCGTAATTGCCGCACCCGCATTTATGGCCACAAAATTTGCAGCATTTGCAGGCCGTGGTCGCGGTGATTTCATGGCGAGCCATGATTTAGAAGACATCATCAATTTAGTCGATGGTCGTGTTGAATTGGCTGATGAGATAGCGCAGTCAGCGATTGAGCTGCGCACGTATTTAGTCGAGCAATGCAAGGCGTTGCTCAGCACGCCGGCATTTTTAGATGCGCTGCCTGGACTCATCGCACCGGATGCGTTTCAGGATGCGCAGGTAGCGAAGGTAACGCTTCGGCTAAAGCACATTGCCAGCCTGCTGTAACCAATTGAGCCATGCCAATTTCCCCCAAACCCTACCTACGCCAAGTCAGCATTAGCAGCCCAGTCGACGCCGACACCTACCCGCACAACATCCCCGCCGTGCAGGCGCTCGGTAGCGTGAAGTTTCATGCGGACGTGACGTTTTTTGTGGGTGAAAATGGGTCGGGGAAATCGACGGTGTTGGAAGCCATTGCGATGGCGTTGGGCTATGGCGCGGAGGGCGGCACGCTCAATATGCAGATTGATACCACCAGCGAAGCAGGATCAGAATCCGCATCAACCTTGCACCAATCATTACGCCTAATTCGCGGCTATCAGCGGCCTCGCGATGGATTTTTTCTGCGAGCAGAAACGTTTTTTAATGTGGCAACTAAAGTGGACGATACGGGCTATTTAGGCGGCTACAGCAATAAATCGTTACACGCCCGATCGCACGGCGAAGCCTTTATGACCTTGCTGACAACGAAGTTTCAAGGCGATGGATTGTATTTGCTAGACGAGCCTGAAGCCGCCTTGTCACCCACGCGCCAAATGGCAGCGCTTGGGGCAATTCATCGGCTGGTAGAAGAGAATTCCCAACTCATCATCGCCACCCACTCGCCGATTTTATTGGCCTATCCAAACGCTAAAATTTTGCAGTTTGATGACGATGGCATACATGAAATTGCGTACGAAGATACGGAGCATTTTGTGGTGACGCGGGATTTTTTGAATCACTATCCACGGCGGGTGGCGCAGTTGTTGGCGGATGAGGATTGAAGCGCAGTGTCGAGAACTAATGGTTGCGACATCACGTCGGTATTCCCGCTTTTCAACCACCGATGTTGGGTAACAAACCCACCCAACCTACGCAAATTAAATACCCAGTAGATGCCCTAAAATAGGGCGTCTACAGGGCATTAAAAATACAATAGAAGTTTTTTATTTTGCGTCGCAAGTAGCCGATAGGCGCTTGCCTTCGCTTTGCATTTTCATTACACCTCTTGGAGACGTCATGTTGACATTCATGGTGTAGGCGTCTTTGCCGTTGTGCTTAACGGAACCGTCGCCGGTGATGCCTTCTTTGCATTTCATTTTCCATGAAATATCGTTGCCCGACACTTTCATTTCCGTGCGTTCACAGCTGCGTTGGGCGGAGGGGCTGTGTTCATCGCTCCACTTATTTTTACCTGCCACTACGCAATGGGTGAACACTTTAGGGCTAATTTTTGCGGCCATTTCAGGCGGCATGCCGGGCATTTCAAGTTTGGTTTTTACTTCCCATTTGCCAGCCGGCATTTCTTGGGCGCTGGCAGCAAAGGGAAGGATGGCGGCAAACAAAAGCGTTGCAACGAACTGGGCAGCGATTTTCATGTTGAACCTTTACAAGATTGAATTTTAATATGTAATACCACCACTTGCTTGAAGATGCCCGATTAAAGGGCATCTTCAAGAAGCACGAAAAAACACAAGTTACTTTGCATCGCATGTTGCCGACAAGCGCTTGCCTTCTGTCGTGATTTTGCGCACAACACCTTCGGCTTCTAGGGTCTGGTCAATGGTAAAGGCGTCTTTGCTGTTGTGCCTTATTTTTACCGTGCCGGTAACGTCTTTTGATAAGAGCTTCCAAGAAACTTCGTTGGCGGAAACCTTCCTGTCGGTGCTCGTGAAATTGCGCTGCAACCCGGGTCCGAGCTGGTCTGACCATGCGTTTTTACCGGCCACGATGCAGCGGGTAGAAACGTCCGTCTTCATCATGATTCCTCCAGCGGTCGTAGCCGGTAGCGGAACTACAGTTTTAATTTCCCATTTACCGGGGGGAATATCTTGGGCCAGCGCGGATGCGGCTGCGGTGACTGTCAAGGTTGCTAGAGAAATAATTAAAATTCGCTTCATGGCAGGCTCTTTGTTAAGTGGAAAAATTCTATCTTACTCGAAGCGCTTGTTTTTAGCCTGTTGCGCAAAAACTCGCTTCCGCAAGCGCCACGTAAAGGCGGTGCAATCTCCTGTTCAAGCTAAAAAATCCGCATTCCGTCGCAACATGCTGTGCGTTGCCACTTTCCATTGAGAAAATAGTTTGTCGCATTTAAGCTAAACTTACCCCACTCAACTTTCCAAGGATTTCATCATGGTTTCTCATCGCCGTAGTAATTCTATTTTTAAACCAGCATTACCGATTTTAGTCGCCGCAATTTTAGCAGCACCGGTGGTAGCAATTGCGCAGGATGCAATCGTGCCGGCACCTGCCGCGATGGTGCTTGAAAACGTGCCGCCAGTACCTTCTAGCGTGGCGGCACAGGTGGCAAAATATAATGAGTTCAAGCCGACCAGTTTTGCAAACTGGCACCCAACGAAGGCTGAAATGCTGATCTCGCGGCGACACAAAAATACGCCGCAAGTTTATCGACTTGCCAAGCCGGGTGGTGCGTTGGAATTATTAACCGACTATGCTGAACCGGTGCGTTCGGCAAGCTACGAGCCTAAAGCGGGCAAGTATTATGTGTTTGGCAAAGACACTGGTGGCAATGAAGTATTTCGTGGCTATCGCCGTGATATAGCAGGTGGCGATGCCGTGCCAATCACGCCCGATGGCCAGCGCGTACAGGGGGTCAATTGGTCTAATAGCGGGACGCAAGTTGTTTACGCAACGGTGCCGGTAAATCGCCAAGGATCGAACGACAAAATCAACACCACTTTATCAATTGTCGATCCACTAAATCCCGATGCACCGCGCAAGCTTGCCGAGCTTGCCGGTGGTGGTTGGTTTGGTTTTAATTTTTCGCAGGACGACAAGCAGCTTATTTATGTGGAATACATTTCGGCCAATGAAAGCCATTTGTGGGTGATGGATGTGGCGACTGCTAAATCGCGCCGTGTTACGCCAGATAATAAAAGCGGTAGCCCTGTGTCGTATGGCGGCGGGTCTTTTAGCAAAGATGGCAAGGGTGTTTACGCCGTGACTGATTTGGGTAGCGAATTTCAGCGCCTAAATTACATCGACCTTGCAACGGGCAAACACAAGGTTCTCACCGGCGATATTAACTGGGATATTAACGGCGTGGCGCTATCTGATGATGGCAGCATGATTGCCTTTGTTGCCAATGAGGACGGCAACAATGTGCTGCGACTCATGCGCACGTCTGACCACAAACTTATGCCTTCGCCCAAACTACCGCTTGGCACCATTGGCGGCGTGAGTTGGCACAAAGACAGCGCCAATCTTGCGCTATCGGTTACGTCTGCCACCAGCCCGTCAGAGGTGTATTCGGTAAACGTAAAAACCAATGAAGTCACGCGTTGGACTACGCATGAAACCATGCAGGTTGATGCGGCAAAGTTTGTAGAGCCCGACTTGGTGCGCTGGAAATCGTTTGATAACCGCATGATTTCAGGCTTTGTGTATCGCGCACCGGCGTCTAAATTTAGCGGCAAACGGCCAGTGCTAATCAATATTCACGGTGGACCAGAAGCGCAATTTCAGCCGGGCTTTTTAGGCCGCAGCAACTATCTAACTAATGAAATGGGAATCACCACTATTTATCCCAACGTGCGGGGCTCAACGGGCTATGGCAAATCATTTTTGGCGCTAGATAACGGCAAGCTGCGTGAAGATTCAGTAAAGGATATTGGCGCATTATTTGATTGGATAGCCGCTCAACCCGACATGGACGCCACGCGCGTTGCGGTGTCCGGCGGCAGCTACGGTGGCTATATGGCACTGGCTGTTTCTACCAATTACGCAGACCGTATTGCAGCGGCAATTGACGTGGTGGGTATTTCTAATTTCGTTACTTTCTTGGAGAAGACCGAGAGCTATCGCCGCGATTTACGTCGCGTAGAATACGGTGATGAACGCGACCCAGACATGCGCAAGTTTCAAGAATCAATCGCGCCGCTGAACAACGCTGCAAAAATTAAAAAGCCACTGTTTGTGGTGCAGGGCAAAAATGACCCGCGCGTGCCCTACCAAGAAGCTGACCAAATCGTAGCCACAGTAAAAAAGAACGGCACACCGGTTTGGTACATGACGGCCAATGATGAAGGCCATGGCTTTGGTAAAAAGGTTAATTCTGATTATCAGTTTTATGCAACCATCGGGTTTTTAGACAAGTATTTGCTAACCGTAAAATAATATTTTAACCAATACCATCGATAGTAATAGGCTGAAGAATCCCTAAAATAGGGCATCTTCAGCTTATCTATTTTTCATTTCCTAGGCCTTAAGCGAAGTAAAATACACTAGAATTCATGCAGTAGGTGCTACCTGTTACATTCAAAAAATAAACCTAAGGAGAAATCAAATGTTTAGTCACGTCATGCTCGGTGCCAATGATGTACCCGCTTCAAAAATATTTTACGACGCAATTTTAGGAACGCTCGGTATACCCGCCGGCAGAATGGACGATAAAGGCCGAGTTTTTTACATGACCAAAACCGGTATTTTTGCGCTTACCAACCCCATCAACGGTGAGCCTGCCTGTGGGGCAAACGGCGGCACAATTGGCTTTGCGGTTGAAAACGTAGAGGCAGGCGCAGCGTGGCATGCTGCAGGATTAGCCAATGGCGGCACCACATGCGAAGACCCACCAGGCATGCGCGAAGGGCCGATGGGGCAGCTATATCTAGCCTACTTGCGCGACCCAAGCGGCAATAAAATCTGCGTGTTAAAGCGAATGTATTGAGCCTAATTTGATGCGAGTAGCTTAAAATAATAGGCTGTAGAAGCCCGTAATTAGGGCGTCTACAGCCTATTACGTTGCGAGCTGTAGGTTGGGCAGGTGTTGTGCCCAACATCGGTAGTGAAAATTAAATTGCGCGTCATTTAAACATGGATTGTTGGGCTACACCCCAGCCCAGCCTCCGTGTTTTAATGGGCTTATTGTTGCGCTTTGAGCAACATTGCGGTCGCTTCGGCAAAGCCTGCGCCGCCGCGCCCTTGCGTGATGTAGGCGGGTTTATGCGGGAGCAGGTGCGCCGTGTCGGCGACGTTCGCCACGCCGATGGCGTTGGGGAAAAATGCAAACATCGGCGCGTCATTGGGCGAGTCGCCTAAAAATAAGCAGTGGGCGCGCTCGACTTGTAGGTCGAATTTGAGCACATCGCGGGCGAAAATTTTGGTGGTGCTTAGTTTGTCGTAATCGCCAAACCAGCCGTTGACGTGGATAGAGCTTATTTTTGCTTGCAGGCCTGCGGCAACCATCATTGCACGGATATGGGTGACCGCTGCCTCTGGTAAACGCGGCACGTCTTCGCAAAAGTCGATGGCGATGTCGGCTTCGCGGTAGGCTTGGTCGGACGCCATGGCGCAACCGGGGACGGCCTGCAGAATGTTTGCCGCTATTTGCGCCATTTGCGCGCGGCGGTTTAGGCGCGTGGCGGCGTCTGCTAAAAAATGCTGCACGCATTTTTTAGCGTGTTCGTCGAAATAAAAATAGAAGGCACCGTTCTCACCAACAACCCCGTCCACAGGCCACATACGGGCGATATGGTCGCACCAACCGGCTGGACGCCCTGTTATGGCAGCCGTTATGATTCCGTGGCGTTTAAGGGCTTCTAATGCGGTGTAAGCATGAGCAGTAAGACGACCTTCGGTGGTTAGGGTGTCGTCAATATCAAAAAATACGGTGTGTATTTTTTTTAAAGTCGCAGTTGAGATGGCGTTTAACGGTTGCATGAGAACTCATTAGCCGATCAACGCCGCTACCCGCTGCACAATAAACGCCGCTGCTTGCTCGCGCGCTTGCGCGTCCATGTGCAGGCCACATTTGGTGCGCCGCCATAAAATATCTTCTGGCGTGCGCGCCCATTCATGGCGGATGACGTAATCTATTTCGCGTTCGCAAAGCAGATTATGTCCTTGACCAAATTTAAGGCCTAAGTCGTTTAAGCCTTTGGCATCGCCTAGTACCGCATTCACGCGCGAGCCGTGACGGGCACATAAAGTAGCGACTAAGTCGCCGGGAATGCCCGTAAATAGGCGCTGTACAGCCATCGTGTATATGCTTAAACTTTCGATATCGCCGCCGGGCAAGGTGGCGGCGTGCGTCCACGCGGGTTTCATATTAGGAAAGTAAGGCGCTAAATCTTTTAGCGCGTGTTCGGCCAAGCGGCGGTAGGTGGTGATCTTGCCGCCGTAGATAGATAGCAGCGGCAAGACATCATTTTGCGCGTCGAGTTTTAGCACGTAATCGCGGGTGATTTCAGATGGATTATCGCTACCGTCGTCATACAGCGGACGCACACCGGCGTAGCTTGAAACAACGTCGCTGGCCTTCAGCTGCGCAGTTAAATAACGATTAACGGCGCGCAACAGATAATCGGTTTCAGCTAGGGTAATGGTAGCGCCCTCTTCCACCGTGTCGATGGCAAGGTCTGTGGTGCCAATAAGCGAAAACTCGCCGCGATAGGGGATGACAAACACCACGCGGGCGTCGTCGTTTTGCAAAATATAGGCGTGCGGCTGTTGGTGCACGCGGGGCACGATTATGTGACTGCCTTTTACTAACTTTACGCCGGCTTTCGCGATCGCTTGGCGATCAATCGCACCTAACGATTGCTTAAGCCACTGCCCTACCCAAGGGCCCGCCGCATTGACGATGCCGCGCGCTGTTATCTGGGTGTTGACACCGTCAAAGCCATTTGATTGCAGCTTGAGTTGCCAAGTGTTGCCGTCACGCGCCGCACCGACGCATTGGGTGCGCGTGAACACTTTTGCGCCATCGGCTTGGGCGGCTACGGCGTTCAAAATAGTCAGGCGCGAATCATCTACTTGCGCATCTGAATACACAAAGCCGCGCACGTAATCCGCCTTTAGCGCAGCACTATATTGCGGATGGGGAAAATTGAGCCCGCGCGATTTTGGCAGCGTAGTGCGCCCGCCAATATGGTCATACATCCACAGTCCGCAGCGAATCATCCACGCGGGGCGCATGGAACGATCATGCGGCAGCACAAATTCAAGCGGCGCGATTAAATGTGGCGCGCAGCGTAACAGCACTTCGCGTTCTTGCAAGGCCTCGCGAACAAGGCGAAATTCATATTGTTCAAGGTAGCGCAAGCCACCGTGGATGAGCTTTGAGCTCCATGAGCTGGTGGCACCGGCTAAATCTTGTTGCTCGATGAGCGCCACACTCAGGCCGCGCCCAACCGCGTCGCGCGCGATGCCGCAGCCGTTAATGCCGCCGCCAATAATCGCTAAATCAAAGGTTTCAGCCATGTTGAAATTTGTCCAGCCACAGCAGCGCAAATGCGGTTTTGGTATCCAAAATTTTACCTGTGCCCACCATCGCTACCGCATCTTTTAGCGACATTGGGAAGCACGTTAAAAATTCGCCATCATCCAGCTCGCGACCCACAAAAGTTAAGTCATGCGCGATATAAAACTCGATGGTTTCATTTGAATAGCCAATGCCGGGATGCAAGGTGGTGGCGTGCTGCCAGCGCGCAGCTTCATAGCCCGCTTCTTCGCGTAGCTCGCGCTTGGCCGTCGCTAATGGCGCTTCACCCGCATCAATTTTACCGGCGGGCAGCTCAATATAGTGCTGACCTTTTGGGTGGCGATATTGGTATTCAAACAATAGCGTTTCGCTATCAATGAAAGGCGCGATCAACGCGGCACCGGGATGCAGCACGTATTCACGCGCGGCTTCTTTGCCATCGGGTAGGCGCACCACGTCGCGTTGTACGCGCACCAGCTTGCCGGTAAGCAAGCGTTCAGAACTTAGGGTGTGTTCGGTGTAGTCAACACTTGCAAGAGACGCTAAGGATGCCGGTTTGCTTGGATTTTCCATCAACGCAGCACCTTTGTTTTTTAAGTAAGCGCTACTTATAAAGTGCGATTTATGGCGGCCATGCAGGCGCTAATCAACGCGCCGGGGAATAAACCAAACACCAAAATAGTCAGCGCATTCACACTGAGCAAAGCGTGCATGCCGCTGGTGCCTTCGATAGGATGATTATCCGTTGGCTCATCAAAATACATCAGCTTGATGATGCGCAAATAATAGAATGCGCCGATGACGCTCATTAATACCGCAAACACCACTACCCACAAAAAGCCTGCTTTTAGCGCGGCTTCTAGCACCGCTAACTTCGCGAAGAAGCCCGCAGTTAGGGGTATTCCAGCCAATGACACGGCAACAATTAACATCAAAAAGGCAACCCAAGGTGAACGTTTATTTAAGCCTTTAAGGTCAACCAATTCATCCGCCTCAAACCCAGTACGGCTGAGCAACAAAATCACGCCGAAAGAAGCTAACGCCGTAATGGCGTAGGTGATGACGTAAAACATACTTGCCGCATAACCTTCACGCGACGCCGCTAAAATACCCAGCAACAAAAAGCCCATGTGCGAGATGGTGGAATAAGCCAACATGCGTTTTAAATTAGTTTGTGCAATGGCGACTAAATTACCAAGGCCAATCGACAACACCGCCAAGATGACCAACATGCCCTGCCAATCGCCCGACGCGCCGCCCAAGCCATCGGCAACAATGCGGATTACAAAACCAAACGCCGCGATTTTAGGGGCGGAACCAATAAACAAAGTAACTGGCGTTGGCGCACCGTGATACACGTCTGGCACCCACATATGAAACGGTACCACGCCTAATTTAAACGCTAAACCTGCAATGATAAACACCACGCCAAAGCTGACCAATGGATCTTTCGCTTGGCTGTAGGCAATAGTTTTGGCGATGCGATCAATATCCAGCGAGCCACCCGTTGCACCATAGATCATCGACATGCCGTAAAGCAACAAGCCAGAAGCCAACGCGCCCAAAATAAAATACTTCATCGCGGCTTCAGTTGATACCGCGCTGTCGCGGTTGATCGCCACCAAGGCGTAACTAGAAAGCGCTAACAGCTCCAAGCCTAAATAGAGCGGCACAAAATTATTGGCCGATACCATCAACATCATGCCAAGGGTTGCAAACAATAATAGCGCTACAAATTCAGTGGTAAAAATATTTCTAGCCACCATATAGGCGCGGCTGTAAATCAACACTACTGCCATTGACAACAACATAGCCACTTTAAGCAAGGTAGACATGCCGTCGACCACAAACATATTGCTAAACGCATATTGCGGGGCAAGCGCTTTGGCACTGAGCATTAAGCCAGCATTTTGCGGTTGATTGCCAGTAATTACCAATACCGCAGTAATCGCGAAAATAACCACGCCTGCCAGCGTTAAGCGCGTATCGCGGCCATGCGCGGGCATGAATAAATCACCGACCAATAGCACGCAGCTTGCGGCGAGCAAAAACATTTCTGGGTAAGCTAAACCCGCGTTCAGGGACGCAAATGAGGAAGCGACGGTATTCATTATTTCAGCTTTCCAATTTGTACATGGGTAATCAGCGCTTCTACTGTTTTATGCATCGTCGAGGCAATAGGGTCAGGGTATAAGCCCATCGCTAACACCGCTACGGCCAAGATCGCAAGCATGGTCATTTCGCGGGCGGTGATGTCAGTTAAGCCACGCACATCGTCGTTTGCTATATCGCCAAACACCACGCGCTTCACCATCCACAGCGAGTAGGCCGCGCCTAAAATTAGCGTGGTGGCGGCAGCGGCGGCAATCCAGAAATTTACCCGCACTGCCCCTAAAATCACCATAAATTCACCAACAAAACCGGACGTGCCCGGCAGGCCGGAATTTGCCATCGCGAAGAACACCGCAAAAAACGCGAACTTCGGCATGGTGTTTATCACGCCACCGTAAGCCGAAATTTCACGCGAGTGCACGCGGTCGTACAGCACGCCGATACATAAGAACATGGCGGCTGAAATAAAGCCGTGCGAAATCATTTGTAGCAACGCGCCTTCCCAACCCTGCGCATTAAACAAGAAGAAGCCCAATGTAACAAAACCCATGTGCGAGATCGAGGAATAAGCCACGAGCTTTTTCATATCGCTTTGCGCTAAAGCCACAAAGCCAATATAGATCACTGCAATGAGCGACAACGCAATCATGAAGGCTTGCATGGCCACCGCAGCATCTGGCGTGATGGACATATTGAAGCGCAAGAAGCCGTAGGCACCAATCTTTAACGTAATGGCCGCCAACACCACCGAGCCACCCGTGGGGGCTTCTACGTGCGCATCGGGCAGCCACGTGTGCACGGGCCACATTGGCACCTTTACCGCGAAGGAAGCGAAGAACGCGAAAAACAATAATATCTGCACATCTTTAGCGATAAACACACGCTTGTAATCAGCAAGATCAAAGCTACCGTTAGTAATGTTGTACAAATAAATAATGGCGGCCAACATCAGCAGCGAGCCGAGCAAGGTGTACAAGAAAAACTTCACGGCCGCATACACACGATTAGGCCCGCCCCAAATACCGATAATTAAGAACATCGGTATTAGCATGGCTTCAAAAAATACATAAAACAAAATAGCGTCGGTGGCCGCAAACACGCCGTTAATCAAGCCCGACATGATTAAAAACGCCGCTAAATATTGCGATGTTTTGGTTTGAATCACTTGCCACGCGGCAATGATGACCAACACCGTAGTGAAGCTATTGAGCAAAATAAACAACATCGAAATGCCGTCAACACCGAGTGCGTAGTACACATTAAATCGCGCTACCCATTCAACGCGTTCTACAAATTGCATGGCGGCCGTGCCGTTGTCAAAGCGCAACCACAGCGGAATGGTAACGATGAAAGAAGCCAAGCTACCGGTTAAAGCTACGGCACGCGCCAAGCCTTTTTGGCTATCACGATGCAAAAATAACACCAAGATGCCGAAGGCAATGGGTAACCAAATGCTAAAGCTAAGTAAGTAATTGCTACTGATCATGTTTTTGTACGTTTTATCGTTTTTTGAAACTTACTGGAGAAAACAGCAGACGCCTTTTAGAAAGGACGCAGCTTGAAGAAAAGAATACTCAGCAACGCAAACACGCCAATAATCATCGTGAACGCATAGGTGTACACATAGCCGGATTGCGCGCGACGCACCACACCGGAGAACCAACCAATTACCTTAGCGGTACCGTTAACAAAAATGCCGTCGATAATGGTTTTATCCCCAAAATTCCACAAGAATTTGCCAAGCCTTAATGCGCCACCTGCAAACACCACTTCGTTAAATTTATCGAGGTAATATTTGTTATCAAGCAGCTTGTAGATAAAGCTAAATTTCTCCTTCAGCATCGCCGGAATATCAGGGCGCTTTAAATAAAAATACGCCGCTAAGCCTACGCCCGCTGCCGCCAACCAAAATGGCAAGGTAGAAAAGCCATGCAGCGCCATTGCGAAGGCGGAGGTGAAGTGATCGCGGAAATGCACCATTGAATCGTGCACTGGCAACACTTTTATTGCATCGGCAAAATAAGTGCCAACAACCAATGGCTTGATCGTCAAGTAACCAATTACGGCAGAAGGAATCGCCAGCAAGACGAGCGGAACCGTAACAACCCACGGGCTTTCGTGCGGATTGGCTTGATGTCCGTGATGGGCGTGGTCATCATGACCATGCGCATTTTCGTGATGTGCATTTTCGTGATGTGCATTTTCGTGATGCGCATCAGGATTTTGATCAAAGCGTTCCTTACCGTGGAACACCATGAAGTACATCCGGAAGGAATAGAACGCCGTCACAAACACGCCCGCAATCACCGCAAAATACGCAAAACCGGAACCAGGAATCGTGCTGGCATGCACCGCATCAATGATCGAATCTTTTGAATAGAAACCCGATAAAAACGGCGTGCCAATCAGCGCTAACGAACCGATGAGGGACGTAATCCACGTCACTTTCATGTACTTACGCAAGCCGCCCATGTAGCGCATGTCTTGGTTATGATGACAACCCATAATTACCGAGCCTGCAGCTAAGAACAACAAAGCTTTAAAGAACGCATGCGTCATTAAATGGAACATCGCAACAGAATATGCCGATGCGCCCAATGCCACCGTCATATAGCCTAATTGCGACAGCGTTGAATACGCTACTACGCGCTTTATATCGGTTTGAATAATGCCCAAGAAGCCCATAAATAGGGCAGTTATAGCGCCTATCACTAAAACAAATGAGAGTGCTGTAGTGCTTAATTCAAACACCGGCGACATGCGCGCCACCATAAAAATACCGGCAGTTACCATCGTCGCTGCGTGGATCAACGCGGAAATTGGCGTGGGGCCTTCCATAGAATCTGGCAGCCACACATGGAGCGGAAACTGCGCTGATTTACCCATTGCGCCAATGAATAAGCAAATACAAATTACGGTGATGAGCGACCAATTTGCGTCGAACCATAATGGCAGCGTGATGCTGGCAGCACTCGGTGCTAAGCGAAACAACGTGGCGTAATCCAGCGTGCCAAAATAAGTGTAAATCAAGCCAATGCCTAGCAAGAATCCGAAGTCGCCGACACGGTTGACCAATGCCGTCGAGTGGGACCAGCGGCTGTGTCTGCTGCAGGTGACTGAAGCCGGCGAGC
>JAYUOW010000100.1:0-45110 GCA_043760555.1 Betaproteobacteria bacterium
AGCTGAGGGAAACGCGTTGTATGGCATACGCTCTGGAGGCACACGTGCAAAAATATCAAAGCACTCTTCCGATCTGATTCGGTATTGCTTCAATTCTTCAATGACCACGCCATTCAATTCAGCAAATAAATCAATCGCAGTATTATTGTTCTGTGCAGAAAGCGCTTTGGCCTGAACACACGAAAGCGTTGATCCTCCCCTAGGCGGGTAATAACCATTGTTTATGAGCGGGAAAAACAGTGACTTGCCCTCCGGAAGGGTACACTTCCGACTAATTTTGGATGTACCAAATCCCCCAGCAAGAAACCACACCTCACCGGTCTGATTCAAAGCGCAACGCACACCTGTGGGGTCACTCAGGGAACCTTTGGCCCTAGTTTCCGACATTGCCCATTGCCACCATTGCGCCGTCAACTGAGGCGTGCCCAATTCGAGCAGAACAGGTTTAGTTGGCGAATTCTCCGCAGCGACGACATTGCTACTCGTTAAAAAACTAAAAACAAACACGGTTATGAGAATTAAAATCACCCCGCTCCGCGCGGTATGGGCCTGCCAGTTGTCGCGATCAACCTGATTTACGCACCTGCCAGAAATAGCCGTGCGGACGCAATAATCGATTTGGGACGACTTACTGTTCATTTATATTCCTTAAAGTTAATCTGACGCATGAACAAATGAATTTGAATTCGGATTTTTCATGGTGGTTGATTTTACATTGCTAAACAGGCAATTTAACTTACCCTTTGTGCGCCGCCACCGCATCCGCCAGTATCTGCTCCAACACGACTAGATCAACATCACCCAGACGCTTAATGTAGAGGCAACCTTTGCCCATTTTATGCTTACCCAACGTTGCCAGCGCCGCATCACGTTTAGACCCGCCGGGAATGCCATAAACGCTAATGTCGCCCTTGCGCGACGAAAAACCCAGCAAACATGTTTCGCCTTCGCGGCCACTTTCATATTTGTACTTGACCAGTCCAAAACCCACAATAGCCGCGCCCCACATAGTTGCAGGTTGCTTGGTCACTTTGGCCATTAAGGCGGCAAGTGCTTCGCAATCTTTGCGTCGATTATCATCTTCAATTTGCGCTAGATATTGCGCAAACTCGGCGGTGGTGGGTTTAGTTTTATTTTCAGCCATGGCGACACTCCTCTACTTTTTGATTGTGCAAAATCGTCCATTCAACGGGTCAATGATACGTCAAAAGTCATTTTAAATATCGCTGTAAATGCCCTAAATTAGGGCATCTCCAAGCATTAAATATCATTATCTAGCCCAAACAATACGCAATTCAAGCCCTATGCGCGCGCGCCCGTATAGCGTTTAACCGCGCTTCACCTTCAGCAAAACTCTCATCGTGATCAATACACACAAACTTAAAATCTGCCGTGCGATTAAGCTTGCCTATTGCTACACCCCGTTCCACCGCGATTATCGCGCGGCAGCATGACACTAAAAATTGTTTGGCATCTTGCGGCGCCGGTAGTTCAGCAAGCGCCTCTAACCGCGCGTTCATGGCCACTTGCCACGGCGCTGAATCAAGGTTAAAGCCTTGATGCTGCCAATCACCCAAATTCCATGTGAGCTCGCTTCGCGTGCGCGTCAATGCGTCTGGCGCATCATTCGCGCTGGTATAGCGTGTCACCGCCTCATCGAGCGATTTTTTCGTGTTGGCACACAACAAAATATCTGCATAGTAGGCATTGCAATCTAGCGCCATTCCGTAAAAGGTAGCCGCGCTGTGCTGGGCAGCAAAGGTGTCAATCTCAACTTCTAACGCCGTCGTAAGCGCCACTTCAAATGCAGCCCAATCCACATTCGCGCGCGCCGCTGCAGGCTCGGTGTTCTTCTGCATCAAATTTTTTAGCCAATCAAATAGGCTCATTGCATCCTCATCATTTAATGTTTACACCGCACCGCTCAGCCAACGCCAAGCTATCCAAATTAAAGCAGAAATTGCCGTAACCGTCATCACGATTACCGCCAGCACAGTCAACATCACCATCATGCCAGACCGATGATATGCGCGATTAAATTTGATCACCCGTGCTACCGTAAGCGGCAACTGTAGTGGCGACACAGTGCAGGCGGGTTCGCCACCCAACTGCACCGACACTTGCCACAGCAAGCGATACAGCGCGGGTGCGACCAAGCTTAGATCGGTGATAAAAATAGACGCGGAATTCGTCGCATCAAGGGTAACCTGCCCGTCGGGAAATTCCGCAAACGCCACCAGCGCGTGCTGCGCGAGCGATTCGACGGTGATGATTTTTAGGCCACCCACGCGCTCCGCTTCGGCAATGATGGTGCTTAAGCTCGGCACCGCGCCATTAAAATTTACCCTTACGCCTTGCAACGCCTTGCCACACCGTGTGGCGGCCTTTTCATCCATAGAAATAAAACATAGCACCAAACAGATAGGCTGAAGATGCCCGTATTTAAGGCGTTTACAAGCAATAAATTTTCAGCACTGCCACAGCATTTTAGCGTCATGCGTACCGCAGCGAAACACGTAAGCGCATCCGCCACCGAAATTAAAGGCCGACTCGTAGTTAGGGCCCTCTTCTAGCTGCGCTACAAATGCCATCGTCTTGCCACAACCACAAATTGGCGTTTCATCAGCCTGCAGCCATTGCGGTACGCCACCAATTTGGCCGAGCACTTGACGCTGCTTACCGCCGTTGTCTGCGGCCCATTGCGTTCGCGCCTCGTCGTAGGAAGACGCATCGCTCGGCTGCGTTATTGCACCGTACAGAGATGGCCGCAGCGCATTTTCAGCCGCTGGCGGTGGTTCGCAAAGTCGCGTTAAGTTCGACGAAGAAATACGCGCCAAATTAGCGCCCCCATCGGCCTCCCACGTGCAGCAACCATCACCGGCTGCGCACATAAACAGCGAAATAATGTCGGCTGGGGCATCCACAGAAACAGCTAATTGCCCCATAAATTGCATTGGCGATTCGCCCCCACAATCTACACAACGAGGCCAGTTAAACTCAGTGCCTGTGTCAATAAACGGCCTGCCACCAAAGCGGGTTACTGGCCGGTCTTCAGGCGGGCAAGGTGCTGCGATGAGGAGTTGAGGCATTGTGTGTTGTTCCTTGTTTGTGGCGGCTTGCGGGGCGAAGATTCAGTATATTGCAGAACAATACACGATCATTTCCTATGCGAATACAAATCAAATTAAACCCTGTAGATGCCCTATTTTAGGGCATCTACAACCACTTCATTCGGTACTGCGGATTTTTAGAAGTAGCCTGCCTTGTGCAGCTTGTAAGCCACCCAACAGACAATTAAGCAACCCACAATAATGGTGGTGGGCGACTTTGCTTGCTCGGCCCATGTCGGTGGCGCGGCTTCAATTGATTGTGGCGACGGCGCGTGCGCTGCACTTGGCCGCGCTGCCGCGCGTTCCTCATACGCACACGCCGCCTTAGCGACCGCCCACGCAAGATGCGCATCGTAAAAGCCCCGTTCTGCCAACGTGGATTTGTCATCCACACTACTTAACGGCAAATATGGCCCCACATCCGCCGCAAACAACGGTTCGCTGGCCGCACGCTGCGGATCCCACATCACGCCATCGGTTAGCTTAGCAATTGAGCCTGCGACCATCAGCGCAAACGAGCCGGCACTCAACCGCGTAGAAACGTCAGCTCGATATTGCGCCGGAGAAATTAGCGCCACTTCATCAGGTGCAAACTCGCGATCGACAAGATTAGCTGCATCGACGCGACTAACGTAAATTGCAAAGCTATCGTCGTCATCGGGCGCATCGGTTGGCTTATCAAGCAGGTACCAACTCCCAGCTATCTCCCAATCGGCTGGAACTAGCACCGTTTTTTGCAGCCCAAGCTCCTGCAATACAGCCTGCCATTTTGCAGCAAACTCGCTTGGCAAAGCCTTGAAATATATCTCGACATCGAAACTCAAATTAACCTCCGCACACACACACACAAAACACTAAGTAAAATTTCATGCACAAGCGACAAGTTCGCATGACTTCGAAATACGTTATCGGTGGCAGTTCGCTATCAGGCTTTAACGAAGAGCGATACGAATGCTGCGATGGCTACTTGGTATATTACATCAAGAACACAACATACCTGAAAGCGCCCTAAAATAGGGCTTCTTCGCCTACTAAACGATTCAGAAAGCGGTGACTAACGAGTGATTAGTAAGCAGTGTTAGGGGCAAAAAAACAGATGCAACGTGCTAATGTGTGAGCGGATCGAGAAATCTTATGCTGACGCTTTGGGTTGACGGACGAGTCGATTTCTAGAGCGGATGTGTAACTATTCGCCTACGACAGGCAAAGCTGAAAGGGCGCTTGAATGGCACGATTACAGTTTTACGTTGAAGACAATGTTGCGGCTCAAATAAAGAGCAAGGCGGCGCAATCCGGTTTGCCCGTGTCAAAATATTTAGCTGCATTGGCCACGCGCGATGCTAAAACAGATTCTAACTGGCCTAAAGACTACTTTGCGCTTTCCGGTAGTTGGGCGGGCGAACCATTGGTGCGCAAAGCGCAACCACCCCTTGAAAAGCGGCTCTAATTAAAGGGATTTTGGTGCGCTAGAGATTCAGAAATATCCGATCTTGAAGAGCTTATAGACTACCCAACAAATTATATATAACCCGACAATGACGGTGACTGGTGACCTTGCTAGCTCATGCAGGGTTGAGGATGCCGCTTTAGTTGATTGAAGTCCGGTCGAGAGATTATCGCCCGCTTGGGAATTGGACAAATCGTCACAAGCATCGCGACCGAGCCGTTTTCTAATTTGTGGATCAGTCCCACAGTAACGAAGGGCATCGACGCAACATACTTCTACCGCATTGCATGCCCGGTCAATCTCTGCGGCCGTGACTGGTTGCCGCACAAAATAAGTATCAAGGTTGGCTTCACTTAGTGGCGCAAGCAGATCTGGTGCTTCCGTTTCAGGCACCCCGCAAGCGAGACATTCACCCGTGGTGTAAAAATATCCTGGCACATTCTTTGGACAGCGTGGGATTGACAAAACTTATTCGCCTTCATTCGACAGCAGCTAACGTTATAAAAACCAAGAGAGTCTTAAACCTAGAAACGGCAGTTGACCGCTTAAATTGCTCGGAGAAGCTTGAATTTACTGCCGTTTCGGGTATTCAATACCGTCACCAATTTGGTGAGAGCGCTACGGACGTGATTGCACGAATTTGCGGCTCCTCAAGCGGCGTTGCTTCTCCTCGCAGGGTGAAGCCTGCATCGTGACGTTACGTAACCCCGCGCCGTGCTAGAAAGCCTCAAATTCGCACACTCACATCCGTCCAACTGCCGTTTCTAGGTTGAAAGATGAATCATTATTATTTCATGATTTATGAAGTACGCGCAAAACATTTCTAGCCCGTATTTTTTACCTGCTGGCTTCAAGCTTTGGCACCTAAATTGTCTTGCATTAATAGCACCGTGACTACAGTACCCGCGCCTGAGTTGTCGTTCACAGTCACTGTGGCACCGATCAAGCTGGCGCGGTGTTGAATGCTGTAAGAGTAGCCCGGCTTATTAGGAAATGGCGACGCGCTTGTGGGCGCATCAGCGGTTGCTCGTGCGACGCCAAAGCCGTTGTCACAAATTTCTAACGCAATCACATCATCTGTTTGGCTGAGGCTAATTTCAATTTGCGTGGCTTTGCCGTGCTTTAAGGCATTGTTGGTGGCCTCTTGCGCGATGCGGTAAAAGCTGCGCGCAACCAAATCATCGGCGATAACAATATTGGCGTCCAAGGTTGCCGAACATTGCGCTACGCCGATCATATTGATGTCGTTACTTAATTGCGTGATGGCCGAATTTAGGCCGTCCGCGCCCCAAATGTAAGGACTTAAGCCATGAGAAATCATGCGTGTGTGCTTGATGGCTTGAGTGACCAACGCGCCAATTTTTGCGGCTTGTTGGGCGTCCTCTGGCCGCATATCGCCTAGTCGTTTTTCTAGCATTTTTATTAAAAATGAAATGCCAGTGAGGTCTTGGCCGAGTTGGTCGTGTAATTCTAAGCCAACCTGCGCTAATTCCATTTCGATGGAAATTAGGGTGTTGCGCTCAAGCTCCATCCGCCTTGTTGCTTCTGTGTCGAGCAGTTTATTCGCCCGTTCTAATTGCACGGCGTGCAACGCTAAGGCCACCTCAGCACGCTTGGCGATCGTTAAATCACGCCCAGTGCCGCGATAGCCCATAAACACGCCATGATCGTCGAAAATTGGTGCGCCGCTGGCAGCAAAATAACGATCCATCGGAAAGTCATCTGATTCATTTTGTGCCTGTATCGTCAGCACTAAATCGTAAAACGGAAGCCGTGCATCAAGCTGCGCGCGATGTTGCGTCCATTGTGCGGGAGTCAACGCTTCAGGATAAAGCTCCCAGCGCGTTTTGCCATAAAAAATGGTGCTGGGTGCATCGGAGCCAACGATGATTGGGTGCGAATAAAACGTAAACCGATAATTGACGTCCTGTTCCCAATACCAGTCTGCCGACAATCTGGTCAAACTTTCAAAACGCTGGCTGCTGGTTTTAAGTGCGATGAGTGCAAATTTTTCTGCCGACACATCGCGCCCAGTGCCGCGATAGCCAGCATAGCTACCGTCAGCGTTAAAGTACGGTTCGCCGTTAGTAATGGCGTGGGCAATAACGGCGCCGCGCGCGTCTCGAGCGGTAATTGCGATGTTACGAAACGGTTGTCGGAGTTGCACCAACTGCGCGTATTCGGCGAGCTGCACCGCATTAAGTTGATCCGGAAAAATAATATGCGGCAGCTGGCCTAAAATTTTGCTGGACGGAAGGTTATGAATAATTGGGTGCGGTCGCGAGAAAAACGTAAAGCGCCCCTGCGCATCCGTTTCCCAATACCAATCAGCTGAAAGTTGGGTAAGTTGGCGGAACCGTGCCTCGGAAGCTTGCACGGCCGCTTCAGCTTGCTTGCGTTGCGTGGCGTCGCGCGCCACCACTAAAAATAGCGGCTCTTGGCTAAAATAATTGTTATCGGGTAGTTTCGCGACGATAGATTCAAGCCAAATATAGTGGCCATCGCGAGCGCGAAACCTGCATTCTACTTGGCTGCGCGGCACATCAAGCGCGTGCAACTTATTCTGTGCCGTGAGCACGGCCAGCAGATCCTCGGCATGTACTAAATCACTGAAACGCACACCAATCGAGGCGTCGGGGCTATAGCCCAGCAAGCGGAAAATAGATGGCGATACATAGCGAACCGTAGCGTCTGCGTCATGGAGGCACACAATATCGAGCATATTGTCGGAAATTAAACGATACCGTTCTTCACTTTGCGCAATCGCAACAGCGGCTTCTTTGGTAGCCGAAATATCGCGCTGCACGCCGCGATACCCCACCAGCGCACCTTTGGTGTCAAAAAAAGGCGTAGCAATGGTTTCTATCCATTTTCTATTTTTTTTGCGCGTAATAATTTGCCGATCTACGCGAAACGCATTGCCTTCAAAACGCTTGGCGTAGGTAGCTATCGCGTTTAATTTCTGCTGCCCTTCGGTAAATTCTTCGATCAGCTCCCGTGCGGTCGCAGGCCGTGTGTCCATGGTGATGTCGTATAAATTAGCGAAGCTTTGCGAACCACTAATAGAGTCGTCAGCAAGCAACCAAGTGAAGTGACCCATCTGCGCAATGGTTTGCGCGTCTTCTAGTTCTTGCGACAGTTGCTGCTGTTTTGTTTCGGCATTTTTGGTATCCGTAATGTCGCGCGTGATGCCGCGATACGCAATATGGTGGCCCGCTGCGTCGAATACCGGCTCGCCCGCGGTGTAGCACCAGCGCGTTTCGCCGTGCTTTGAAACAACGCGACGTTCCCGCCCAAACGGTTCGGCAAACAGTCGATTTTCATAGTTGGCAAGTGCAACATCGATTTCATCGGGGTGGGTAATTTTAGCAATCCAGTCGCGCATTTTCTGCGGTGCGGGGCCCGTTTCGACTTGCATAAATTCTGCGTAGTCATCTGAAAACGTAACAATATCGGTACGCAAATTCCAATGCCATCGTCCAAAGCGGCCGATGCGCTGCGCTTGCGCTAAGTCATCAGAAAGCACGCGCAGCGTCATTTGGCTTTCACGTAACGCTAGCTGGGAAACTTCCCGTTGCTTTAACGCGCGCGCGGCACCCAGTGCGCACAGAAAAATGATCAGACACAGTGCTGCCGCTGCGGCATGCAGGCGCTGCACAGTCTGTGTGGCAAAAGAAACCGGTCCGGCGCTAAGGGTTGGTGTTGGCTCTGCCCACACGACAACGGCTAGCGGCCATTCGCGCAATTGCGCGTAGCTAAGGTGCGCGAGCAGGCGGCCTGCGCTGGCTTTGGTTTGCTCCGGTGACTCAGTCTGCGTCAGCGACGTTGGAGTATCCAATGGTTGCGCTTCAAAAACGGGTGCCTCTACGTTCGATAAACTGACTGGATCCAACGCCGCAAATTCTCGTTTAACGGCTTGCGCAAGCCACGTCGTCGCAACTAAACGGGTGCCGTTTTGCGCGTCGCCCCTATTTGCGGATGACCGCATTGGCGTAATCAACGCGTTTCGCGAGGCGGTGATTACCCTGCCATCGGTATGCAATAGCGCGGCGTGCAATACCGCACCGTCTTTGATGGCGGTGATCGAGTTCAGTAGCCCCTCAAAGTGCTGCGCGCTAAGATGCAAAAAAATAAGGGGCGGGGGCGTGGTGGGTTGCGTGCCAGCGGAAGCTCGGGCGGCAATCTGTAAACCCACGTTGTTACTGTTGTTGCTGAACCCAACGCTGACTAACCTTGGTGCTGATGATGCTTTGGAGATGGCCGTAAATAGGGCGATTTCAGCCATCGACAATGGTGGCGCGGATGGCCTTGGAAGTTTGGAAACGGCGTTTGCCTGCCTACTTTGAACGAGAATTTTTCCGCTTGCATCCGTAACCGTTACGCGCTCCACATCGGGTACCAAGCGAATGTGCGAATCGATAAACGCGCTCAGCGACACGCGTCCCGCCGGCGTGGCTAATTGGGCTTCGATTAGCGCAATAAGATTATTGCTGGCACGCAGTTCGTCATTCACTTCTTGTTGCAACATTTTTGTGAGTTGCAAAGCATTGCGTAGTTGGTTTTGGGTGTTGCGCGACGCCGCCTCACGATCAAATATGGTCACTAAAAACACAACGCCAACAATAAATAAACCTGCCGCGAGCAATACAAAACGGCTCGGGCGGAACCATTGCAATAACTGCGATTTTGCGTATGGCGCTGCCATTGGGCTTACTGCGTTTTATCCATTTGCCGATACTGAATTGCTTCGGCAATATGGGTGGTTTCAATCGCGGTTTGATTCGCGGCGTCAGCGATGGTGCGGGCAAGCTTAAGCACGCGATGATACGCCCGGGCCGACATACCGAAGCGCGTGATGGCTGCCTTTAGCAAGGTTTCACTTGCTGCATTAAGCGCACAAAATTGATCAATTTCAGTGGGGCTGAGCTTTGAATTTGGCTTACCCTGTCGTTGTATTTGCCGATCAAAAGCGGCTTGCACCCGCTGTTGAATGGCGGCGCTGGTTTCGCCGCTGGCCGCTTGCATCAGATCATTTTCAGGCAAGGCACCCACTTCAATCTGAATATCAATTCGATCTAGCAGCGGCCCAGAGATTTTGCTGCGATACCGTGAAACTTGATCGGGTGAGCAGCGACATTTATTGAGGAAATGCCCTAAATACCCGCATGGGCAAGGATTCATCGCGGCGAATAATTGAAAGTCTGCTGGAAATTCTGCTTGGCGCGCCGCGCGTGAAATTGAAATCTTGCGCGACTCCAACGGCTCGCGCAATACCTCTAAAACATTGCGATCAAACTCAGGAAGCTCATCTAAAAATAAAATGCCATGATGAGCAAGCGAAATTTCACCCGGACGGGGATTGCTTCCTCCTCCCACCAGCGCTACGCCAGAAGCAGTATGATGCGGCGCTCTAAAACTTCTGCGCTTCCAATTTTCAAGTTTGAAGCCACCGAGCGCCAAGCTCTGTACCGCTGCCGCACTTAGCGCTTCTTCTTCTGTCATCGCGGGCAAGATGCCCGGAAGACGGGCGGCCAGCATGGTTTTGCCGGTGCCGGGTGGGCCTACCATCAACATGCTGTGCTGGCCTGACGCAGCAATTTCTAGTGCGCGCTTGGCTTGATTTTGACCTTTTACTTCGGCCATGTCGGGCACCGGAAGTGGTGTGCCTGCAAAGGGCGGCGCGTCATAAGGCTGCATGGCTTCGCGCCCGCTCAAGTGCGCGCACACTTGCAATAACGATTTCGCGGCGAACACGGTGGCATCCGTCACTAGCGCCGCTTCGGCGCCATTGGCTTCCGGCAGCACAAAGGCGCGTCCGTCGCTGTGCGATTTATACGTCATCGCCAAGCCACCGCGAATCGCGCGCAAATCTCCGGTCAGGGCAAGTTCACCGGCAAATTCATATTGCTTAAGTTTAGCCATCGGTAGCTGCCCGCTGGCGGCCAAAATGCCCAAAGCGATGGGTAAATCAAAGCGCCCACTTTCTTTAGGTAAATCAGCCGGTGCAAGGTTGACGGTGATGCGCCGCGATGGAAACTCAAATCGCGCGTTGAGTAGTGCGGCGCGCACGCGATCTTTGCTTTCTTTTACTTCCGTTTCGGGCAAGCCGACGATGGTGAATGCTGGCAGCCCATTGGCCAAATGCACTTCTACCGTGACCAAGGGCGCTTCCATGCCGCTTAAGGCACGGCTGTATAAAACGGCGAGCGACATCGATAAACCTTAGTTTTGTACGCTGTTGGGCGCAGAAGGAATGCCTGAAGACGCCCTATTTTCGGGCGTCTTCAGGCCATTATTTTGGGCGATTTGCGCTTCTAACGCGATAATTTTTTGCGTTAGCTCGGCCAATTTAGTCATTGATTTTTCCAGCAAGGCGCGCTGTACCTGAAACTCCTCTTGCGTCACCAAATCAAGCTTACTGGCTTGCGCGCCCACAGCTGCACGAAAGTTTTTTGCCACGTCAGCCATGGCACCGTTAGGGTTGCTGACTTGCGCTTGCTTAAAAGCTTCGCTAGAGCGCTGCGCTAGGCTGGCAAGTCCTTCGGTGATGGCGGCCAAGGGGGAGGCGGCTTGATTTAAAAAGGGAGGTAATTTTGAATTTGATGACATGGCGTGCTCATGTAGTGGTTATTTCTCCATTTTAACGGGTTGCGGCGCAGCGCTGTGAGTTTAGGTAGTGAAATTCAATATGCCGCTACAATGACGCACCAAAGTTGTGCGCACGGTTGAAGAATGCGCGAACTTGGTGCGGTTTGACGCTAATTTAGCGCATTTATTGTGCATTATCCCTTTTGTTGCACTGCACCACTCTTTGGCACGAAAACTGCTTATATCGGTTTAGCGCCTTTCCTCAGTTTCAACCTATCAGGAGAAATAAATGAAACGAATCAATAAAATTGTAAGCGTCACAACCGCATTGGGCAGCGCTCTTTTGTCTGCAGCCGCATTGGCGCAAACCGCTGCGCCAGCTGCTGCACCGTCGCCATTTACAGGTAAGGTTGCACTCTATAGCGAATACGAATATCGTGGTATTTCGCAAACATCAGAAAAGCCTGCGCTGCAATTGAATCTCGATTTTGCTGATCCAAGCGGCTTCTATCTTGGCGCATTTGCCAGCAATATTAAGTGGATTAAAGACACCGCGAAAGCAGGCAATCTTTCCAGCAGCTCCAACCTTGAAATAGATCTTTACGGTGGTTTTAAAACTGAAATTTCTAAAGATGTAATGTTGGACGTTGGCGTGCTTACTTATATTTACCCCTCAAGCAGCGGTGTATTGGCGGCACCCCCAAAAACTACCGAAATTTATGGCGGCCTAACCAGCGGCGCGTTTGGCGTTAAGTACTCGCACGCGGTGAGCAACACCTTCGGCAATCTGAACAGTAAAAACTCCGGTTTTATTGAAGCCAATTGGACGCAAGAAATCGCTCCTAAACTCGTTGCAAACGCCCAATTGGCGCGCCAAGTCATCAAGAACGGTGGCCTCTACAGCTACACCGTTTATAAGGTTGGTCTAACTTATGATTTGGGCGATGGCTGGAGCGCGATGGGCTATTTTAAAGGCACCAACGTAAAGAAGGATGCCTACGTATATTTGGGTAAAGACTGGGGCGAATCACGCTTAGTTATTGGCGTGAGCAAAGCGTTCTAATTGTAGTTTTAGGATAAGAGCAGGCCTCGTTAGAACGTGGCCTGCTTTAAGAATGCTCGCACCTTCAGTAAACATAAAAAAGGGAAATGTTCATGAAATTAGTCACGGCAATTATTAAACCGTTCAAGCTCGATGAAGTGCGCGAAGCACTGTCGGCCATTGGTGTGCAAGGCATTACGGTTACGGAAGTAAAAGGCTTTGGTCGTCAAAAAGGCCACACTGAACTCTATCGCGGTGCTGAATATGTAGTCGATTTTTTGCCTAAGGTAAAAATTGAAGCGGCCGTAAAAAGCGACATGATCGAACGCGTCATTGAGGCCATTGAAAAAGCCGCCAATACCGGCAAAATCGGCGATGGCAAAATATTCGTGTTTGACCTCGAACAAGTGGTTCGTATCCGTACCGGTGAAACCGGCGCCGACGCTTTATAAACTTGCTAAGAATGCTTTGAAAAATCAAGGGAGCTAATGTAATGAAATCAACGATTAAAACAAAAACCACTAGCGTATTGTTTGCGCTAGTTTCGATGTGGATTGTGGCTATTTGCATGAGTGCAATGAGTTTGACGGCGCATGCGCAATCTACGGCAACACCAGTTAGTGTTGAAAGCACCAAGGTCGCTGACGCCGCTGCCCCAGCCATTGCAACTGCCGCAACACCGGCAACTGTCGCAGCCCCCGCCCCCGCTGCTGCGCCAGCACCCGTGCCAAATAAAGGTGACGTAGCCTGGTTGTTGGTCGCGACTGCACTCGTCATTATGATGTCGGTGCCAGGTCTTGCGCTATTTTACGGCGGTATGGCGCGGTCTAAAAACATGCTGTCGGTGTTGATGCAGGTATTTGTGGTGTTCTCGCTCATCATCGTGTTGTGGGTAATTTACGGCTATAGCTTTGCGTTTACGGAGGGCAATGCGTTTATCGGTGGCAGTAGTCGCATGTTCTTCAACGAAATGTTCGACGCTAAAACGGGTACCTTTGCGATGGCAGCGACATTTAGCAAAGCCACGGTAGTGCCAGAGATCGTATTTGCGGCCTTCCAAGCATCTTTTGCGGCGATTACTTGCTGCCTAATTTTGGGCGCATTTGCTGAGCGCGCTAAGTTTTCTGCGGTGCTGGTGTTTATCATTGCTTGGTTCACGCTAAGTTATATTCCAGTGGCGCACATGGTGTGGTTCTGGATGGGCCCTGATGCTTACACGGATCCAAAACTAGTTGATGCGTTAGGTGCTAAAGCTGGTTATTTGTGGAACATGGGCGCGCTTGATTTTGCGGGCGGCACGGTTGTGCACATCAATGCAGGTGTAGCAGGTTTAGTGGCTGCAGCTATCATTGGTAAGCGTGTTGGATGGGGTCGTGAAGCGATGACACCGCACAATTTGCCAATGACCATGATTGGTGCATCATTGCTGTGGGTAGGCTGGTTTGGCTTTAATGCAGGCTCGGCATTGGAAGCAAATAGCGTTGCTGGTTTAGCGTTTATGAACACCTTGCTTGCTGCTGCTGCTGCCGTGCTGTCATGGATTTCGTTGGAATGGATTTTGAAGGGCAAGCCTTCCATGCTCGGCGCAGCTTCCGGTGCAATTGCAGGTTTAGTTGGTATCACACCTGCTGCGGGTAACGTCGGAATTGTTGGTGCGCTGGTAATTGGTCTAGTGTGCGGCGCGGTATGTTTGTGGGGTGTGACTGGCTTAAAGCGGATGTTGAAGGTGGACGATTCGCTTGATGTGTTTGGTGTGCACGCCGTTGGCGGCATTGTAGGTGCCCTATTAACGGGCGTCTTCAATGATCCTTCGCTTGGTGGTCCTGGCTTTGTAACCGATTGGGTTACGGCTAAAACCGGCTTTACTTCCATCGGCACGCAAGTATGGGTGCAGGCTAAAGCAGTGGGAATTGTGGTGGTGTGGTCAGCGTTAGTGACTGCAGTATCGTTGTTTATTATTAAGGCTGTGATGGGTTTACGCGTATCGGAAGAAGATGAGCGCGAAGGTCTTGATGTGACTTCACATGGTGAGAAAGCTTATAACTAGGGCTTCTTCAGCAAGTTGCAGTAAAGCAAAAAGGAGCCTTTGGCTCCTTTTTGCTGTTTACGGCGCAGTGGATTTAAGTCGCTTGTAGTCGGTTTTTTTGCCCCAAAATTATTGGTTCAAGGGGTGAGGCGCTATACTTCTGGTCATTACGCTTATCCGCCACAACTTTTAGCCATACTTATGAACCAACGCGAATCTTTTTCTAGCACCAACAAACCCATGCCCGACGTGCAATCTAGCGTCGATACGCGCAACATCGCCATCAATCGCGTGGGCATCCGTGCCTTGCGTCACCCGATTCGGGTTGCCGATTTAGCCGGTGCCGTGCAGCACACCGTAGGCACGTTTAGTTTGTCGGTTGCTTTGCCGCCGGAAGCCAAAGGCACGCATATGTCGCGGTTTGTAGCGCTGCTAGAGGCGCAACAAGAAGCCTATAGCACCAAAACCTTGCCGACGATAATGGCAAAAATGCTGGAATTGTTGCACGCGCAAGCAGGCACAATTACGTTGAGTTTTCCGTATTTTATTGAAAAAACCGCACCAATTTCGGGGATTAAATCGCTGCTGGATTACGACATCACTTTAGAAGCCGATACCAGCATTCACGGCGCAACAATTGTGCGCACCACCATCGTCACCGGTGTGACCAGCCTGTGCCCCTGTTCGAAGGAAGTATCCGAATACGGTGCGCATAATCAGCGATCCCACATTAGCATTATGGCGGAGAGTGCCGAATTACTTGGCTTTACAGACATTATCCAGATAGCGGAAGCCAACGCGTCAAGTGAGCTTTATGGCCTATTAAAGCGGGTGGATGAAAAGTTTGTCACTGAACGCGCCTACGATAATCCGAAGTTTGTCGAAGATCTTGTGCGCGATGTAGCGCAAGCGCTAGAGCGTGAGCCGCGCGTGAGCGCGTATCGGGTGGAGTGCGAAAATTTCGAGTCGATTCATAATCACACTGCGTTCGCGGTGATTGAGAATAAAAAAACCTAGAAACGTTTTTTTAGCATTAAGGTTCCAGCTTCCGTACTCATATCAGTACGGGACAAAAAGCTATTGCCCAATAAGCCAATAGACAAGCCCTGCTCCACCACCATCGCTTCCACGCCATACAGCGTGATCTCGCCCACCTTCACGCTGTCCAAACGAATGCGCCATGCCTCGGCCTGCCCATTGGCTGTGCTGATGCGCATACGGCTTCCTGCGCGATAGTTTAGCTTTAGTCGCACGGCTTCCGCACCGGGAATGGCAATCGATGATGCACCGGTATCGACCATAAACTGCATGGCCGTGCCGTTAATTTCTGCACTGGTAAAATGATGCCCCATGCTGCCTTTGGCGATTACCGCGCGGCCAGCACTGCCCTCGGCTTGCGGGGTGGCGGTCACACCGATGCTCAGCACCTGTCGCTTACCGCCCATTTCAATCGTGGCGCTATCAGTGGTGGCGCTGACTACCTTCACGCCTTCAGCGGTGGTGTCGCCCACCGTCACGCTGCGCGGTGCGCCTGCGTTTATCACCATCAGTGCTTTATTGGGAAACGTGCCAACAAGGGTGACTGACTGCGCCTGCGCGGCGGAAGGTAGAGCGAGACTGAGCATAAATAAAAATGCTGAAAAAAGCTTTGTATTCACGATATTCTTTTTTGAGAAATTTGAGGTTCAAAACAATCGCTGCAACCAGCGAGCGAACAGCTACAATAGCCCAAAATGCGCTGCTTTGCCAGTGTTGTAATGTAGCGGTTAAAACGGCGTGCGAAATCAAATTTCAAATACAAAAATGACTGAAAAAATAACGGAAGTGGCGGTTGCCGTTTTGCTAAACGCCGACGGTAGTTTTTTATTATCGTCCCGCCCCGAAGGCAAGCCTTACGCGGGCTACTGGGAGTTTCCTGGTGGTAAATTGGAGGCGGGCGAAACGGTGGAGCAAGCGCTTAAACGCGAATTAAACGAAGAGCTTGGAATACAAATAACCCATGCGCAACCTTGGTTTAGCTACATCATGCGTTACACCCATGCGACCGTGCGGCTACACACATGGCGGGTGCGTGCGTGGCAGGGAACATTGCGTGGTTTGGAAGGCCAGCAGTTTATTTTCCAGCAACGCCACCAGCTTGCAACTAAATTAGATGTAACGCCAACCCTGCCGGGCTGTGTGCCCCTATTTAAAGCGCTGCAGTTGCCTGAGCGTTACGCAATTACGGCTGAAGACGCCCTATTTACGGGCGTCTACACGGTGCTTGAAAGTATAAAAAAGCACTTAAATACCGCACCCTTGCTGCTACAAATACGTGAGCCAAATATGTCGTTAGCAACATTGACGCAGTTTGCGCAAGCGATTATCCAATTTAGAAATCAACATAATGCAACCGCTTTGCGTGCCCATAAATTACAGGTTTTGCTCAATGTTGGCAACGCAGAAAGCCTTACGTTGGCTCAGCAATTGGGTTGCGATGGCGTGCAGTTGCAGTCTTCATTTTTAATGGGCTTGCAGCAAAATGTTGCCAGCTTGCGCGAGAATTTTTTGCTTGTTGGCGCGTCGGTGCATGATGCGGCGCAACTAGCCTTAGCCGGTGAAATGGGCTGTGATTTCGCGGTGCTAGGGCATGTGTTGGCAACATCTTCGCATCCGCAGCAGGCGGGTTTAGGTTGGGCTGGTTTTGCGCAAATTGCGATGGACGCGCCAATTCCTGTTTATGCCATCGGCGGCCTAAATATGGATGATTTAGACCTCGCACAAAACCACGGCGCACATGGTATCGCGATGATTCGGGCGGCGTGGAATTAAGCACCATGCTGCTCTGCGCTCCAGCCAAAAAATAGCGCACACCAACGCGCAAGCCAAAATTCCGTTAATATCGCGGATTGTCGCTGCAGCATGCATCCCTTTTTTGGACCGGCGACGCAAATTATTTTAACGATGAGGTTTTTAAATGAGCGATCATATTATTCACGTGTCCGATGCGACGTTTGACTCTGATGTATTGCAATCTGATGTGCCGGTGTTGGTGGATTATTGGGCAGAATGGTGCGGTCCGTGCAAAATGATCGGCCCAATTTTGGATGACATCGCGCGCGACTACGCGGGCAAGCTCAAGGTAGCCAAACTAAATATCGACGAAAATCAAGACACGCCACCAAAGTTTGGTATTCGTGGCATTCCAACGCTCATGTTGTTCAAAGGTGGTGACGTGGCTGCAACCAAAGTGGGTGCGTTGAGCAAGTCGCAATTGACGGCGTTTATCGATAGCAACATTTAAGGTTTTGTTCCCGAGTGTGCGGATAGTAAATGGATTTATAGCTATTTTGGTGATCCGCACACCGTTGTTTAAAAATAATGCACTAGAATGTTTGACATATTTCAGTTTCAGGATTATCTTCACAGGTAATGAATTTCGAAGTTGCAGGCGTTAATTTGCCAAAGCAACAACATGGCCTCGCAAAAATCTGAGTGCCGCAACTACGCGTAACGTCATCGCGTAAACCTTCTGGTTTAAATTCGTCGCAAACCCATAATGTCTGCGCCGCTTTTGCTCCACAGCGAATGTTCCAAACTGAATTCTCGCTAAATTGATTTTAAAAATCCCCACCCACGAATTGTTGTTTGCCCGATCAAGGGAATAGCTGCATTTAGCGCGCCATCACACGTTTATGTGGGCGTGGCTTCATTGGTGCAATCCTGTTTTTTTTCTTTGTCTTATTGTTGAACGGAAATCCTGTATGTATTTATCCGAGTTAAAACTCAAACACATCACCGAACTTGTTGCGATGGCCGCCGAAGGCGAGCTGGAAGGCGCTAATCGTTTACGCAAACAAGAGCTTATTTTTGCGCTGCTAAAACAACACGCCAAAAAAGGCGAAGCCATTTTTGGTGATGGCACCCTAGAAGTGCTGCAAGATGGCTTCGGTTTTTTACGCTCCCCCGATATTTCCTATTTGGCAGGCCCCGACGATATTTATGTAAGCCCCTCGCAAATTAGGCGCTTTAATTTGCACACAGGCGACACCATCGAAGGCGAAATTCGCACCCCCAAAGAAGGCGAGCGCTACTTTGCATTGGTGAAGGTTGATAAGGTCAACGGCGACCTTCCGGAAAACACCAAAAACAAAATTCTGTTTGAAAATTTAACCGCACTCTTCCCCAATAAACCGTTCACGCTTGAACGCGACATTAAAGCTGAAGAAAACATTACTGGCCGCGTGATTGACATCATCGCCCCCATCGGCAAAGGCCAGCGCGCTTTGTTAGTGGCAAGCCCGAAGTCCGGCAAAACAGTGATGCTGCAGCACATTGCCCACGCTATTTCGTCGAACCATCCTGAAGTGACCTTGATTGTGTTGCTGATTGACGAGCGCCCAGAAGAAGTAACCGAAATGCAGCGCACCGTAAAAGGCGAAGTGCTTTCATCCACCTTTGATGAGCCGGCGACGCGGCACATTCAAGTAGCCGAAATGGTAATTGAAAAAGCCAAGCGCTTAGTCGAACATAAACGCGATGTGGTGATTCTGCTTGACTCCATTACCCGTCTTGCACGCGCCTACAACACGGTCGTACCGGCCTCCGGCAAGGTGTTAACAGGTGGTGTGGACGCCAACGCCTTGCAGCGCCCTAAACGCTTCTTTGGCGCGGCGCGTAACGTGGAAGAAGGAGGCTCGCTGACGATCATCGCCACGGCGTTGATTGATACCGGCAGCAAGATGGACGATGTGATTTACGAAGAATTTAAGAGCACCGGCAATATGGAAGTACACCTAGATCGCCGCGCCGCCGAAAAGCGCGTGTATCCGGCCATTAACGTAAACCGTTCCGGCACTCGCCGCGAAGAATTGCTGATTAAACCCGACCTGCTGCAAAAGGTATGGGTGCTGCGTAAATTGCTTTACGGTATGGACGAATTAGAAGCCACAGAATTTTTAGTCGATAAGCTAAAAGCCACTAAAAACAACGGCGAATTTTTTGATTCGATGAAGAAGTAGCGCAGCGTTTTTAGAAATAATGAAGCCTTGAAGAAGCCCTAAATACGGGCATCTTCAAGGCATTTTAATTGGTGAAACGGCTAGTTTTTAACGCGTCCGCCAGCCCCAAAAATGCTAATATCAGCAAAGCTAGAACCAATATTGGCACCCGGCCCGTAGGTCACGGTGAAGCCGTTTAAGTTCAACTCACCCAAATTGTTTAAGGCATCCAACACCTTGGCGCGCGTGGGATTATTGCCCGCTTTTCGCAGCGCTTCTAGCATCACTCTTGCGGCTAAATAGCCTTCTAAACTAAGCAGTGACGGCACATGTTTGGGTGCAACTTCTTTAGCCTCTTTGCTGAAGTCGTTAATCACGCTAATACCAACAGATGTTGGGCGCGGCACCACGTTGGTGAGTTCTAGGCCAACGGTTAGCGCACCGAGTTCTTTAAAGTAGGCATTCGCGTCAATGGACGCTAAATGATTGAGTCTGGTTGTTGATTTAAGCTTGCTAAATTGGCGGACAAATTCAGCGCATGCTTCAAGCGTGCAAGCCATAATAATCGACTGTGGATTACCGCGCATGGCGTTGGCAACGGCTGCCCCTAGCGCGACGCTATTGCGCGCGTATTCGCCCTTAGATGCAATGGCAAGCTTGCGTTGAGCCAGTGATTTTTCTAAGCCCGCCACCACGTCTTTGCCAAACTCATCATTCTGATAAAAAATCGCGAAACGGGTCATGCCTAGTTGTTGACCCTGAGCGACAATTTTCTCTACCTCGGCATGATAGCTCGCGCGTACGGGGAATAAATTAGGGTGGCTGCGGTGTGCTTGCGCCCCCGTCATTGCACCCACCAGCGCCACTTTGCGCTCAGCAATGATCGGCAGCGCTGCATTCACGGTCGCGTCGCCCGCGTAGCCAAACAGCGCCACGGCCTTGTCGTCATCCAGCAAGCGCTTGGTATTTTCGACAACCAATTCGGGCAAATTGCCGTCGTCGAGCGAGGTATAAATAATTTTGCGGCCACCGATACCGCCGCGCTTATTTGCCGCGTCAAACGCAATTTGCGCGCCTTCGTTAAACGCTTTAATAGATGCTGACGTGCGCCCCGTAAACGCGGCGGATGCACCAATGACCAACTCGGTACGGCTAGTTTGTGCAAAGCTTGATTGCACACCTGCGCCCACTAACAAGAGCCCCGCCAATGCTGATTTTATTAGGTTCAGTTGCTTATTTTCCATGCAAATACCTCGATATTTTTAAGAAAAAGCGCGGTTAAACGCGGCGCTAAAAGCGCTATTGCGGCACCGTTTCTAAGCCAAAACAGCGAACGGTTGCCAAAAACCCGAAAAATTGCGATAATCGCAGATTACCCATTAACTTATCGCCTAGAGGTTGCAACGCAATACATTGCGGGATTGTGAAAATCTTAACATGTGTTGGCTACCCTTGGATGATTAAACAGGACAGAATCATGAAAACCGGTGTTCACCCAAAGTATAACGACGTATTATTTTTTGATTCATCATGCGATTTCAAATTTGTAACGCGCTCAACGATCGACGTTTCGAATCGCGAAAAAATGAAATTTACCGACGGTAAAGAATATCCGTGTATTCGTATCGAGATTTCATCTGAATCTCACCCTTTTTACACCGGCAAACATAAAATTATGGACACCGCTGGTCGTATCGACAAGTTTAACCAGCGCTATGGTCGTAAAGTGCCTCCAACTGCTGCTGCTGAAGCTGCAGAGTAAATTTGGTTGTTGTATTGCCGCAACGCTAATTTAAGCAAGCTGTTGTCTGATTAAATTTACGTCGCTGATTCATACATGCACGAACAAAAAGCAGCTTAACGGCTGCTTTTTGTATTGGTAGTTTAGTGGTTCAAAACGCGTTATAAAACGCGCGCGACACAGTTTGTTTGCAAGCCACTCTTAGCTAAAAAAGGTTTTAAATGACGCGATCTAAGGCCAGACGCGCAGGACGCCGTGCAACGCTCAAAGCGCGCAGAATTACGCGTGATTTTAGAGCGCCCATCGTGTTTGATGGCTCCGTATCGCCGTTAAAAACCATACTCTTCGTCGTCATTTGCTTAGCGTGGCTATTGCCCGGCTTAATCGGGCATGACCCGTGGAAGCCGGATGAACCCGTGCAATTTGGCATCGTGCTCAGCATGCTGCAAGGCGCGCCCAACGCGTGGTTGGTGCCAACGCTAGCGGGTGCGCCCTATGTGGAATACCCGCCGTTCTATTTTTGGGTCGCGGCTTTTTTTGCCAAGCTCACTCAATCGTTTTTACCGTTGCACGACGGCGCACGCTTAGCGTCCGCGTTTTTTGTATCGATCACCATGGGCTTTTTGGCGGCCATCGCCGTGCGGCTGCAAAACGAACGCGCTGCGCGCATTTGCGTGTTATTGCTGATCGCAAGCTTAGGCTTCTTGCTTCGCGCTCATGAGCTAAGCCCTGCGCTGGCTGCCATGTCGGGGGTGGCCATCGCACTGTACGGCATGACATGGATTGCGTCCGACGCCAAACGCGCAGGCATCATCGCAGGATTGGGGGGGGCGTTGGCGGTGCTGTGTACCGGCGCGATGATGGGCGTGATGGTGTTGGCCGTGTTTGCTATTTTAGCCATCGTGCTGCGCGAGTGGCGCAACCCACGCTGTCGTCGAGGCTTTGGATTGGCGCTGGCAATTATTGTCGTTAGCGTCCTATTTTGGCCCTTGCTGCTCATTATATTTGTGCCTCAAGACGCCCTAAATACCGGCGTCTTCACGGGTGCAATGAGTGGATTATTTTACCTGCTCAATGCACAGTCGCAAGCCACCGCCGCGCTAAATCGCAACGTTGATTTTTTATATCTACCAAAAACCATAATTTGGTACGCGCTACCCGCGTGGCCGATTGCAATGTGGGCATGGCTAAAAGCGCGTCGCAATATACGTGATCGCATCGAGCACGCACTGCCATTTGTCGCCTTCATGGTGATGGTTGTTTTTGTGATTTTGGCGATGGAACCGCGCGACACATCGCCCCTGGTATTGCTGCTACCGCTGTGCTTAGCCGCTGCGCAAGGTATGGACAAACTATCGCGCACCTTAGCAAGCTTCGTCAATTGGTTTGGCTTATTTGTGTTCGGCAGCATCACCCTATTTTTATGGGCGATGTACGCGGGTGCGGTCACCGGCATTCCGCGCAATGCCGCGCGCCGCGTGGCATACGAAGTGCCTGGCCTACAAATTGAAGTGCAATGGTTCGCCGTCAGCGTCGCCTTAATTCTCACCGTGCTGTGGCTTGCCGTCGTGCTGCGCACGCGCTACAGCAACCGCCGCGCGGTAGTCAATTGGGCAGCAGGCGTAACGGTGCTGTGGATGCTATTTAACCTGTTGTGGTTGCCAGCCGTAGACTATGCAAAAAGCTATCGCGGCATGGCTAAAAGTTTAACCGCAGCAATAGCAAGTAATGGCGTTGATGCCGCATGCATCAGTAACCAAGATGTAGGAGTGGCGCAAATTGCATCGCTAGATTATTTTAGCGGCATACGGCTAAAGCCCCTAAACACGGGCAGCTGCAGCCATATATTAGTACAAGGCCGCACTAAAAATCCCCCAGCAAGTGTGCTGGCGGCACCGGATAAAATCCGTTGGCAGGGGGCGAGGCCGGGGGATACTGAGGAGCGTTTTTGGTTGATGGGGCGGTAGCAAAAAATGATCCTCAGAGGGCGCTACGAAAGTATTCTTTCTCCATATTGACTAGGAGTGTATCGTTTGGTATTTATATGCTGCGAGAAAAAATAGTGTATGTATTCAAGTGCACACGGTGAAGTGCGGAGCGCTATAATTGTGCGAGCTTCCCGAGCTCTGCAAGTGATTGCTCGTTCGGTTGATAAATGTGGAGTGCTGCTTTGAGGATTTTGTGAAATACGATTACCCCAACCTAAGTGACGAGCAATTTGAAAAATTAGCAGTCTTTCTTTGTCAACGCTTACTGGGTATTTCCGTCCAAGGCTTTGCTAAAGGACCTGATGGCGGGCGTGATGCAAAGTTTGTCGGAACTGCTGAGCTTCATCCCAGTCGTGCGGCACCTTGGGTCGGAACGACGATCATTCAGGCGAAGCACACCAACGGCTACAATCGCAATTTCTCCGAGACCGACTTCTTCAACCCGACCAAACAAAACAACGTACTTGGCAAGGAAGTACCGCGCGTCAAAAAACTGCGTGAAAATAAAAAAATTGATCACTATATGTTGTTTGCTAACCGGCGTTTAGCAGGTAATGCTGAAAGCGAGATTCGCGCGTACTTAGCAAAAGAATGCGATATCCCTGAGTCGTCAATTTATCTCTGCGGGGTGGAGCAACTGGAGCTTTGGCTTAAGACCTTTCCCGACGTCGCGGGCAAAGCGAATCTTGACCCGCTTGATTCTCCTCTCACGGTAAGTCCGGACGACCTCGCTGAGGTGGTGCAAGCGCTCGCTCGGCAAAGGAAGGAGGTCTCAGTAGCGCTCGACGATCCTCCGACCAATCGCGTTACCTATGCAGAAAAAAACGTACTCAACAATATGACTGCCGACTATGCCGGTGCGCAACGCAAACGCTACCTGAAAGAAACCTTGCAGATTCGAACATTCTTGGCCGCACCGGAAAACCTTGAACTACTACGCATGTACGAATCGACCGTCGACGAGTTTCAACTTAAGATCATCGCGAAGCGCAAAGACTATGCAACCTTCGACGACGTGATGGAGTACCTAGTGGATTTACTTTTCAATCGCGACGTGGTCTTGCGACAACACGCGCACAAGCGCCTAACCCGCGCGGTGCTGTTCTACATGTACTGGAATTGTGACATAGGAAACGACGGCGATGCTACGACCTAGTAAGCACGCTCATCCCGACCGTACCGTTATCAATGTATCGCTGTTGCTGCTGGCGCGCGTAAAAAAGCTTCGCTTGGACGATTATGGCGAACTGCGGAAGTACGCCAAAAAGGAGGTCATCGGCGGCGATGTACTCTTTCTGCCTGCGTTGAATTTTCTCTTTCTATTGGGGATGATCGACTATCGCCCTAAAACTGACGCTGTTGAATATGTGGGTCCGAATGAAGCTATCTAGACTCTACTCAAATAAGCCGGACTTGTTCGTGCCCGTCGACTTCATGCTTGGCCTTAATGTCGTCATGGCTGAGATTCGCTTGCCTGAAAACAGGGATAAAGATACCCACAACCTCGGTAAGACGACACTTGGGCGGCTGTTGGACTTTGGTTTTCTAGCCGCGCGCGATCCGAAATTCTTTCTCTTCAAACATCTTAATATTTTCGAGGACTTCGTCTTCTTTCTTGAGATTGAGCTATCTGATGCGAATTATGTAACGGTGCGCCGCAGTGTTGAAGAGGCGACAAAGATCAGTTTCAAAAAGCACCGAGCTGGACGGCAGAATTTCTTGGCGCTCGCGCTCGCGGAATGGGATCACCAAAGTGTACCGTTCGAGCGCGCGCGCGATTTATTGGACAGCTTGCTTGACTGGCGTGCAATCAAGCCGTGGGATTACCGTAAAGGGTTGGGATATCTGCTTCGGTCGCAAGTCGATTTTCAAGACGTTTTCCATCTGCGAAAGTTTGCTGGGGGGCACGCAGATTGGAAGCCATTTCTCGCGCACATCCTCGGATTTGATGCGCCACTATTAACGAGTCGCTACCAAAGGGAAAAGGAGCTCGAAGAGACGAAGATCACCGAACGGACGATTAAAAATGAGCTAGGTGGGTCGATCGAAGACATTAGTAAAATCGCAGGAATTCTCCTGCTTAAACAGAACGAGGCCGAAAAAAAACAGAAGCTGCTTGATGCCTTTGATTTTCGAGCGCAGGATAAAGAGCGAACGGTACAATTAGTTGATGACGTGGATGGCCGCATTTCTTTGCTCAATGCCGAGCGTTATTCCCTGAACCTAAACAAGAAGAAGATTTTGGCTTCGCTGGAGGAGGATGAGATTCTGTTCGACCCAGAAGAAGCTCAACGCTTGTTCGGCGAGGTCGGGGTCTTCTTCGAAGGTCAAATCAAAAAGGATTTCCAGAAGTTGATCGCCTTCAATAAGGCGATCACGGAAGAGCGTCGGGGGTATTTGCAGGAAGAGCGCAACGAGGTCGATGTCGCGTTAAAGCGCGTTAATGCAGAACTTAACTTATTGGGTAAGAAGCGCTCGGATATCTTGTCGTTCCTTAGCGATACCGACGTGTTCACGAAGTACAAACAAGTTTCCGACGAAATGGTGACACTCCGAGCCGATATCACATCACTGGAGCGACAGGGCGTCTTTCTGCATCGCCTTCAAGAGTTACGCACTAGCATTCGGGCTTTGAGTGATGAATTTAGACGCCTTCAAACGCAAATCGAGGCGGATGTCGAGAGGCAAAACTCGGATCAAACCGGCTTATTTTCGTCTATCCGAATATTTTTTAGCGAAATTGTGGAGGAGGTCATCAACCGCAAGGCTCTGCTCACCGTTAGGCCAAACAAAGAGGGGCATCTTGATTTTAAAGCTGAGATTCTTGATGAGGCCGGTAATGCGACGAGCGCGGACCTTGGACACACGTACCGCAAATTACTCTGTATCGCGTTTGACATGAGCGTGATCCGTGCCCACCTCGATGACAAATTCCCACGTTTTGTCTATCACGATGGCGTTTTCGAGTCCCTCGACGATAGAAAGAAGGAAAATTTAATTGTCGTTATGCGCCGATATGCGGGAATGGGTATTCAGCCTATTATTACAATGATTGACTCAGATTTGCCGAGCCGCGACGTAGGCACGACGCCAATTTTTGATAACAGCGAGATAGTTTTAGTGCTTCATGACGAAAATGAGCAGGGTCGACTTTTTCGTCAGAAATCTTGGTAATTCTTACGCATTTGCTTAGAGGGTTGGTCGAATTAGATACCATGTATTGAAACGCGAGTGAAATCTATGTAGACATTATCGAAGAGGTTTCATAATCGCCATTACAGCCATACAAGACGCAATAAAACTGTTGTCGCAAGCCGAGCTTAGCGAATTTCGCCAATGGTTCGCGGACTTTGACGATGCCGTGTGGGATGCAAAAATTGAAGGCGATGCACAGGCGGGAAAATTTGACGCGCTTGTCGCAGAAGCGATGGCTGAGCGCGGGTCGGACATAACGAATGATTGACACTATTCCATTCTGGTCGGGAATAGCGCTGATAGTGACTTCGCCCGTGCTATTACTGCTCATGATCGAAAGGCTAGAGAAGTGTTTCCGCATTTATTTTCCCAAGAAGATGGCGCTATTGCTCGACAATAACTGGCGCTCACTGCATATTCTTGCGTGTATCGCGTTTGCCATTGGTTGCGTCTCGGTTGCGTTTAATAAATCACTTCGGCAAAGTGAGTTGCCGTTCCTTCTGTTGCCGCTAATGCTGAGCGCAATCGTATATTTAGCGCCTTTGGGATTGCGTTCCTGTTCCCGTTGTTCCTATTCGAGCCGCATTATCTCGCGCTACTCCGAGCAGTCGATTTTTTCAAACGACGAAAGTAGCCCTAGTTTAATGGCTGTAAATGCCCAATTTACGGGCATCTGCAGCCATTTACAGCCGCCCCGCCAACAACTCAATCCAATGCCCAATCGGAATTGGCATCCCGCTGCTTTTATTCAGCCCCGATTCAATATGCGCCAAGCAGCCAATATTGGCGGTAACCACTTGCGTCGGCTTATCACTTTCCAGCGCGGCGACTTTATTCGCCAATAAACTTTGCGACATTTCTGATTGCAATATTGAGTAGGTGCCGGCTGATCCACAACACAAATGGCCGTCGGGCACGTTCGTTAGCGTGTAGCCTGCAGCGCTTAATAATCCTTCCACTTTGCCTTTAATTTTTAATCCGTGTTGCAGGCTGCAAGGGGAGTGGAAGGCGATGCGCGTTGCCGCGCTTAGAGGTTTTAACTTTGCCTGCAATACGCTTGCTTCAGCCGCAATGATTTCGCTAATATCCTTGCAAAGCGCCGAAATACGGGCGGCTTTGGCCATATAGGCTTTATCGTGTTGCAGTAAATGACCGTAGTCGGATACCGCTGTGCCGCAGCCGCTGGCAGTAATTATTACGGCTTCTGCCCCTGCTTCGATTAACGGCCACCACGCATCAATATTGGCGCGCGCCGCAACACGGCTGCCCTCAACATCGCCCAAATGATGCGCCACCGCGCCGCAACATCCAGCGGCAGATGCGGTGATGAGCGATATGCCGATGGCGTCTAGCACGCGGGCCGTGGCTGCATTGATGTCGGGTGCGATGGCGGGTTGTACGCAGCCTTGCAGCACCAGCATGCGGCGCGTGTGACGAGCCGCTGGCCATAGCCCTGCCGTGCGCACGCTAGGCACCTTGGCGGCCAGCGCGGCCGGCATTAGGCCTCCTGCCAAGCCTTTTACGGTTTGGCCGGTTTTAAGCACCATTCTGAAGGCCGCAGCGTTAGGTAAAATTTTCTTCAACATGGCGCGCTTAAATTTTTCAAGCGGTGGACGCGCTACTTTTTGCTCCACAATTTCACGGCCAATATCTACTAGCTTGCCGTATTCCACGCCCGAGGGACACGTACTTTCGCAAGATCGGCAGGTTAGGCACCGGTCAAGGTGATGCTGGGTGCGCTCTGTTACTGGTGCGCCTTCCAGCATTTGTTTCATCAAGTAAATGCGGCCTCTTGGGCTATCGAGCTCATCGCCCACTAAATTATAGGTGGGGCACGTGGCTAGGCAAAAGCCGCAGTGCACGCACTTGCGCAAAATAGCGGCGGCTTCATTGCCTAGTGGCGTGTTGATAAATTCTTCGGATAGGGTGGTTTGCATAGTTTTGCTTTTGGTTAATTGATTTAAGCGCAGCTGAAATTAAAAACTATCCATTCGCCCACGGTTCAAAATATTATCCGGATCAAATGCCCGCTTTAAATTACGATGAATTTTTGCCAAGCCCGCATCCAGCGGATGAAACACCGGTGCGACCGTGGTGCGGCTTTTGCCGTTGAATAGAGTTGCATGGCCACCAAGGTCTGCCGCGCGGCTCCGTATGCGCGCGGCGGTGTCGGTCTCACTTTCGGCACTGAGCCAACGCAAGCCTCCGCCCCATTCAATTGGGCCCGCTTGTATCTCGGCTTGATCAAACGCCAGCGTTGCAGCAGTTTGCGGAACCGACACACGCCACAATGGTTTCGGATTCTCAAAGTAGCTGTGCTGATGCTCGCGCAAGGCCGTCCAATGGGCGTTTGCAGACACTGCATCAACTACTTCGCCACCCAATTTTTGCACAGCGGCAGTGACACCTGCTTTTGCTGCGGACAAGCGCAGCATCACCACACCTTCAAAATAGGACGATGCTGAAATAGGCAGCGGCTGCCCCGCCCATTCGTTCAAGCGGGTAATGGCAGTGGCCTCAGTCATTTCAAACCGCAGCGTGGTTTCAGTTTGCGGACGCGGCAGCACCTTAAATGAAATATCCAAAATTACGCCCAGCGTGCCCATCGCACCCGTCATCAAGCGCGATACATCATAGCCCGCCACGTTTTTAATCACGCGCCCACCAAAATTTAAATCATCGCCTTTGCCATCAATAATCCGTGTGCCCAACACAAAATCACGCACCGCCCCCGCGTACGCGCGACGTGGTCCCGATAAACCAGTGGCCACAATTCCGCCGATTGTCGCACCAGCGCCAAAATGTGGCGGCTCAAACGGCAGCATTTGGTTCGCGTCTGCCAACGCTTTTTCAACATCAGCCAGCGGCGTACCAGCACGCACGGTAAGCACCAATTCCTTTGGTTCGTAGTCAACTATGCCGCTGTAGACGCCCATAAATAGGGCATCTTCGGGCACTGTTGCGGTCGCGCCGTAGAACGATTTGGTATTGCCGCCTTGAATACGCAGCGGTTTTTTGCTGGCGCGATGTTGTTTGATTTTGGCTGCGGTGTCGCTGATGAAGGAATCCATGTGCGCTTAACTTTAAATTTAAAATCGAGGAATATCGTTGTGAATAATTCTACCCGCGCTAGCATGCATGCCGCCCCATTCGCTGCAGCGCTTCAGCAGAGGAATACCTTTATCGGGATTCAAAATTCGCGTGGGATCAAACGCTTCTTTTACAGCGTGAAACAACGCGAGTTCAGGCGGACGAAACTGCACACACATTTGCTTTAGTTTTTCAATGCCAACACCGTGTTCGCCGGTGATGGTGCCGCCCACTTCAATGCATATTTCCAGCATTTTGCCACCCAGTTCTTCGCTGCGCTCGGCCTCGCCTGCGATGCTGCCATTGTAAAAAATACAGGGGTGCAAATTGCCGTCGCCCGCGTGAAATACATTGGCCACGAGCATCCCGTATTCCTTGCCCAGCGCGGCATAGCGGGAGAGCACTTCGGCTAAACAGCGGCGCGGAATGGTGCCGTCTATCGTGTAATAGTCGGGCTGAATGTTGGCTAACGCCGCAAACGCGCCTTTGCGCGCGCGCCACAATTTTGCGCGGGCTGCATCGTCGGTGGCGCGACGAATTTCAGTCGCCCCCATGCGCTCTAAAATAGCACGCACGCTTTTAGTTTCTGTCGCTACTTCTTCCGCGCTGCCGTCAAGTTCACACAGCAATAATGCCTTGGCGTCCGTTGGAAAACCAGCTGCCATAAAGCGCTCGCAAGCTTGCACTACCATTTGATCCATCATCTCTAATGCCGCAGGAATGATGCCCGCGCCGATTATTTCGCCCACACATTCTGCCGCCTGCTCTACCGTGGAGAAGGCCGCTAATAGGGTTTCTATGGTACTTGGTGAGGGCGTGAGCTTTACCGATACTTCTGTAATTACAGCCAACATGCCTTCTGAACCAGTAAGCAAAGCCAGCAAATCATAGCCTGCCGCATCGAGTGCATGGCTGCCGATGGTGATGGCTTCACCCTCAACGGTGAGGCACTGTGCGCGACGAATGTTGTGGGTGGTTAAACCATATTTTAAGCAATGCACGCCACCCGAATTTTCAGCCACATTGCCGCCGATGGAACAGACAATTTGACTCGATGGATCAGGCGCATAAAACAACTTTAGGTGCGCTACCGCATCCGACACCGCCAAATTACGCACGCCCGGCTGCACACGCGCCAAGCGGGCAGGCGCATCAATTTCTAAAATGCGATTTAGCTTTGTCATTACCAATAGCACGCCATCGGCAATTGGTATCGTTCCGCCTGCAATGCCAGTCCCCGCACCACGCGTCACCACAGGCACATTTAGGCGCGTGCAAATACGCAACACTGCGGCCACTTGGGCGGGTATATCAGGCAGCACTGCGCACAGCGGAACTACGCGATGCGATATGAAGGCGTCGGTTTCAAACGGTGTTAAGCGCTCACGGTCAGTAAGTACAGTAAGCGTTGGCAGTAGGCTGGAGAAAGCCGAAAATAGGGCCTCTGCACGACGTTTGGCCGCACTAAATTCAGCCATTTCGGTTTCGCTTGCCGCGTGCATAATTTAGAAGCGCGGCAATTCAGGGTGCGGTAAATTGCCACCAGAAACGCGCATCCGCCCATACTCAGCACAACGGCTAAGTGACGGAATCGCCTTGCCGGGGTTCAGCAACATCTGCGGATCAAAGCAGCGCTTAATGGCAAAAAACGCTTCGCGTTCGGCATCGCTAAACTGGCTACACATTTGGTTTATTTTCTCAATACCCACACCGTGCTCGCCAGTGATAGTGCCGCCCACCTCGATACAAAGTTCGAGCAAATCAGCGGCGAAGGCCTCGGTTTTTTCTAGCTCGCCGGGAATAGCTGCGTCAAACAAAATCAGCGGATGCAAATTGCCATCGCCCGCATGGAACACATTTGCGCAGCGCAAACCGTACTTGGTGCTCAAGTTAGCCGTCGCCTTCAACACGTAGCCCAGCGCGCGGCGCGGAATCGAGCCATCAATACAGTAATAGTCCGGTGAAATTCGCCCCACTGCCGGGAAAGCCGCCTTGCGGCCAGACCAATATTTAAGCCGCTCGGCCTCAGTTTCAGATACGCGAATAGTGGTGGCTCCACTTTGCAGCATCACCTCCCGCACACGGGCAATTTCGTCTTCCACTTCTTCGGGCGTGCCGTCGGATTCGCACAGCAATATCGCTTCAGCTTCCATGTCATAACTGGCGTGTACAAAGTCTTCCACGGCATGTATGGCCATCTTGTCCATCATTTCTAAGCCTGCCGGAATGATGCCCGCACCGATCACATTTGCCACGGCCACCCCGGCTAATTCCACATCGGCAAAGCTTGCCATCACCACCCGCGCCACCTGTGGCTTAGGTGTGAGCTTTACTGTTACTTCGGTAGTCACGCCCAACATGCCCTCACTACCCGTCATGAGCGCTAAAAGGTCGTAACCGGGCGAATCTAGGGCATCTGAGCCGATTACTAATGCCTCGCCCTCAATGGTGGCCACGCGAATTTTTTGAATATTGTGCACCGTCAAACCATACTTCAAGCAATGCACGCCGCCTGAATTTTCGGCTACATTGCCGCCGATGGTGCAAGCAATTTGCGATGACGGATCCGGCGCGTAATACAAGCCTAAATGTGCGACGGACTCAGAAATTTTTAAGTTGCGCACACCCGGCTGCACCACAGCGGTACGCGATAACGCATCAATTTTTTTAAACGCACTCAGCTTTGCAAGGGATAACAATATGCCATCTTCCAACGGCGTCGCCCCCCCTGATAATCCCGTGCCCGCACCGCGCGCCACCACTTTCACGCCACTGGCACTCGCCGCCTTCAACGCCGCGCACACTTCCGCATCGTTAGTCGGCAACACTGTGAGCAAAGGTAGTTGCCGATACACCGCTAAGCCATCGCACTCATACGGGCGTTGTTGTTCGGGCGTGTGCAGGATGGTGGCGTGGGGCAGACGTTCGCTTAAAGTATAAGCAAACTGTCCGCGAAGGGTGTCAATTGCCGAAGGCGCATTGGTGATTTTTTCGTCTAAAACTGCAGCCATAAAAGCTCCTTGGTGCACTAAATGCATTCACTAAAACGACCGACAATACGACGCGTTTGGTGAATGCACCATCATAGCGCAGGTAGGGCGGGTGTGGGTTTGGTGATGCGAGTACGCCTGAATTTTTAAGTTTCGGAAGCTTGGTCGCGAATCGCGTGTAGTGCACGCTCAAGAATGATGCAATCCATTTTATCCTTCTCGCGCGTTGTTCGTTTTGTCAGCAGCAACCCTTCGAGGTTTATGGTTTTTACTGGAATATCATCCAGATAAATTGTCTCTGCGTATTGGCTGAGTGATTGATAGCTGTGACCGTTTGCGTTCAGCATAATGTCCACCACAAAGGCGTCCGCAACCCGAATGTTCTCACCTTCAGTAAACCATTCTGGCGCGATATCTTTTGCGGCTTGGTCGGGCAAAACCATCAATGCTTTTTTGACGCGCTCACCGGTTTCGATTGTGGCCGAAACCAGCACATCGATATCCGTCGTCGCCCTTGTGTAGCCGTGCGCTGCCAATGCATAGCCACCGATGAGCAGATATTCAACCTTGTGAGCATCGAGGCTTTTCAAAAGCAGCTTCACATCGTCCAACGACGCCGCGCGGCTGTATTCATCCATGTTTAAATGATTCTGATCGAGTGCTAATTGCGCGCACAACGCAATCCTGCTCATGTTTATTGGCGGCTGCGTGCGTGGCAAAACGATACACGCCCTTAAGCATGTATTTGGGTTGCGAAAGCATTGCAATGGACTCACTAAACGTCGCGCCCGCAGCGAGCTTCGCGCCGCTGCCGAGTAATGTTATTTTGCGTTCAATTCTTTTCCCGACGACTTTCATTTTTCTTAGCACTTATACATAGTAGTTGTTGCGTTAGCAGTTTATTTAACGCCTTGTAAGCGCATCAACCGCGCGTAGAAGCGATCAACAAGTCGATTGCTTTTGTAGATGCACCATCATAACGCAGGTAACCGATAGTGGTGTGATGATGCGCGAGCGTAACCGCAACATCAATGTGCAGCAGTTTTATTGCCGTCCGCCCTCGCGTTAGCGTGAATCTCGCTTTAAGCGCCAGCCCAGCGCATTCGCCGTGATAAACCCGCCACCCACTCCTACTGCGCCAAAAAGAATGATAAACGGTAACGCAAAAAACACGTTGCGCCAGCGCACTTGCGTAGATAACGCCGCTTGCGTGGGTGCATTAGGGTTGATATAAACCGGCACGCTTCGCTCGAATGATTTTGCTTCTTGCAGCAGGGTTACCCACCCTTCATGGTGCGTTTTGTCGTCGTCAGAACCAAAATCGCCTAGTCTAATCGTGTCGCCAAAATAAGTTTTGCCAGCGTGCGTGTAGCGATATTGCGCAACGACTGAATACGTACTACTACCTTTTTTGCTCGGCATTTCAAGCAACTTGGCGTCAAGCGCTTGCGCACTTCCAAGCACCCACGTGCGCGGCCGCAAGGCGCTATTGGCTTCAGCGTAGAGCATGTACAAACCAAAAACACTCACCAAGCCAAACGCTACTGCAAATACAGAACCGAAAAGCGCGAGGGGAATGTTCCGTTCGGTAGCGGCCATGGATGGTGTTGAGAGTAATTAAGTATGTTTAATTATCGCTCGAATTGGTGCGGCGCGTTGAGTGGATGCTCATAGGGCAAAATTTTCAGCCAACGCAAGTTTTATAGACGCCTAAAGATGCCCTAAAATAGGGCATCTTCACGCATCCGTTTAGCGCATATAAATTAGTGATTTCGGTTTATTTTTCGCTATCCAAACCCGCCATATGTTCCGCGCTATAGCGACCGCCCATTACTGCGTCAGCGGGAATAGCTGCTTCGATCGTTGCCATATCGTTGGCTGTTAAAGTCACTTGCAACGCGCGCAGCACCTCGCTCAACTGTGCGGGACTGCGTGAACCGATGATCGGTGTGATGTTGGTGCCTTGCTGTTTGCCCTTCGCCAATACCCACGCAATGGCAATATGCGTTGCGTTTAATTGCGCTTGATTCGGCATGTTTGCAGCAAGCGAATTGAGCACATTTGTAAGCTTTTGGTTCGCCAAAAACGCCTCACCATTAAAGCGCGGCAAATAGGCGCGGAAGTCGGTGGGGCCGGTGGGTTTTGAGCCGCTGAGCAAGCCGCGTGACAGCACGCCGTATGCGGTTACGCCAATATTTAGCTCGCGCAAGGTAGGGAAAATGTTCGCTTCTGGCGCACGGCTTAGCAGCGAATATTCAATTTGTAAGTCCGCAATAGCATGTACTTTATGCGCGCGGCGAATGGTTTCAGCACCTACTTCAGATAACCCAATTTTGCGCACATAGCCCGCTTTTACCATGTCGGCAATCGCGCCGATGGTATCTTCAATCGGCACATTGGGGTCAAGACGTGCAGGGCGGTAAATGTCGATGTAGTCAGTGTTTAAGCGCTTCAAACTATAAGTTAAAAAGTTCTTAACGGCCTGCGGGCGGCCATCTACGCCCGTCCAACCACCATCGGGCGAGCGCAATGCACCAAACTTTACGGATAGCTCCACGCGGTCGCGCTTGCCATCAATGGCTTTGGCAATGAGCATTTCGTTGTCGCCAGAACCGTAAAAATCACCGGTATCAAGCAAGCTAATGCCCGCTTCCATTGCTGCGTGGATCGTGGCAATGCTTGTGGCGTCGTCGCTCGCGCCGTACATGGCGGACATACCCATGCAGCCTAAGCCGATGGCGGATGCAGGTGAGTTAGAAGTTGTATTGATCATGATCGTTTCCTTTGAAGTGAATGCGTTTGTAGTGCACAAGCGCTACTTTATTGATATGCTATTCACTAATAAATACCTATTTTTATAAATAACTGTTAGTGATTTTGGAACAATATGGCGATTGATCGATTTAAAGCGATGGAAGTATTTGCCCGAGTGGCCGAGCTGGGCAGCTTCACCCACGTCGCCGATGCGCTCCACATGCCCAAGCCCACGGTGAGCAATATGGTGCAAGATTTGGAAGCGCACTTAGGCGTGCGGTTACTTCACCGCACCACGCGGCGCTTAAATTTAACGGCCGACGGCGTGGCGTATTTGGCGCGCGCCAATTTAATTTTGGGCGACCTACAAGACCTTGAAACCCAAGTGCGCGGCGCATTGGTCACACCCGCAGGTCGCCTGCGTGTAGACGTGCCAGCCGCCATGGGTCGCCATGTGCTCATGCCTAACTTGCCTGACTTTTTCAAACAGTACCCACACATCGCGCTAGAAGTAGGCTCCAGCGATCGGCCAGTAGATTTAGTGCGTGAAGGTATTGACTGCGTGGTGCGCGGCGGCAATGTGTTCGATGAAACCTTGGTCGCCCGCAAGCTCGGTGCCTTCCCCGTATTCACGTGCGCCTCCCCTAAGTATTTAAAAAAGTTCGGCACGCCAAAAACGCTTGCCGACCTATCCAAGCATCAATTCGTAAACTACTTTTCAGCTAAAACTGGCAAAGTATTTGCGTTTGATTTTTACGTACTCGACAGCACCGGTCAACCCCAATTGCAGCAAATAAATCGCCCCCATCAAGTAGCGGCTAATGACGCCGATAGTCATCTAGCTGCAACCTTAGCTGGCCTAGGTTTAGCGCAATTAGTGGGCACGCAAAATTTGCAAGCACTCCTTGAAGAAGGCCGATTGGTGCGGGTTTTGAAGGGGTTTGAATGCGGCGAATTACCACTGTACTTGATGTACCCACAAAACCGACATTTGTCGGCGAGGGTTAGGGCGTTTGCGGATTGGGTGGTGGAGTTGTATAAGGTGTAGCGAGCTGATTTTATTTTTACATCAATCGTGTTTTAGCCGCTCTGTTTGCCATGAGCATCTGTTGCTGTTCCTGTAGCCCGGCTCTCGCGGCTTTCTGCGATAGCCGAGACGGTGTTCGCTAATATAAAGCGCCTGTTTTTAACCACCGTCCCAGCTTTCGCAAAAATCGCTCAAACCCGGCTACGGTTTCGTCCAATTTTAAAGGCTTGCCGAATCTTGAAAATCCCTGCGAACGGAAACTAGGATCGCGGTGTAATTTGAGTAGAAGATGTTATACAAACCTTGGAGATAGCCTTAAATAGGGGTTTTCCAGCAAAAAAATTGTTGAACCCGCATCAGTGTGAAGTATGTTGTTGGCGTAATTTCTGGCAAAGTTCAATTGGCATCGCGGTGAGGTAGTATCTAACTTTGCATTTATGAAGCGATGGGGTCGTACTCTATGATGCATGAAGCACACATTACCCTTGAACGCACATATGCGATATTGCGACTGCATTCAGGCGCAGCCATGATTTTTAACGTGACCGATGCACGCTGTAGTGCGCGCGTTGAATAAAACAAGCCGCGCGGAGTTGGTCATTTGCCGCACTCGATTCTGCGGTGTCATCGTTGCTGTCTGCTGGTTGTGGGTTTGCGCGATGCAGGTGATTCTCTCAGTAGCTTACGCGCAAGCTGCGCCGCTCGCAATCACCCAAGCCCAATCCCCCGCTGTAACCCAATACAAAATCGACACCTGGCAAACCGAGCAAGGTCTACCCCAAAACACGGTGCAAGCCATGCACCAATCCAAGGCCGGCTATCTGTGGGTGGGTACGGCTTTTGGTTTGGCGCGGTTTGATGGGGTGCGGTTTGCTACGTTTGAGAATTCGGGCATGCCGGATTTAGCGTCGCGTTCTGTTTTCGGGTTTTTTGAAGATGCGCAGGGCGGTATGTGGATTGCCCACGGCTGGGGTGCGGCGCGTTACGCTGATGGCAAATTTACGCCGATGATAGATGCGAAGTTGACGCAAGGTCGCCGTGTTTGGGCGTTTGCGCAGGGGCGCGATGGCGTGATGTGGGCAGCAACTGAAAATGGTTTACTACGCTGGAATAAGGGCGTGACTAAGATGTACCAAGAAGCCGATGGCTTGCCCACTAATCGGTTGCGCACATTGGCTTTTGATCGTGATGGCACGTTGTGGATTGGTACGACTGGCGGTGGTTTGGTGGCGTTTGCCGATGAAAAATTTACAGTGCTCAATACCGCAAACGGCTTCCCACATTTAGAAGTGCGGAAAGTGCTAGCGGACCCTGCAGGGGGGGTGTGGGCGGCGACGGCGGGTGGTGGTTTGGCATTTGTTGCTGGTGCGCCAGATCGAAAAACTACGACTTACACCATGGCTGATGGTCTGCCGACTGACCAACTTACTTACCTTGCACGCGACAAGGTAGGTGCGCTGTGGATTGGCACCTGGGGCGCAGGTGCCGTGCGCATGAGTGAGGGCAAATTTTCAACCATTAGTACGGCCAGTGGTTTGGGTGGCGATCAAATTTGGTCGCTGCAGGTAGATGCTGAAGGCAGCGTGTGGGTTGGCTCGTGGAACGGCGGCCTAAACCGCCTAAGCACGCGAGCCTTCGGGGTTTTTGGTAAGCCGGAAGGCTTGCCTAGCGACAATGCGCGGGCGGTGATGCACGCGCGCGATGGTGCTACATGGGTGTCTACCGCCGGTGGTGGGGTGAGCCGTATTGAAGGCGGCGTGGCTAAAACGATTAGCAAAAAAGATGGGCTGGCGACTGATGAATCTTCTGCCTTGTTGGAAGATAAAGACGGCAGTATTTGGATTGGCGCGTATACCCAAGGTGTGGCACGCTATAAGGGTGGAAAGCTCGAAAATTTTGGGGTAGCGCAAGGCCTGCCCAACGTGGATGTGCGTGTGATTATGCAAGATCGCGCTGGCACAATTTGGGTGGGCACGAAGTCCGGCATGGCGCGGTTTGACGGCAAGCGTTTTGTGGCCATCACCACGGCGGGCGCGCCACGCGAGGGCGTGGCGACAATTTTAGAAGACCGTAAGGGCATATTGTGGATCGGCTCAGCAGGCGACGGATTATTTCGCTATAACCCTGTAGATGGCCTATTTACGCTGTTCACGCGCAAAGACGGTTTGGTGTCAAACTGGATTTTATCGCTGTACGAGGATGCGGCGGGCAGCTTGTGGATTGGCTCGAACGGCGAAGGTATGAACCGCCTTAAAGATGGACGCTTCATACCCATTCGTGTGACCGATGGCCTGTGGGACGGCACCGCGCACGTGATTATTGAAGACCGTTTGGGCAACCTGTGGATGACGTGTAACCGTGGTTTTTATCGGGTGGCGCGCACTAATTTAGATGCCTTTGCCGACGGCACAATTCCAAAAATAACCGCCACTGGTTTTGGCCCCGGCGACGCGTTGCGTAACACCACATTTGCCGGTGGCCTGCAGCCTGCGGGCAGCATCGATGCAAAAGGGCATTTGTGGCTTCCATCGCTAAAAGGCTTGGCTATTGTTGACCCCACGCGTCTGCCCGGTTCCGGCGAACCGCCTTCAGTAATGATTGAAGACGTGGCGGTGAATGGTACAAACGTGAGCGCAGAAAATGAAGTGGTATTGCCGCCGGGTTCTGTGCCGCTGCTGATTCGCTACACGGCAGCCACGTTGCTGCAAGCCGAGCGCGTGCGCTTTCGTTACAAGATGGAAGGCGTTACCGCTGACTGGGTAAACGCTGGAAAGGCACGAGAGGCGGCCTTCCCCGCGCTACCGCATGGCAGCTATCAATTTCGGGTGGCTGCCACTATTGACGGCACGCGTTGGCAAGAAGCGGCTGAATTATTGCCCGTGCGGGTGAGGCCGCATTATTATCAAACGCCGTGGTTTATGGCGCTGGCTATTTTGGCAACGCTCGCGGCGATAGTCGGCGCGTTCCGCTATCGGTCGCATCAGTTTCAAAAACGCCACGCTGAAATGGAACGCATCGTTGCCGACAAAACCGAAGCGTTGCGGCAAGCCGTTGAGCACCTTTCGCGTATTTCGTTTGTTGATGCGCTAACCGGCTTAGCGAATCGCAGGCGCTTGGATGAAACGCTAGACACCGAATGGCGACGCGCCTTGCGCCTAAAAACATCCCTTGCGGTGGTGATTATTGATATCGATTCTTTTAAAACCTACAACGACACCTTAGGCCATCCCGAAGGCGATAAGTGTTTAGTTGCCGTAGCAGAAGTGATCAGCAAAGCCGCCAGCCGCGCCGGTGATTTTGCTGCGCGATACGGTGGTGAAGAATTTATGGTGCTCATCCCCGGCCTAGATCACGCCGCTGCCATGGCTTATGCCGAAACCCTACGCCAAGCCTGCGAAGCCCGCGCTATCCCGCACCCCGCATCCCCTGTGGCGGCGGTGGTCACCATCAGCCTTGGCGTGGCAGTGGGTGTGCCGACTGCGGAGTCGTCGGTTGAGGCGTTAGTTGCGCAGGCCGACGCGGCGCTTTATCGGGCGAAGCACGAGGGGCGGAATCGGGTGCGTTAAGATACTGACCTGACTGCACTGGTATTAAATTTCGCTATTTTTATACTGAATAATATCCGGAGAAACCCGAAAATAGGGCATCTCCAGCGCTTTATTACTGGCAACTTAAATTCGTACCAATATTTTATTTTGTACTTAAACTACAAAAATGCATATTTCTACCATTTTTTTCTGTAGTTATAGTATATTTTCTTCGCGCTGAAATGTGGCCGTGTTGCACTGCAACACGGCGCGCTTGGTAAACCTATCAGGAGTCTGCGGGCGATAAATTTCAACTTTGCCCACAATCGCAGAATGCAGTTTGCATCAGAAAAATACTTAAAAAACGCAACAAGCCGCTTCCTTTCGCGGCAGCAGTAAGCTCAAAAAAGCCGAATCATCAGCCCGCCACGTCAAACGTTTAACCGTTTGTGGTGCGGATAAATTCAGCCTAAAAATAGCATCCTAAAATAATTTAAAACACTTGGAGAGAGAAATCGTATGAATACAAAAATCGCCGCATTGGCATTAGGCCTAAGCATCGCAGGCTTCGCTACACCCAGCCACGCCGTGCTCAATAACCCGTCTACTTCCGTGCAAATGTTTCAATGGAGTTGGAACGATATTGCAACGGAATGCACGCAGTTTTTAGGGCCTAAAGGCTATGGTGCGGTACAAATTTCGCCACCCGGCGCGTCTAAAGTGGCTAACGGTTGGTGGGGTGTTTATCAGCCAGTAAATTACGCTACGCTCACCAGCCGCATGGGCACCCAAGCCCAGTTGCAGACGATGGTAAACACCTGCCACGCCGCTGGCGTGCGCGTGTATGCCGACATTGTGGTGAACCAAATGGCCGATGGCAGCGGCACCGCGACCGACGGTAGCACATGGAATGCAAACACGTTGAGCTTTCCATTCTTTAGTGCCAATGATTTTCATAGTAATTGCACCATCAACGGTAATGACTACAACTCACCTGCAGGCACTTGGGCCGTACAAAATTGCCGCCTCGGTGGTTTGCCAGACCTTGCTACTGAAAATGCCTATGTTAAGGGGCAGATCGTAAATTATCTGACTAAGTTGATCGATATGGGCGTAGACGGCTTCCGTATCGACGCATCAAAACACATGCCAGCATCAGCGTGGACGAGCATCATGGCGACGGTTAAGTCAACGCGCCCGCTCACGACCTCGAGTGAAAATATTTGGCTAACCCAAGAAATTATTCCAGATGGTGCCACCACCATCAGCGACTATTTGTCGATTGGTACGGTGAACGAATTCCGCTTTGCCTACGCCATGCGCGATGTGTTTCGCGGCAATAATGGGCAGAGCTTGTCGAGTATTCCGAGCATTATGGGTACGTGGGGAAATTGGGGTGGCAGCTATGGTTTTGTGCAGCCACAAAACGCGACAATTTTCTTAAATAATTGGGATACTGAACGCAATGGCTCCAGCCTTGCCGCCAGCAACTACACGCCCGGTGTGCCTAACGATAGCGTGGGCACACAACGCTATGCGCTAGCCAATATTTTTATGATGGCGCAAGGCTATGGTGAAGCGCAATTGCATTCAGGATTCCGCTTCACCAATGGCGATGGTGATCGCCCTGCAGTAAGCCCATATGATGCAGCAGGTGCTGCAAAAATAAATGTAGATTGGGACTTCATTCATCGTTGGGGCAACATCGCCAATATGGTGAAGTTTCGTGCCGCTGCCACTGGGGCTGCACAAACTAACTGGACCACCGGCAATGCGCAGCAAGTGGCGTTTAGCCGTGGCACGGTGGGCTTTGTGGCGCTCAATAACACCGGTGCAGCGTGGACAAATAACTTCTTCACTAATTTAAGTGCTGGCACTTATTGCAACGTAATCAGCGGTGAGAAAAATGCGGCAGGTACGGCGTGTAGTGGCGGCAGTGTGGTTGTGGCGGCTAACGGCTTTGCCAGCATTACCGTGCCTGGCGATGGTGGCAGTGCCACGCCCGCTGTAGCAATTTACACTGGTCAAAAGCTCAGCGGTAGCCCGCCGCCAACTGCCACCTGCAGCGTCACCTTTACCATCGCTAATGCCAACACCACAATCGGTCAAGATTTATACGTGGTCGGTAACCAAAGCGCTATTGGCAACTGGGGCGGTACAGCAGGCTACAAGCTCACTATTCAGGGCACGGGTGCTAATGCACAATGGAAAGGCACACTGAGCTTGCCACCGAGTGCTGCAGTGCAATACAAATACGTGAAGCGTAATGGCACGGCTGTGGTGTGGGAAAGCAATCAAACCACCACCAGCGGTAACCGCACCTTCACTAGCTGTGCAAGCGGTACGCAAGCGCGTGCGGATGGGAACTTTAAGTTTTAGCAATACCTGAGACGCAGTTTTAAAATGCGCTTCTAAGTTGGTGCAGGTGAATATCAATGGCTTGAAGACGCCCTATTTTAGGGCGCCTTCAGGCCATTTTTTGATTGATGTCGCGTCATTTTGGTGCAACAAAGGGCGGGTATACTGAGCTGTTGGTTGCGTGGCAAGCTTATTGCTTCAGTACTGATGTACGTTGAAACGCAAGCCACATCACTAGGAGCAACACCATGCGACTGCCTGAAAATCATCCGCTGCGTTACAGTTTAAGCAATGAAATTCATGCCCGCCCACCGCCTGAACTGATGGCACCCGAGCGGTTATCCTACATCGCGATTCAGTACCTTGGTGATGCCGCCGCCACGACGGCAATTGATGATTTAGCGCGGCTGTGCGTGATGTGGGGTGTGCCATCGCCCACCTCGGAAGTGACGCATTTTAATGTTGGTCACTCTAATATCCGTCTTAAATGGGAACGGCACACTGAGTTCGTAACCTACACATTTTCGCGTCGCGGTGAATTTGAACGTCCCTTCGAGATGCCTGTCATTACTGGGGTTAACGAAGAATGGCTGGCTTCTATTAGCGGTGCATTGATGGTGGCGATTCATCTGGCCGTAAAGCCTAATCACGCCTTTGTGCCAGACCTACAAGATGTGGTGCGTGAGTTTGATGACAACTATGTGGTCGGTGCTAAAGTGGCTGGCGGCAATGCGATTGTGCTCACCGATTTTATTATTCATGCCGATCAATTTGGCCGTATGTTAGTCATGGATACCAAGCTTGGCAAGCGTCAAGCCGGCCGCACCGTGCAGCGATTATTAGAAATTGAAACCTATCGCATGATGGCGCTATTGAGCCTGCCCGTAGCATGGCGTACAGCGGCAATGTTGCGTCCGGCTGAGCATGAGCTGGATGAAATCACCACCCTCATGGCGGGCAGTAGCGCCACTGCAAACACGATGGATAGTGCAGTCGATGAACCCGCATTACTCATGCGCCTAACCAAGCTTGCGGCCACGGTAGAAAGTGAAATTGCCAGCAATAGTTTTCGCTTTGGCGCCACCCGCGCCTACTATGAAATTACCAAACGCCGCATCGCCGAATTACGTGAAGAACGCTTAGCTGGCGTGCAAACAATTGATGAATTTATGAGCCGCCGCCTAGCCCCCGCGATGGCTACCTGCGCGTCGGCTGAAAAGCGTCTTCTAGATTTATCCGAGCGTATCGCGCGCGCCTGTGACCTGTTGCGAACCCGCGTAGACATCGAGCGCGAACAACAAAACCAAGTGCTACTAGCCAGCATGAACAAACGCGCCAAACTGCAATTGCGCCTGCAACAAACGGTAGAAGGTTTGTCGATTGCAGCGATTACCTATTACGTGGTGAGCTTGGTGGCATATGCTGCGAAAGCCCTAAAAATGGGCGGCGTGAACCTATCGGTAGAAATAGTGACGGGGCTAGCGATACCAGTCGTGGCGCTGATTATTTGGTTGGGCGTTAAGCGCCTGCATAAGAGCGTGCATAGGCGTTTGGGTGCGGGGGACGAGGGCGGGGTAGGGTAGTCGCTAAATTAGCTTTAGGTTTTTAATGCTCGCGCCGACCACGGTGCTAAGCGCTACGCGGTGATCTAGCGTTACTAAACAGCCCTTATTTGCAACCGCCAACGCGAGAAGATAAACGTCGGTTATTTGTCCGTGGCCTAATACCCTTGACCACTCTACGATATTGTTGTCGCGCAAAGACAGCGAGCAGTCCCAAAATTCATGGTCAACCGCGTTGCAAATGGACTGCAGCCTTTGCTGTACTTCTGCAAATCCGATAGGCCCGTATTTGCAATAATTTGGTAAATTGAGGATGCTAATCACCCCATTTTCAATAATGACGCAAGTAGCGATTTTTAGCGTTGGTTGCTCAAAAAAGGTAAGTGCCTGGGTATGAAATACGTGTGCTTCATCGAGTAATGCAACCCATACATTTACATCAAGCAGGTGGCGCATCGCCTATATACCTTCCTGATCCATCAATTGGCGAACATGCTCTGTAGTAATTATTTCATCTCTCGCTGGCAGTAGCGCAAATTTGCTTTTTGTAGCCGGTAGCATCGTTGGCGGAACATTTTGCGCCCGAATACCTGCAAGCGCTAACCGTGAAATGGCTTCGCCAATTGAAATTTGTTCGCGCTGCGCATGCGCGCGAGCAAATAAAAATACTTCATCGTTGATTGCGAGGGTTATTCTCATGGCCTAAGTATGGCATCAAAACATCAAAATGACATCTGCCGCTAACCGCACTGCGCGGATCTACTGCACTATTTTTGGTCGACAAATTGACGCTCGGCGCACGTTTTGAATTAGCAACTGGTACTCGCGGCATAGAAAGCGACAGATTAAAGCGACGCTTAAAGTGGAACTCCAATATTAAAGATGTCTTTAATATTGGTCGCTGCGGTAACGCGCCTTATTAACGCTCGTCAAGCTTCTACAATTTGCTGAACTTGTACAATACGAACAGTAAAATAACGAGCAAAAAAATCATGCCTGATTTTGTGTTTGTGCTAACGCGTAGAGCGCGTTTGGGCGCAGGAGAGGAATCGCGCTCTATAACTTGAGCGGCGGTCGATTCGTTTGATTCAGCGGCTTCCGACTTCATACCGGCAAGCGCCTCATTCGCTGAAAGATACGCATCACTTTGCGGATCAAAAATAATGCCGCCGTCAGCAGCCGACGCAATGACGGCTGCCGCAACATACATCAATTGCTCACCGCGATGTCCGCTTAAGTATTGATTAGAAAAATGTATTTCGTAAGCCGCATTGCGTAAATGCTCTGCAAGTAGCTTGTCGTTTAAACCATCTGCAGCTGAACGTAGTTCGCCGGCAGCTTCGGCGTGTTTGTCTATCGCGTTAACCCAGCAATCTAAACCGTCATGCTCGCCATCGCCTATATCAGTTGGCTTACCAACGGTTATTCTTTTGCGCTCTTGATCAGCGGTAATCTTTAAAGGTAAATCAAAACCATGCGATTTCAACCCTGCCGAAATCGCGTCTGCAAAATCATTTGGCATACCTTTAAAATAAACAAAAAGGTCGTAGCTCATATAAACCTTATGTTGAGAATAACTGCGGCATTTAAGGGGTGCGGAAATTGTCAATGTACCGTTTATGAATGCACTGACGGGATGCAGTGCTAGGCGTTCTGAAGGCAGTGTGGCTGGCCACACAACTGAGG
>JAYUOW010000101.1:0-5322 GCA_043760555.1 Betaproteobacteria bacterium
ATTTTTACGTTAATTAAGCGCTTATCAATTTCAAGCTGGGTTTCACCCGGGCCACCGCGCGCACCCGTGCCGCCGCCTTGGCGTTCAAGGTGCGTCCACGCCCGCACGAGGCGGGTTAGCAAGTGTTCGGTTTGTGCAAGCTCCACTTGCAATTGCCCTTCGGCGCTGCGCGCACGTTGACCAAAAATTTCTAAAATTAAATCAGTACGATCAATTACCCGCGCTTTGGTTTCACGTTCAATATTACGCAATTGCGCTGGCGACAATTGATGATTAAACACGACTAGCGTGGCCTCATGCAGAGCCACTGCATCAGCAATTTCTTGAATTTTGCCTTGGCCCGCAAAGGTGCCAGCATCAGGCTTCGCGCGTTTACCGGTGATGGTTTGCACTACTTTAGCGCCCGCACTAGAAACGAGTTCAACGGCTTCGGCCAAATAATCGCGATGATAAGCCGTACCAAAATCCAGCCCCACTAAAATAGCGGGCACTTCACGAGCTTGCGCCGACTTAGTTGCGTGCATAAATGGTTTCCTTGGATGAGATTTTTATTGTGGGTGCTGCCAAGATGTAAAAGCACCGCACATTATAAAACAGTGCGGCGCTGTCCATACTGGATGCAACTACCAAGGATTGAGAAGCTTGGAAATTTATGATTCCGTAGGATGCTCAAACGGCACTGAAACATTGCGCGCTGGTACCACAGTAGAAATAGCGTGCTTGTAAACCATTTGGGTGACGGTGTTTTTCAACAGCACCACGTATTGATCAAAAGATTCAATTTGGCCTTGCAACTTAATACCGTTAACCAAATAAATCGAAACTGGGATGTGCTCTTTGCGCAAGATATTCAAAAAAGGATCTTGCAATAACTGACCTTTACCGCTCATTTTTATTCTCCGTTATTAAGGATGTTTTTATCAAATTTAACGCGACCAGTGTACCCGCAATCAGAAGCAAAAAGCCGCTTCCGCATTCGTTACTACACCTGTAAAACGCAATAAAACCAAAATCAAACTACAAAATTATGACTGACTACAGCTTCTTTGATTCATTTTTTACACTTAAGTTCAGCCTATTTAGCAAATTCGGTGGCTCTTTCACGGCTTCATCAACTACTCATCTTAGTGGAACAACAGCGAAAATCATTGAAGCATAAAACCACTAAAACTGGGTATAATTTGTCCGGACAACTTCATCAAAACACACTTTAATAGTACCGCATCGCTACCTAAATTTGCTTGCTGTCACATTAAATTTAAGCGAGAAACAAGCATAATTTAATGCGCCACTCATACGAATTTAACTTCCACGCTATTTTTGTGATTATTACAGCCGCCAATGCTTAATTTACCAACTGAATCAAGGGTGCTACTGAGCTACAGCGATGGCATCGCGTTTATCACTTTGCACGCGCCTGACAATCGTAATGCCCTAAATAATGCTGCTTGGTTAAACTTAGCTGAAACTTGCAGTCTAATAGCCCCCGATGCAAACGTCCGCCTCGTGGTGCTGCGTGGCACCGGCGCGCATTTTTGCGCTGGTGCCGATATTTATGAGTTGCGGGCGAATATTCAAAATACAAGCTGGATGATGCAAAATCAAGTGGCTGTTGGGGCAGGATTAGATGCTTTTGCAGCACTTCCGCAACCCACTTTAGCCATTATTCAAGGCGCATGCGTAGGCGGCGGCGCTGCCCTAGCGTTTTCAAGCGATTTTCGGATAGCCGCTGATAATTTGCGCTTAAGCATCACCCCAGCGCGCCTAGGCCTGAGTTATCGCTTGGTCGATTGCCTGCGCGTAGTGCGCGCGGTAGGTCACGCACATGCGCGTGAACTGCTGCTGCTAGCGCACGAAATGGATGCTGCCACCGCGCATCAGTGGGGTGCTGTCACTGCGTTAAGCACGGCTGAAAACTTAACGACCACTGCGGATGCATTCATCGAACGCCTACTCAATTTATCGGCCACCAGCCAGCGCGCCATCAAAGCTAATTTGCTAAAAATTGGCAATGGCAGCACCGCAGATGACGCCAACAGCATGGCGGATTTTGCAGCTGCTTTTGTGGCCCCCGACTTCGCGAGCGCAGCTAAAAAATTCGTTGAAAAATCATCAAAAACACCTTGAAGATGCCCTTTTCCCCGCAGGGGGGCTACCTTCGGGTCGTAGGGCGTCTACAAGCATACTAGAAAGCTAAAATGCCCGCTTATTTAATCGTTGATGCAAAAATAACTGATCCCACCAAATTCATGGCTTACGTACTTGCTACCAGTGCGTTGGTCGAGCAATGCGGAGGCAAATATTTAGTGCAAGGCGGTGGCGAGATGGAGTGTTTAGAAGGCACGCCATTCGTGGGCAAAGCCGTCATTTCCGCATGGTCTGACCGCGCTGCAGCCTTGGCGTTTTGGCATTCCCCGCAATATACCGAAGCGCGTAAATTGCGCGCCGACTGCTGCATTGCCAGCGTCACCTTAGTCGATGGCGTCGCCGCGAAATCATTAGAGAACAACCCATGATTACTTACAACCCTTTCCGCGCCCTAGCCCTGCAAACCCGTTGCGACGCGATAAACCGCATTGCGGAAGTAGCGGCCTGTAGAGAAAAAATGGCGCAGTGTATCGCCCGTATTGATGTGCAAATTGCAGCCAGCAAAGCCTTTGTGGGTGATGACTTAAAGCTCGTCGTGCTGCCCGAATATTTTATGACAAGCTTTCCGATTGGTCCCGATTTGCCTACATGGAAAGCCCGCGCCTGCATTCATCCGAACGGCGCAGAATATGATTTATTGGGCAAAGTCGCCGTTAGAAACAACATCTATTTAAGCGGCAATGCCTATGAAATTGATCCCGCTTTCCCCGATCACCCGTTTCAAATTAGCTTCATTCTCAGCCCCACTGGCGAACGCATTTTATGCTACCGCCGCATCATCTCAATGTATACCGCCACACCGCATGATGTGTGGGATAAATTTGTTGCCAATTATGGCGCAGAAGCCGCATTTCCGGTCGTCTCCACGCCATTAGGTAATTTAGCGTGCGTGGCTTCTGAAGAAATTTTATTCCCTGAAATCGCCCGTAGCTTATGCTTGCGCGGTGCGGAAATTTTACTGCATTCTTCATCTGAGGTTGGCAGCAATTTAGCCACCAAAAAAGGCATCGCCAAACGCGCCCGCGCACTCGAAAATTTAGCGTTTGTGGTGTCGGCCAATAGCGCCGGTATTTTTGATGCAGGCGTGCCTTCACAATCAACCGATGGCGGTAGCCAAGTCATTGATACCGAAGGCCGCTTACTTGCTGAAGCGGGTTATGGCGAAAGCATGGTGGCATGTGCGGAAATTGACGCGGGTAAAGTGCGTCACTCACGCGCACGCATCGGCATGGATAACTACATTGCACGCTTACGCACGGAGCCATTTTTAAGCACCTATCAACGCGTGGTGTACCCCGCAAATACGCTAGATGGCGTTGCCCCAAGCCGCGCCCGCTTCCATGAAAACATTGGCGCGGGCATTGCGTCCCTCGGCAATTCTGCAGAATCGAAATCATCATGACTCAAAATGTAATGACCGCCCGCAACCCCCGCAGCGGTAAATTTGACTACACATTTAATGTTGATTCAGCCGACGACATCGCTGCTAAAGCCCGATCTATGCGGCTCTACGCGCCAACGTGGGCGAGCTTAAGCATCGGCGGACGGGTTGCAGCGCTTACCGAGTGGCGCGATGCGTTAATCGCACGCCGCGCCGAAATTATCGCCGCCCTAATAGTCGACACAGGCCGCGTGCGCGAAACCGCGATGGAATTTGATGCGACGATTGGCGGCATAAACCGCTGGCTAACACGCGCCCCGCTAGTGCTAGGCGCGCCACCGCCTACACGTGCGAGCATCGTCGCACCTATGCTCCTGCACCCCGCAAGCACGCCAATCGGGCTTGTCGGCGTTATTTCACCATGGAATTTTCCGTTGTTGTTGGCGCTAATTGACGCGATACCCGCGCTACTCGCAGGCTGCCCTGTGATCATCAAGCCGTCCGAATTTACGCCGCGTTTTGTAGCCCCAATGCAAGCAGCACTCGATGCCTGCCCCACGCTACGCCAAGCCTTAAGCCTTGTTGCGGGCGGCCCAGCAGTGGGTGCTGCGATTATTGGACACGCGGACGCAGTGTGCTTTACCGGTTCCGTGCCAACTGGCAAAATCATCGCCAAACATTGCGCCGAACGCTTAATCCCCTGCTTTTTAGAACTCGGCGGCAAAGACGCAGCGCTCGTTTTAGCAGGTGCAAATATCGCCCACGCCGCCCGCGCCATTTGCTGGGGCGGCTTAGCCAACGCGGGACAAAGCTGCTTGTCAGTTGAACGAATATTCGTTGAAGACGCCCTATTTACGGGCTTCTCCGAGGCATTAACGGGTGAGGTAAAAAAGCTCACAATCAACTACCCCAACATTGCCGAAGGCCAAATAGGTCCGCTAATTGCCGCCCGTCAAGCCGAACTCATTCAAAGCCAACTCGATGACGCTTACGCCCAAGGTGCTACTGCCACCGTTGGCGGCAAGGTAGTCGAGCACGACGGCGGTCTATGGTGCCAGCCCACCGTGTTAGTAAACGTAACACCACAAATGCGCATCATGCGTGAAGAAACCTTCGGCCCCGTGCTTCCCGTAATGGCCTGCCGCGACGCTGCGCATGCCATACAACTCGCCAACAGCACCGAATTCGGTTTAAGCGGCGCGGTATTCGGCGAGACCACAAAAGCGAGAGAAGTCGCCCTACAAATGGAATGCGGCGCAGTTAGCATCAATGACGCAGCGCTTACGGCCATCGTACACGACGGTGAAAAACAAGCATTCAAACAATCCGGCGTAGGCGTAAGTCGCATGGGCGATGCCTCGATAGGCCGATTTAGGCGCAGCCGCGTGTTGATTGAAAACCCGACGCAGCAAGCGAACCCGTGGTGGTTTTAGTGTAGCCTAAGTAAGTGAAAACGTAGGGTGGGAAAAGCGTTTTTGCGTGCCCAAGTCGGTATTCAATAATTCGCCAACGCAAACGCAGCCTCCCGCGTGGGCACGCAAAAACCGCTTTGCCCACCCTACGCTTGCTTCTCTTTAGATGCCCAAAGACGCCCTAAAATAGGGTATCTTCAAGCAATCAATCGGTAATTTTAACAGCACTTCGATGCGGTGTTTGATACTAAAGAATCGTATAAATCGGTTTTAAAATATGATGATTGAAGACCTGACCGTTCGCAGTAACAATTAATCGACCTAGCGGGTTAAAGTCCCGTCCAAGGAGTTGTCCGTACACCTTGGTAGTTCAAGAGAGCG
>JAYUOW010000102.1:0-16014 GCA_043760555.1 Betaproteobacteria bacterium
AGCCAGCCTGAGCGTTTGGGCGAAGTTGAAGCCTTAGCGATTGAATCAGCTATCGTTGATTGGTGTGCCGCGAAGATGCAATCGTCCGATGAAGTGCAGAGCTTTGATACGGTTATGGGCATTGAGCGCAAATAGTTACCGCGCATAGTGCCTGAAGATGCCCGTATTTAGGGCGTCTACAAGGTACTAAAAGTCGCTAAAAAACCCGCCAAGAACCTTGGCGGGTTTTTTATTGGCCGCGTGGCTCTGTCAACACAATAAATTTCGCCCCATATTTGACTTGAATCCGCGCAATGAAGGCCAATGTATTACGATACGAACATTGACTATTTAGCTAATGCGACGCGATTAAAAAGTGCTGCTAGCACCTTTCGAATTTAATTTTTTATTGAGACTGCCATGAAAACCTTTTACGACTTTCAATCCCAAGCTTACGACATGTCCGGCATGGCACCTAGCCACCGCGATGACATGGAAGGCCACGGTTATCGTTACTCTAGCCCGACTGGCTTAGGCTACGTGCCGATGGTGATCGAACAATCCGGTCGTGGCGAGCGCGCCTTCGATATTTATTCACGCATGCTCAAAGAACGCGTGATGTTTTTGGTTGGCGAAGTGGTGGATCCCGTCGCTAACTTAATCGTTGCGCAAATGTTGTTTTTGGAAAGCGAAAATCCAGATAAAGATATTTCGTTTTACATCAATTCCCCAGGTGGCTCCGTCACCGCTGGTTTAGCGATGTACGACACGATGCAATTTATTCGACCCGACGTATCCACCCTTTGTACGGGCTTTGCCGCCAGCATGGGTGCGTTTTTGTTGTGCGCGGGTTCTAAGGGAAAGCGCAACAGTTTGCCTAATGCGCGCATCATGATTCATCAAGTATCCGGTGGTTTTCGGGGTCAAGCATCCGACATCGCTATTCACGCGAAAGAAACCTTATTCCTGAAAAATCGCCTAAATGAAATTATGGCGAAGCACACTGGTCAGCCGATTGACGTGGTAGAAAAAGATACAGATCGTGATAATTTCTTGTCTGCAGAAGATGCCCTAAAATACGGTATCATCGACAGAATTTTGCAGAATCGCGTTGAGGTGGCGACACCTGCGGCGACCTAATCATTTAGGCATCAATGCGCAACTAAAGTGTTTGGTTGCGCATGAAATAACGAACAGGAAATAAGTATGTCAGAAAAGTCCGGCGATAAACTTTTGTACTGCAGCTTCTGCGGCAAAAGTCAGCACGAAGTGCGCAAACTCATTGCAGGGCCATCCGTATTCATTTGCGACGAATGTATTGATCTTTGCAACGATATTATTCGTGAAGAAGCCCAAGCCGACCCCGCCACAAAAAGCCATAAAAACGAACTGCCAACACCGCAAGAAATTTGCGAAATTTTGGATCAATACGTTATTGATCAAGTTCCCGCTAAAAAAATTCTTTCTGTTGCCGTTTACAACCACTACAAGCGCCTACGCTCCGGCTCCAAAGAGGGCGAAGTTGAATTATCAAAATCCAATATTTTGCTCATCGGCCCCACTGGTTCCGGCAAAACATTATTGGCGCAAACACTTGCTCGCTTGCTCAACGTGCCGTTCGTCATTGCAGATGCCACCACGCTCACCGAAGCCGGTTATGTTGGTGAAGACGTCGAAAACATCATCCAAAAATTGCTGCAAAAATGCGATTACGATATTGAAAAAGCCCAACGCGGCATCGTCTACATCGACGAAATCGACAAAATTTCCCGTAAGTCAGATAACCCATCTATCACCCGTGACGTGAGCGGCGAAGGCGTACAACAAGCGTTGTTAAAACTCATCGAAGGCACCATCGCCTCTGTGCCCCCGCAAGGCGGCCGCAAGCACCCGAACCAAGAATTTGTACAAATTGATACCACCAATATTTTGTTCATCTGCGGTGGCGCGTTCAGCGGCTTAGAAAAAGTAGTGCAGCAACGCACCGACAAAGCGGGCATCGGTTTTGGTGCGGCTGTGCGGTCATCGAAAGACCGCGAAGCCAACAACAGCCTGCTACGCGACGTAGAGCCAGAAGACTTAATCAAGTACGGCTTAATCCCCGAATTTGTCGGTCGTCTACCCGTTGTAGCCATGCTAGAAGAGCTAGATGTAAAAGCCCTTGTCCGCATATTGACTGAGCCAAAAAACGCCCTAATCAAGCAGTATCAGCGTTTATTAGGCATGGAAGGCGTAAGCCTAGAGTTCCGCGAAGCCGCCCTAGCCGCAATCGCCAAAAAAGCCCTAGAACGCAAAACCGGCGCGCGCGGATTACGCTCCATCATCGAACACGCGTTGCTCGATATTATGTTTGAGCTACCTTCGATGCAGAACGTAGAGAAAGTGATTGTCGACGAAGGCACTATTACCGGTGACGTAAAACCAATGTTGGTTTATGCTGATATTCCGAAAGTAGCTGGCGCAAAGATGTAGTGGTTTTTAGGGCGCATTGAAAACATAAAAAACCACATCGTTTGATGTGGTTTTTTTATGCGTAAAAGCGCTGGCGATAGCCGAAAATAGGGCATCTACGCAGTCATCCGCTCAAATAATTTTCTTAAATAAACCGCTCCGGCATCGTCCATGAACAACACATTCCGATCCTCAAGATGTTTCGCTTCGCACAACGTATTCAGTAAATTTGCGAACGGCGTACCCGAAACGATAAATGCGCTCAGCTTCAGATTGGCGTCGCCAAGCTTTTGTTCCAGCACTTTTATCTCGGTATGAAGGCCTAATTTCGGGTCGTGCAAATTCATTTGGCGCAAACCTTTCGGATCCACAAAGCTGAGCCATTGCTTGCCGATTTAGCAATAGCCCCACAGGCTGCTAGCTCTGGAAAAAACTTTAGCAAGTTGTAAATTTTTTTCAATGCTTATCTAGCCCAGAAATTTGTCGTAATTCGCATGCGAACCAATCCAAATCCATTGGATACCGCCTGCAACGTCAATTCCGATGGCACGATAGTTTTGCCCAATTCGCGCAGACCAAAGTTCTTCGATACGTTTTAGCTGCAAAGACGGATGATGTGGATTTGCAACCAGTAATACAAAGTTTCTATCCGCTAGATCTCGTATTTCATTGGGCAACTTTAGGTATAAATCCTAAAAGTCTGAAGACGTGACGTGCTTCAAAGTCCGCGTGCTTTACCTTGCGCAAATTCGTGCCGAGCTTTTTCGATTAACTGATCGAACTTTCCCGCTTCAAAATCAGCGCTGATTTGTCTATCCCAAGCGTCCTCATCAAGCTGTAAAATCCAATCCCGCAGTTTTGAAAACTCCGCTTTGGGTAGCCTGCGAACGCGGGTTTCAATTTCTTCGATTTCACTCATGCCGTGCTCCAAATTATTAAATAACTTTAAGGCAGTAACCTACTGATCGTAGCTTATCTCTTAATTTGTGCTCCTTCTTCTTGGTCGTTGAGGGGCGCAATGCTAGCGCATCTCACCACCATTTTTGCTGAAAAAGTTGCACTTAGATTTTGACTCTAAGATAAATACCATTGGTTTACAGGCTGTAAGCGCCCTAAAATAGGGCATCTCCAGCCTATCCATAATTACGCCGCCAAGTCTGCTAACCAGCTTGCCGCCCCACAAACCGAAATGCTGTCTACTACATAATCATGTTTGCCGTGCAGCACAAGCTGTATCGCTTTGGCATTTGGATGGGTTTGCGCCATTTGTTTTAGGGCATAGGTTGGTTTGGTATCGCTTAGTTTTACTTCGATAAATTGCGTAGCATCACCTGCCTCATCAGCGATGACAAAATCAATTTCGTGGCCGCTGGTGGTGCGAATATAGTGCAGTTCTAGTTGCTCGCCTTGGCTATCGTTTAAAAATTGTACGTGTTTTAGCAGGTGGCTGGCAACGCAGTTTTCAAACTGCGCGCCGCTGGCGTCGTCGGCGGTATTTGGGTTTTGCACGTAGGCCCAATCGCAAAAATATAGCTTCGGCGCTTTGGCTTGTGCTCGTGCAATATTGCGATGATACGGCCGCACTAAAAACACAATATGCAGTGCTTCTAAAATACTGATGTAGTTGCGTACGGTGTTTGGCGCTACCGCTAAATCACGCGCCAGCGACTCAATAGACAAGGGGCTTCCCGTGCGCGTGCGCAGTAGTGCAAGCAAATTACGCATGGCGCGATATTCGCTAGTGCGATCGAGAAAATCGGTAAAGTATTGGTTTTGCCAACGCTTACGATTGGCGTCCGTGCCCGCAAACAAAGGCTCAGGGAAGCCGCTAAACTTTAGCAGCGCAGCCAATGCGTCATCAGCCGATTTAACCTGCGGCAAAAACTCGCGCACCGAAAATGGATGCAAGCGCCACCTAAAATATCGCCCCGCCAACGATTCACCAGCCTGACGAAATGTGTCCAACCGTGCGCTACCCGTAACCAACAAAGCTTGCTTCGCAGGCTTGGTGTCAAACACGCCTTTTAGATATTGTTTCCAATCTGGCATGGAATGAATTTCATCCAACACCACATAATCATGCGTCGGTGCCCAATCCGCGGCCAAAATACGGGTGCGATCAGCTTGTGCGTCGTAGTTCAAATACAACGGTTTTGAAAACTGCGCACCCAAATCACGAGCAAGCGTAGTTTTGCCCGTTTGACGCGGGCCGGTAACGACGATCATCTTTTTGGGCAGATCGCCGATGATATGTTCAGTAAGATAGCGGTTCATGATGATATTTCAGCAGCATTATGCAGAAATATCAAGATAAATCTGCAGTATATTGCAGAAATATCATGATAAATCTGCAAGGTGGTGCAGATTTATCATGCAGGTCGCATCACGTTTTCAGTTGATAACCCGCCGCTTACGGCTTAAAAATCCTAAAACCTTAAGCCGGCTTGCGTTTAGCTAAAACCTTCTGTACGCCCATTACCACTGCCACAATCGCAGCACCCACCGCGATACCCATTGCTGCATCAAACAACAGTGGCAATATGAAGTTACCGAAGCTGCCAGCGCCAAGCGCAACTGTTTCTATCCAGTGATGTATCGGTGGAATGCCGTGGGTGATGATGCCGCCGCCGACTAAAAACATTGCTATTGTGCCTGCAATAGATAGGAATTTCATCAGCATGGGCGCTGCTGCTAACAAGCCAAAACCAAGCTTGCGCAACACTTGCGACCACACGCTTGTGCCTTCTGTTTTGGTGAAGTGCAGTCCAAGATCATCCATTTTTACAATGCCCGCTACTAAGCCGTAAACGCCGACTGTCATTACTATGGCCACCACGGAAAGCACGGCTACTTTTGTCATAAAAGGTGCTGCAACGACAGTGCCTAACGTGATGACGATAATTTCGGCGGACAAAATAAAGTCGGTACGAATTGCGCCTTTCACTTTTTCTTTTTCCATCGCAACGGCGTCCGATGGCTCAACTAGCGCTTCTGTGGTGGCTTCGGGATGGTCGTTTTCATGGGCTTTATGCAAGAACGAATGGGCGATTTTTTCAAAGCCTTCAAAGCACAAATACGCGCCGCCAATCATCAGCAATGGAATAATCGCCCATGATGCGAACGCGCTAATGGCCAATGCGGCTGGCACCAAAATTAGCTTGTTTTTAAACGAGCCTTTTGCCACGGCCCACACCACCGGTAGCTCGCGGTCTGCGTGCACGCCCGCAACTTGTTGCGCGTTTAAAGCGAGGTCATCACCCAGCACGCCAGCCGTTTTTTTTGCGGCAATTTTCGTCATCGCAGCTACGTCGTCGAGTACGGCGGCAATGTCGTCAAGCAATATAAATAAACTTCCGGCCATGGCGCAAAGTCCTTAAAAATTAAATGATAACGATGCCTGAAGACGCCCTAAAATAGGGTGTCTTCAGGCATAAAATCCCACTAAACAAACAACAAAATCAATCCGCTTCTTCACCTAAAAACCCACCGCTTTGATGCTGCCAAAGCCGTGCGTACAAACCATTGGCGGCCAACAATTCATGGTGGCTGCCTTGTTCCGCAATGCGTCCTGCATCCAGCACGATTAACCGATCCATTGCGGCGATAGTTGAAAGTCGATGCGCAATCGCAATCACGGTTTTACCTTCCATCAAACTATAGAGGCTGGCTTGAATTGCGGCTTCAACTTCAGAATCCAGTGCGCTGGTGGCTTCATCTAGCAGCAAAATTGGCGCATCTTTTAGCATCACTCTAGCAATCGCCACGCGCTGTCGTTGGCCGCCAGATAACTTCACGCCGCGCTCGCCCACATGCGCATCATAGCCTACGCGACCGGTTGGATCGCTCAAGGTTTGAATGAAGTCGTGCGCTTGTGCGCGCGTGGCAGCGGCGATCATTTGCGCCTCAGAAGCGTTGGGTTTGCCGTACAAAATATTATCGCGCACTGCACGATGCAGAAGAGATGTATCTTGCGTGACCATGCCAATGTGCTCGCGCAAACTATCTTGCGTTACGTCAGCAATATTTTGGCCATCAATCAAAATGCGGCCAGATTCCACGTCGTAAAATCGCAACAGTAAATTCACAACGGTCGATTTACCCGCGCCCGATCGCCCCACTAAGCCAATTTTTTCACCGGGCTTAATGGTGAGGGACAGATTTCCAATGACCGTTCTTTTGCCACCGTAATTAAAATTTAAATTCTCAATTTTTACTTCGCCCGCCGTCACCTTCAGCGGTTTGGCGTCTGCCATATCTACCACGCTATGCGGGCGAGACAGCGTATTTAGGCCGTCTTGCACGGTGCCGATATGTTCAAACAGCGCCGACATTTCCCACATTACCCAATGCGAAATCCCGTTCAAGCGCAACGCCATCGCGGTGGCTGCAGCCACTGCACCCACGCTGGCGATACTCTGCGTCCACAAATAAAGGGCGGTGCCAGCAGTCGCCGCGATCAGCAGCACGCTCAAAATATGATTAACGATTTCAAAGCCGGTTACCAAGCGCATTTGGATTTTTACCGTGCTTAAAAACTCCTGCATGGCTTGCTTGGCATAGCCCGCTTCGCGATGCGAGTGCGAAAACAATTTAACGGTGGCAATATTGGTATACGCATCGGTGATGCGGCCAGTCATCAGCGATCGCGCATCCGCTTGCGATTTTGCGATGCGTCCTAACCGTGGCACAAAAAAACAAAGCGCACAAATGTATAAGCACAGCCACAGCAAAAACGGCAGTAAAAGCTTCATGCCAAAATTGCCCAACACCGCCATCATGGTCACAAAATAAATAATGACGAACACTAAAAGTTCGCTAAAAATAAACCACGTATCCCGCACCGCCAAGGCAGTTTGCATGACCTTCGTTGCCACGCGTCCAGCGAATTCGTCTTGGTAAAAACTAAAACTTTGCCCCAGCATGTGGCGATGAAAACGCCAGCGCAACAGCATCGAAAAATTAGCCGCTAATGATTGCTGTTTGATTGACGATTGCAGGCAAATCAGCAGCACGCTTAACGCCAACACACCCGCTAGCTGCAGCAAGCGATACCCCTCCTGTTCCCACAATAAGTGGCGCGGTACGGCGGCTAACCAATCCACAATACTGCCCATCATTGAAAATAGTAGCGCCTCAAATGCACCGATGCCAGCGGTTAAAAAAACCAAGGCCAGTAGGTAAGGGCGTACGCCCAATGTGGAGTGCCATAAAAATGCCCAAAACGTTTTGGGCTGGGCGTCGTTGTCAATGTTTGGAAACGGATTGACAAGCGATTCAAAGAATTTAAACATAGCTTAATGCAGTAACAATTATGATCATTAAAAGGCTGGAAACGCCCTATTTTAGGGCGTTTCAAGCCAATAGTTTATGCGGCGTTTGCATGGTCTAGCGGTTGAGCCACCAAATAGCGCCGTTAAGCAATGTCGCGAAACTCACCCACGCCAAATACGGCACGAGCATCCACGCGGCCACAACATCAATTGGCTTAAAACGCAAAATCGTCATCACAATCAGCACCCACATGAGCAAGATGCAGCCCAGCGCCAAGGCTGGGCTTTGTAGCCCAAAAAACAACGCTGACCAAGATGCATTCACCAACAATTGCGCGACGTAAATCCACACGGCCGCGTGGCGCGTGGCAAGCGCTACGCTGGCTTTTGTCCATACCCGCCACGCTGCTACAGCCATCATGATGTAGAGCGTAGTCCACACTGGTCCAAAGATCCAGTTAGGTGGATTCCACGAAGGTTTTACGATCGTTTTATACCAGCCGTCAGGGCCAGAGCCGGGGCCAAAAAGTGCGCCGAACGACGCCACAATGGTGGACGCTACTAGCAACAATAAAAGTTTAGACCAGCGTGAAGTGAGCACTTATTTTGCGCCTTTGAGTGTCGCCGCCGCGCGGTACTTAGTCACGCCATCCAAAATAGCTTGCTTCGCTTCTTCAGGACCTAACCAGCCTTCAAGTTTCACCCACTTGCCCAACTCTAAATCTTTGTAATGCTGGAAAAAATGGGCAATTTGATTCAGTGTAATTTCAGGTAAATCACGCGGGGTTTGTACCGAGCGATAAATTGAGCACACTTTATCAATTGGCACCGCCAGCAGTTTTTCGTCACCGCCTGCCTCATCAGTCATCTTCAACACCCCCACCGGGCGGCAGCGCACCACCACGCCGGGCACCAGCGCAAACGGGGTAATGACTAGCACATCAACCGGGTCGCCGTCATCGGACAACGTGTGCGGAATATAGCCGTAGTTACACGGATAGTGCATGGCAGTCGACATAAAGCGATCGACAAATAGCGCGCCCGTGGCTTTATCAAGTTCGTATTTAATTGGGTCGCCGTTCATCGAAATTTCGATGACGACATTGAAGTTATTTGGTACATCAGAGCCAGCGTCAACGCGGTCTAAATTCATGGGAATCTCTCAGCTAAAAATGAATGAATCAATATTAGAACAAAAATGCCATTAAGACATTAGGGCAAAGCGGTAAATACGTGTATTGTAGACGTGTTGCAGCAGGTTTTAGCCTCATCGCAGTTATCTCTCATGTCGCGGTTTAATCACCAATGCGCTACGCGCATAGAAATGGAGCAAATGTGCACGCCATGCATTCCACGCACCAAACGTCGGTGCAAGAACCAAATTTTCCGCTCAACGGCGATGAAGCGCGACGTTATCCGCTAATTTTAACCTTAGACGCCAACGGTATTCCGCATCGCTGGATTACTTGGCAACACGCGGTGTGGTATTACGCCAAAGCCCGTGTGGCGTGGGAAATGGGCTCAGAAGCTTTTACTGTACACGGTGGAAAATGCCGCGATACCGGTGAAACATCAGCCGTCACGTCGATGTCGATTATCGCTATTCGCGGTAAAGCCATGGCAATTAAAGGTTTCACGCAAGTGCCGCCGCTGAATAATCGCGAGCTTTTTAATCGTGATCGGCAAATGTGCGCCTATTGCGGTGGTGAATTCGGCCACGCCAAACTCACGCGCGACCATATTATTCCGTATTCCAAACGCGGGTTAGACACGTGGATGAACGTCGTTACCTGCTGCCGATCATGCAATGAACGCAAGGGAAACCGCCTGCTACAAGACGCGAATATGCAATTGTTGTACGCGCCTTATGTGCCGAATCGGGCTGAATTTCTGATTTTGGCAAACCGCAGAATTCTCACCGACCAAATGGAGTTTTTAAAACAACACGTTAGTGCGCAAAGTCGCATTCATTTGCAAGGATAATTTGTGTCGTAGCGGGACTGATGATAAGGTTATGCTTATATAAGTTCAAATAAGTCATCATTCCATGGTAATTCGCCAAGCTCTCGATAACGCCGCTATTTTTAGTGCTGCAAGCATCGCCAACGATGCCACGCGCATGCGCATCCGCGAGCGCTATATTTTGGCGCGCTTTCCGCAATTTGCCGCCCAGCGCGCTGATTTAACCATGCCCGAAATTGTGCTGCGCTATGCCCACGAAATGGCCGAAGATGGGTTAACCCATCGCGCCGCCGAGCTAATGACCTTAGCCATCGAAGAAAACCGTGGTTTGCGTAAAGTATGGTTAGCGCTAATCGAGTTTTCGTTTTTGCAAGGCGATGTGCATCGCTTAAGCGAGCTTTGCACGGCATTTAAGCGCGAGTTTCCGGACGCCACGATGGAAGAATTTTTACTCCTCGATAGCTTAACGGAACCTGACGCCAGCATTGATTCTGTACGTGGCAAATTGCGTTACTGGGCTAGTGGTGCCACCGTGGCATCCTTGGCCGACGCTGACGGCTTGCGCCACGACCTGCTTAGCCATTAACGACGGACAGACTATCAATATGGAACTCGTCCCGTTAAGCGGTCAACCCAACTTTAGCAACAGCAATGCGCCGACAGGTGCTGTGAAAGCGCACAACGCGTGGGCGGAGTTTTTTCAAGGCTTTATGGGTGGCAGCAACAAAGGCTTATCCGCCGCACTTAATAATGCATCAACCGCGCAACGCTTAGGCGCTGCAGTAGCGGAGTTTGAGCGCATTTCAAGCGATGAACGCCTTGCTATTTTGCAAGGCTCGGCGCTGGCCACGGACGCTAAAAATACCGGTGCCGATTGGGTGGTTTCGCAATATGGCGCACTGCTGCGCTACGCCCAGCAAACGCGTGATGCCGAACGCGCCCATCGCGCTAAAAACGCCCACAAAATCGTCGACGGGGATCGGCCGTCAGTCACTGAAGCGATGTTGTTTGGCTACACCTTATTGTTAGCCGGTCACTTGTACAAATGGCGCATGGTCGCGGGTTTGCAGGGTGGGCAAAGCCAAGAACACCTAACCGATATTGTGGATCAATATCGCCGCGCCCACGTTGACGGCTTGGCCGATGTCGCCATTGAAATTCAAGTCGAAGCGCGACCAATTATTGCCAGCGTTGAAGCCATTTTTGTGCGCGCTTTGTTGGTGCATCGTTTAAGCAGCGGCAATTTAAATAATCGCCAACTCGATATTTTAGATAACTGGTTTTGCGATTGGATGCGCGCGCTGTGGCTTACGCGTGAAGCGCCCATGAGCTCTGCTTTTGCGTTTGATCTAGCCAGTGGCCAAGGGCTGCGGCCGAATGCAACGGAAGCCGCTGAAACCGTGCCAGTAGCCAACGTTAGCAAGCAAATGGTGTACTTGCCAATGCACGCCGTGCAGCGTCGCTTAGACGAAGCTGTAGCCATGTTTCATCGCGGCAAAGTGGCTCCAGGCTGGGGTTTAGGGCAAGCGTTTCGCATTGAAGAACACATTGGCGTGATGGATTATTTAGCGCGCGAAATGACGTCAAGCTTAGGCAACGGCGGCGCTAAACCGACTGAAAAACCCGCCCGCACGCGCTTGCCGCCGGGCGCATCGGTCAATGTGTACGTAGGCTTAAATGATGTGTGGAGTTTCTCGGCGTTGAAGCGTGTGCAGTTAACGCGGCGCAGTAATGGCGTGGCGAATGGCGTAGGCACCAACACCAATGCTTTTGCTGCGTTTGCGCCAATTGATCTCGCCCGAAAAACGTGGCCGCTGCATGATATGAGCGCCACGGGGGTCGGTTTTGCGCTCGATCACGGCTTAGCGCAAAGCGTTGAAACCGGCGATTTATTAAGTCTAACGGCAGAAAATGCACGTGAGCCTATTATCGGTTACGTTACGCGCAGAGCGTCGCAGCAAACCGGTAATCGCGTCATGGTCGGCATGCAAATTTTGGCGCGTAACGCCGTGCGCATTACCTTAGAACATCTAGTCCAGCCCGAAAGCGGTGCGCAGCGGCCGAGCATCTCAGCGCTGTTTATTCCGGGTGAAGAAATTACGTCTACTGGCGCCGCAAACGTGCGATCAAATATATCTGGTCAGCTTAGAGGTGATGATTCCATCATCATCAGCGAAACGGTTTCCAAGGCTCAATCTAGCCTACGCTTAAAAGCCGGAGAAACGGCATACACCATCCGTTTCGGTCGCGTGCGGCTGCGCGGCAGGGGCTGGAACATGGTGGCCTTTGAAGTGGTGGCGGCAGAGCCGATTGGCTAGCGTTTAGCTTCGTTCAAAGCTTAATGGCTGTAATGGTAACGACAACTAACCACGATGATGTCTGTCGATGTTGCGCGATACACCAAGCGATTTTTTTCATCAATTCTGCGCGACCAATAACCTTTGAGATTAGCAATTAAAGGTTCTGGTTTGCCGATGCCTAAAAACGGATCACGCGTTGCGGCCTCAATTAAGACATTGATGCGCTTTAGTGTTTTACGGTCCTGGCTTTGCCAAAACACATATTGTTCCCACGCTTCAGGCGTGAATGAAATCGCTAACACGTCTTGTTAGTTATTCAGCAACAACAAGCTTACGGCGCTTGGCTTTAGCCGCGTAATCTTGCGCAATGCTCTTCGTTAGATGCGCCGCATTTGCGGGAGAAGATAGTAAATAAATCGTCTCCATTACGCTCTGATAATGCGCACGCGACATTACTACCGCATCAGGTCCCTCGCGACGGCTAATTACCGCAATATCGTGATCGTCCGCAACCGCATCAAGCAACGATTTTAAAGAATTGCGTGCTTCGGTATAGCTGACTATGCGCATGGCATACCCTTTCAAAATTTTTCTGTGCAAGACATTGTACAGGTTAACGCATCTGCGCTACAAATTAATTGCGATTGCCAAGATACTTGGTCAACGCGATAGCGCTGCAAATATGCCTTGTAAATGCCCTAAAATAGGGCATTTACAAGGCATCAAGCTAACTATTTTGAAGACAACGCGACCTTTCGGCGCGGCATATGAGAAAATCAACGCGGAGTTTGATGTAGATCAACTCGCCTGATGCGCGACCTAGTTAACATCATGGTTTTAAGGTAACCACCATGAAAATACTACTCGCAGCCGACGGCAGCAAATTCACTAAAAAAGCGTTGGCATTTTTAGTTACCCATGAAGGTTTACTCGAAAAGGACGGTGAGCTACATGTGCTCTACGTGCAACCGAGTTTGCCGCCGCGTGTAAAAAGCGCTTTAACGCGCGAAATGACGCAAAGCTATTATTTAGACGAGTCAGAAAAAGTGCTCATGCCCATCCGCAAATTTTTGCAACGTCATCCCGTGACGTTTCAAGCCGATTGGGTTGCAGGTGTTGCGGCAGATGAAATTATTCAAGCTGCAACGGTAGACAAAGCGCATCTGATTGTCATGGGTACGCACGGCCATGGCGCGTTGGCACGCATGGTGCTGGGCTCGGTTGCGCAACGCGTGGTGTCGAGTGCGGAAATTCCAGTTTTGCTGGTGAAGTGAAGTTAAACCTAAACAAGGGAGTGTAATCATGTATAAAAAAATCTTGATTGCCGTAGACGGTAGCGAAACATCGAAAAAAGCGCTGGATGCAGCGCTGCAAATGGCGCGCGAGTCGGGCGGCAAGGTGCAATTGCTGCATGTTGTAAACGAACTCGGTTATTTTAGCGGGCACGATGCCTATGGTGCGCAAATTGCTGAGCTTATCGAATTGGCGCGCCAAAGCGGCCATAAAATATTGGATGAAGCCATTGATGCCGCGACGGCAGCAGGGGTAGCGGCCGAGCGGGTGTTTGTTGAAAAATTTACTGAAACCTTAGGCGATATTGTGTCCGCTACCGCCACCCGTTTGGGTTCTGATTTAATCGTTGTCGGCACGCATGGGCGACGCGGTATTGGACGACTGTTGCTTGGTAGCGGTGCTGAACAAATTATTCGCTTCGCGTCGGTACCCGTGCTGGTTGTGCGCACACCTGAGACCAAAAGCAGCACATAGAATGCCTTGAAGACGCCCGTATTTAGGGCGTCTTCAAGGTAATAAACTAGCCCTTGCGCGATAGAAACATCGCATCGCCGTAACTAAAGAAGCGATATTTTTCTGCGATGGCATGCGCGTAGGCGGCGCGAATTTCGTCGAAACCTGCAAAGGCGCTGACCAACATCAGCAGCGTAGATTTCGGTAAATGAAAGTTCGTTACCAAGCAATCGACCAGATTAAATTGATAGCCTGGCGTGACGAACAGCGTGGTTTCGGCACTTCCTGCCGCTAGCTTTCCATCGACACACGCAGATTCTAAAGTGCGCATGGATGTGGTACCCACGCAAATTACGCGGCCGCCGTTGGTTTTGGCGGCGTTCACCAGCGCTGCGGTCTCGGTGCTGACGACATAGCGCTCGCTGTGCATGATGTGGGTGGCAATGTCGTCGCGCACGGGGCGGAATGTGCCTGCGCCCACGTGTAGTGTCACGTAGGCTAGTTGCACGCCGCGTGCGCGTAAAGCTGCCAGCATGGCGTCGTCAAAATGCAGGCCGGCGGTGGGTGCGGCGACAGAGCCGCGATGCTGGGCATAAACCGTTTGATAACGGGCGGCATCAGCTGCATCAGGCGTGTGGGTGATGTAGGGCGGTAACGGCAGGGCACCGATTTTGGCGATAATTTCATAGGCATCAGGTGTGCTTTCCCCGATAAATTCCAGCACAAACAAATCATCCTCGCGCCGCAACATACGAGCCTCCACACGATTTGCACGGTTTTCACCATCGCCAAAATGCAGCATTGAGCCGGGCTTAGGCGATTTACTGGCGCGTAAATGCACCAGCACAGTGGCGCTACTTTCAGCCGATAAAACCCGCTCAACTAAAGCCTCAACACGTCCGCCACTTGCCTTCTCGCCGAATAAACGCGCGTTGATTACTTTGGTGTCGTTAAACACCATCACGTCGCCGGGCTTAGTGAGGCTCAACAGTTCGGCAAATTTGCGATCAACATTTGTTGAGCCATCCACCTGCAGTAAACGGCTTTCACCGCGCACAGCGGGCGGGTGTTGGGCAATCAGTTCAGGTGGTAAAACGTAGTCGAAATCAGCGAGATTCATAGTCATCAGTAAAGTAGGGTGCATAAACAAAAAACCACACGCTCGATGAGGGTGTGGTTTCATGATTGGAGCAAGTTGCTACAAAAACAGGGTGGTGCCGAAAGCCGGAATCGAACCGGCACGCTATTGCTAGCGCGGGATTTTGAGTCCCGTGCGTCTACCAGTTCCGCCATCCCGGCACGCGGTGCTACAGTAGACTCATATTATAGCGCTAAATGGGTGCTATTTTCAAGTTTGCGCGGTGATTATTAGCCGAAGATGAAAAAAATGGCGCGCTAAAATGCACCTTAAGTACTTGGTAAGGAAGTTATGACTTGCTTGCCATATAATCAAGTCACTACATTATTACTAGGTGCGAAGCGTGAGTGCAGATTTATCAAAACTAAAAATATCTCGGGAAGACAAAGCCTTTGCTAGCGGTGTGCCAGTGCGTAAGCGGGGTAAGTGGAAGTGGGTTTTATTTTTAGGCCTGCCATTGTTAGTGGCGGGCGGATGGTTTTTTTCCAGTCAATCGCGGCCGCAATCAGTAGAGCTTGCCACTGTAGCCCAAGCCTATCCATCGCAAGCGGTCACGCTGCTTAATGCTACTGGCCGTGTGTCCGCGCAGCGTAAAGCTTCAGTTTCCACCAAGGCCACAGGGCGTTTAGAATTTTTAGGTGTGCGTGAAGGCTCGATTGTAAAAGCGGGCGAAATTATTGCGCGGATTGAGAATAAAGATGTCACCGCCACGCAAGATCAAGCCCAAGCGGCATTGCGTGCATCCAAAGCCAATTTAGAACAAGGCCTAGCCGAAATGCGCGATGCCCAGGCAAATTTAACGCGGAGCCAAGATTTAGCGGCGAAAAACTTTATTTCGTCAGCAACCCTTGATACCGCTGCCGCGCGTTTCGATAAATCTAAAGCCTCTGTCGCCAGCTTAAACGGCGCGATAGACGTGGCACAAGCCAATTTGCGAGCCACGGCGGTGTCGGTTGAACAAACGCTTATCCGCGCCCCGTTTGACGGCGTAGTGCTCACTAAAAATGCGAATGTGGGCGACATCATTACCCCGTTTTCATCCGCCGCTGATTCCAAAGGTGCTGTCGTAAACATGGCCGATATGGATACCCTAGAAGTGGAAGCTGATGTATCGGAAACTTCCATCGGCAAAATTAGCGTAGACATGCCTGTAGAAATTCAATTAGAC
>JAYUOW010000103.1:0-5299 GCA_043760555.1 Betaproteobacteria bacterium
AAGCAGCCGCATAAATTATTGTTGATCACCACCGGCAATATTTCAAACGACGACTTGCAGCGACTATTTACACAAAATATTGCGGCGATTGCGGTGGCGCTGCGATCGTCTGACTTTGTAGAACTTACACGGACAACGCTGATTCGGCGCTAGCTGTAGATGCGAGCGGTGATAGTTTGTCGCGCACAATTGCAATCTGCGACGATAGTTTTGTCACACCATGCAGGTGGTTTGTCCGACAAAATCTGCGCGAAAACGCTTTAACTCCACCAAAAGAATAGGCTGAAGACACCCTAAAATAGGGCTTCTTCAGCCTAATAACTGGATAGACCGCGTTAAATTTTCTCGCGCCTTGGCTTCTAATTGCCGATTAAAAAACGGCGTACCGTAAATCTTTTCCCGCGCCATAAAGCCCCGCAAAATTTCCGCACGTTTCACGTTAAATACGGCTGAATCCACAAAGCTATACTCACACTTAATTTGCGCTTCGTACTGCGCAAATCGCGCCTCATCCGCGCCCAAAATCGATAGATCAATATCTACGAGTAGACACGCATCGGGTGTAGCGGGTGCCGCATTATGTTGCGTCGCCATGATGAGCGCCTCTACGCGAGCGCAGGCGTCACCGGGTGCACCGGCGGCACGCAACGCTTGCACCGCCCACTGCGCGCTGGCGGCTTCGTTGTTGTGGGCGTGCGTATCGTACACGGCATCGTGAAACCACAGTGCGATGGCAACTTCGTGCGGGTGCTGCGCTAAATGCGCGGCGGATGCAAAGTGATCCATGCATTCTTGTAAGTGCTGCAGGGTGTGATAGTGCCGCTGCGGCTCTGAGTATGCCGCCAAGAGCGCCTTAAATAGGGCTTCTCCAGCATCATTTTGCGTTAGCGCTGGCCACGCTGCACACCATGATTGCTCAAGCTGCGTCATAGCGTTTTGTGCATCACATAATCGTCCATCACATAGCCGTTGCCAATATCGAATACTGCTTCCTCGCGCACCGTAAAACCACGTTGTCGATAAACCGCGATGGAATCAATATTGCGTTTATTCACCGTCAGCACCAGGGATGATTGTCCAAACCCACGGGCTTGCGATTCAACGTGATCCAGCATTAAACCGCCCAAGCCACGCCCCTTAAAAGCTGCAAGCAAATACAGCTGCTCCAGCTTCATTTCAGTCACGTCCTCGGTGAAGGCATAGCTGCAATAACCGACGGAATTACCGTCAACCATAAGCAGTTTTAACCAACGATCTTGCGCACCTACATATGCCCGCAGCTTCTCCGGCACGTAGCGCCCAGCGAGCATGTAATCAATCTGCGCCATACTAATGATGGTGCTGTAATGTTGGTGCCAAATCGTTTCACCCAAAGCGCGGAGCGTGGTGAAGTCGGCTTCGGTTAGGTCGCGGAGGGCGGCTTCGGGTGGTGTTTTTACTGGCAATCGGGTACTCCGAAATTGAAAATAGCAACAATATACATGCTGAAGAACCCCTATTTTAGAGCATCTACAAGGATATTAATCATAGCTTTTTTAAGCGTTTAATACTTTTGAGCGCAGCCTTTGAGGTTGCGTGGAGCTGCGTGTTTCCCTTGGCATAAGCATAGTACCTACCCTGACAAAGTGAAGCGAATACCAAATAAGCCGTGCCGCGCTCCATCCGATAACGCCCACTAGAATTTTCGCTGTACAACTCGATGAAACGGATTGGCTTACCGCGAAGCACCTGCTTTACGCGCAAGCGATAAAACGTGCCATCAAGCCAATGATTATTTCCTTCAACCCCTTCATCCAGTTTTTCGGAAATCATCTCACCGACAAACACTGTTTTAGCGGTACGAAATTCGTGTTCGATGGACCACCATTCGCCGTCGGGACATTTTGCGAATGCAGGCATAGCGAAGTTACCCAATACCAGCGCAACGAACAATCGCAGCCAACGCATGTTCATAGAGATACCCTAGCTTTCCATGGACAAAAAAATAAATACCGAACCGCAGCGATCACAAAATTTCATCGCCATCCCGCGGTGCTTGCCCACCCTTGCGACTAAACAAGTTGAGTGCAGCAGGCAGGTTTCCGTGCTTTGCATGCTATTGAAAGTAGTCGATGGTTTTGAGCGCCGCGAGCTCTTCCGCGACCGCCGTGACAATAAACTGATTCAGCGAAGTGCCATCTTCCCGCGCCATTTGTTCGACGGCTTTTTTCAAAGACCTCGGCAATCGCAGCGCGTAGTTACTAGTTGTAGCCATCACGAAACTCCCGCAAATTATCGACCAACAAGAAAAACGGTGTTCTCCTAGCCATCACTATAACCAAAATCCCCAACAAAAAACGCCGAGCAAGCTCGGCGTTTTTAATTCAAGCAGCCCAAATTCAGCCGCTAAAAAACAATTACTTAACCATCACTTCCACCCGACGCGCTTCAGCATCGTTGCCGGTGCCGGTAATGGATTCAGGCTTTTTCATCTCAACACGGTCTTCAGCTATGCCGCCAACTTTTAGCGCTTCGCGTACCGCCTTAGCGCGTTCTTTGGCTAGCTCTTCATTTTTGGCTTTATCACCGGTGGAATCATGGAAACCAGAAATGGTTACTTTTGATGCGGCGTTGGCTTTACCAAAAGCGATCACGGCTTCTAGCGTTTTTACGCTATCGGCTGGGAGTGTTTTAGCGCCTGAGGCAAAGTAAACCTTCGCAACCGGCGGCGCAATGCCACCTGCCGCTGCAGCAGCTGCCATTGGGTTTAAAGGCGCTACAGCGGATGGGTTTGTCGCGATGCTTGGTGTGGCACCAGCAACGCTTGCAGCACCCGCTACAACGGCACTAGCTGCGGCGACCGCGCTAGAACTGGCAGCTGTCGAAACTGCTGGTGCTGAAATAGCGGCTGGTTTCATGGTGTTGCTATGACCTACGCCGGTGGTCGCACCCGCATGACTACCCGTGCCCGAACCCGCCATCACTGGCACGATAAGCAAGGCTACGATGTTAATAATTTTAATCAACGGATTGATCGCAGGACCTGCTGTATCTTTGTACGGATCGCCTACGGTGTCGCCGGTTACAGCTGCTTTGTGGGCATCAGAACCTTTGCCGCCGTGGTGGCCGTCTTCGATGTATTTCTTCGCGTTGTCCCATGCACCGCCGCCGGTACACATAGAAATCGCTAGGAATAAACCAGTGATGATGGTGCCCATCAACATGCCGCCAAGCGCTTGGAAGCCTGCTTCTTTGCCCATCAATAGGCTCATGATAATCACGATAGCGATTGGCGCTAACACTGGCAATAGCGATGGAATAATCATTTCTTTAATCGCGCCGCGTGTTAATAAATCAACCGCTTTGGAGTAGTCAGGCTTGCCTGTACCGTCCATAATGCCTTTAATTTCGCGGAACTGGCGGCGTACTTCTTCAACCACGCTACCAGCACAACGACCTACGGCTTCCATCGCCATCGCACCGAATAAATACGGAATCAAGCCGCCGACAAACAAGCCAATAATAACGGCTGGGTTTGAAAGATCAAACGTCAAGTTCATGCCGGCGTCGTTTAGTTTGTGAGTGTAATCAGCAAACAAAACAAGAGAAGCTAGGCCAGCAGAACCAATGGCGTAGCCTTTGGTGACGGCTTTGGTGGTGTTGCCTACAGCATCAAGTGGGTCAGTTACATCACGCACTGATTTTGGCATGCCGCTCATTTCAGCAATGCCGCCTGCGTTGTCAGTAATCGGGCCATACGCATCAAGGGCGACTACGATACCAGCCATGGATAACATGGAAGTAGCAGCTACTGCAATGCCGTACAAACCGCCTAAAGCATAGGCTGCATAAATAGCCAAACACACCGCCAATACTGGCCATGCGGTTGAACGCATCGACACACCAAGGCCTGCGATCATGTTAGTGGCGTGGCCTTTTGTGGAGGCTTCGGCTACGTGCTTCACTGGCGCAAAATCAGTGCCGGTGTAATATTCAGTAATCACTACCATCAATGCGGTGAGCACCAAACCTACCAAGCAGCACAACCATAAATTCATGACGGTTAATTGCGGCATAGTTGCAGCAACGCCTTTCATCATGTAGTCGGTGATGAAATAAAACGCAACCAAAGCCACGATGCCTGAAATAGCCAAACCACGATACAGCGCATTCATAATCTTGCCGCCGTCTTGCGCTTTAACGAAAAAGCAGCCGATGATGGAAGCAATAATCGCAAAGCCGCCAAGTGCTAAAGGATAGGCCACTACATTACCAATAACTGATTTGTCGGTAATCAACAAGGCACCCAACACCATGGTGGCGATGATGGTGACAGCGTAAGTTTCAAACAAGTCAGCGGCCATACCTGCGCAGTCGCCTACGTTGTCGCCTACGTTGTCGGCAATAACGGCTGGATTGCGTGGATCATCTTCAGGAATACCGGCTTCAACTTTACCGACTAAGTCCGCACCAACGTCTGCACCCTTGGTGAAAATACCGCCACCTAAACGCGCAAAAATTGAGATGAGCGACGAGCCAAATGCAAAGCCGATTAGCGGCTTTAAAATCTCGCTCATGCCGGTGTTTGGTAGCGCGGTTGCGCGTAGCACATAGAACGTGCCAACCACACCCAACAAGCCTAAGCCGACCACGAGCAAGCCAGTAACCGCACCGCCTTTAAACGCGACGTTAAGTGCAGGGTTAATGCCGTGACGCGCAGCTTCGGCGGTACGCACGTTGGCACGCACCGATACGTTCATGCCGATGTAGCCTGCAGCGCCTGACAATATGGCACCGACTGCAAACGCGATAGCGCTCGTAGGGCCCAAGCCTGGAATGACGCACATCAACACAAATAGCGCAACGCCGACCATTGCGATGGTGGCGTATTGACGATTCAAATAGGCCTTAGCGCCTGCTTGAATGGCAGCAGCGATTTCACGCATACGGTCGTTACCGTCCGGTTGCGCATAAATCCATTTCGCTTGTAACGCGCCGTAAACCAGCGCAATTACTGCACAAACTAGTGCAAAGATTAAAGCATTTTCCACTCAATTTCTCCTTATATTTACTACACTTCGATGATAAAACTAAAAACGATTTAGACGCTATTTAGCGTACATTATTATTTTTGATGCCTTGGAAACGCCCTATTTTAGCGCATCTCCAAGGAATTTTGGTTCCTAAATACCACTACAAAACTAGGTTCGGAAACAACGCATCGACGGATTTCATCAACCTGATCGACGCGCAGCGCATGTTGCTGGAGTTCCGCCTAGCGGAGGTCGAGGCGCGCATCAAGCGCGAGCTAGCACTGGCG
>JAYUOW010000104.1:0-5296 GCA_043760555.1 Betaproteobacteria bacterium
TGAAAGTAACGCGCGGATCAACCAGCTTATAGCCAATATCGACTAGCAAGTTGATTAACATCGTAACCATCGCCAAATAAACCGTAGCGGCTTTAATCACCGGGAAGTCCGAACGATTTACCGCCGTTAAAATTTCGCGTCCCAAACCTGGAATAGAGAAGAATTGCTCAAGCAAAAACGAGCCGACAAATATGCCCGGCAACGCGATGCCGACGTTAGTTAAAATCGGGATCATGGCGTTGCGCAATACGTGCTTGAGCATCACGGTTTTTTCAGATAATCCCTTGGCGCGCGCGGTGCGCACGTAGTCGTTGTTCACTTCATCAAGGAAGAAGCTGCGATACAGCCGCAACGCCGGTGCTAGGCCCACAAACACGGCGAGCATGATGGGCAGTGGCGCGTAGGTGATGAGGTTTTTCCAGAAGCTATCGCTCCAACCTTGCACCGGAAAAATACCGTATACAAAACCGAATAAATATTGAAACACGATAATGTAGACCAAGAAACTAATCGACATGGCCGCAGTGCAAATCATCATAATCATGCGGTCAGTCAAGGTGCCGCGTACATAGGCAACGCCGACAGCCAGAATTACGCCGATGACGGTTTCAAGCACTAGCACCGGAATCATGATGGTGAGCGTGGGACCGAGCCGTGTTTTAAAAATCTCGGACACGAGCTCATTGGTGGCCCATGATCGCCCAAAATCAAACGTGACGATTTGCTTGACGAATATCCACAGCTGAATGTAGTAAGGCTGATCAACGCCCAGCTGCTTGCGGATATTGGCGATTTGTTCGGGGTTGGTGATTTTGCCCGCCAACACCAGCGCAGGGTCACCGCCAAACAAATTAAACAATATAAAAATGAGTAGCACCACACCAGCTAAGGTGGGGATCATTTGCCAAAGTCGTCGCAGGATATACGCTGTCATATTACTTCCTTCCGTTCTTATTAAAATTCGGGTGCTGCGAAAATGGTGGTGCTGCGGATGTTGAGTTCTTCGATCTTTTTTGGCGTTGCGGATTTGCGACCTTCCCCCTCTCTCCCGGCCTCTCTCCCGCGAGGGGCGAGAGGAGCAAACCTAGAGTGGGGGTGTATTACGGCTGGAGCAAAACTACTGCGCCATATTTGCTTGCTGTAACTGCATATCAATATCTAAATATCTAAAGCTAGTGAAGTAAATTGGGTGTTTTTTATAGCCTAGCACCCATGGGTTTATTAGGTGGGTAAAGTTGCGCTGCACGCCGAAACGCCATGGCGCATAGGTGACAACTAAGCGATTCATTTCACGATAAATTTTGTTGCGCTCCACGCCATCGGGAATGCGTAGCGACTGCAGATAGAGCTTATCGAATTCTGGCAATTTAAATCGCGCGTCGTTGGAAATATCGACGTTGGGGCCGTAGAGCAGCTGCAAAAAATTTTGCGCGTCTGGGTAATCGGCCACCCACGCGAGCTCGCTAATCACGTATTTACCGGCCTTGCGGTCTTTTAATAAATCAGCAAACTGTACGGCCTGCGCGTCCATACGTATACCCACGCGCGCAAGGTTTTTTACCCACAATTCAGCAAGCTGGCGCTTTTCGCTTTCATTCGATGAATATTTAAACTGCAGCTGCAAGGGCGAGCCATCAGGCCGGGCGCGGTAACCGTCTTTGTCATTGCGCTTATAGCCGAACATATCGAGCAAGGCGTTGGCTTTTTCTGGATTAAAGTCTTGTTCTTCAGCGACAAAGGTGGGGTCATAGCCCACTACACCTTGCGGCACGGGGCTGTTAATTTTTACGGCTTGGCCGCGACGCACGATGGCTATTTCTTGGTCACGGTCCTGCGACATGACTATGGCGCGGCGCAACGCGATATTTTCGGGCTTATAGCCGCCAACGATGGGGCTTTCCATATTCATTACCGTGTAGGCGATTTCAGGCTGCAGGTCTTTAAACAAGCTGACGTTGCGCGCCTTTAAGTTTGGGCTGAGCTTGCCGTTTATCGCTACTTGCGTCATGTAGGCAAACGGCGTTTCTTCCATGATGTCGTGCTCTTTATTCATGAAAGCTAAAAAGCGTGGCTGCTCTTCTTCAATTGGATAAATCACTACGCGATCAAGCAGGGGCAAGGTTTTGCCGCCTAGGCGCTTTACGGCTTCGACGTCCCACGGATCATTTTTATCGGCAAATTCAGTGTTGAGCGTGTGGCCGCGATAATCGGGATTGCGCTCTAAAACTATTTTTGATCTGCGTACCCATTCCTTCAAAATAAAGGGCCCCGTGCCCACCGGATGCGCCATGGTGTCATCTTTGTAGGCTTCAATTACCTCGCGGGCTACAGGCACCACGTTAGGCATCGCAAAAAAATAAATGAAGTTGTAATCCGGTGCCTTGAGTTTAAAGCTAATCGTGTAGCGATCAATTACTTTTACGCCTTCAATGGGCGCATCGTAATCAAACTTTCCGGATTTCTTCGCGGCTTCGGTAAATTCATCCAACCCCAGTATTTTGTCTTCAAACAGCCATGAATAGGGGCTGCGCACCGCTGGGTCGCGAAACCGCTTAATCGCGTATTCCATATCTTTAGCGATCAGCTCGCGCTTTACACCTTTAAAAACCGGATCACTTTGAAAATAAATACCGGGCTTTAAGCGGAAGGTAAAACGAGTGGCGTCTTCTTCCGCTACGGGTACTTCGCGCACTACTTGGGGTGCCAAGCGTACCGGGCGGGCTAACCAATCATAGGTGAGCAAGGATTCAAAAATATTCTCGGCAATGCCCACCGAATATCGGTCTTCGATTTTTTGTGGGTCAAAGCCAGTTTCGGCGGCGCGGAAAGCTAAGGTGAAGGTTTTTTTAGGGGCATTGGCAGGGGTTTGTGCTTGGGCAAGCGGTGCGCAAGCAAGGGCGACGATTAAGCCTGTGACCGATAAAATCGAAAATGTGATGTTGAAATTCTTCAAAACCGCCCTTGAAAATTGGTGTTGCGCTGCACAATAAATTAGCTTTCAGTATAACCCGTAATGGCTTCTATTTAAACCCGTAACAAACTGGTATTAACACCCTGAAGACGCCCTATTTTAGGGCATCTTCAGTCTGTTTTTTGCACTTACTTAGGGCGCTCATTTGGGTCTCTCATTTAGGTCGCTTTGATTCATCAATATCCATAAACAACCAAGGCGCATTAAAAATTGGGTGCTTCGTGTAGCCCACCACCCACGGATGCCAAATTTCGGAACGAATACGATGAGTGTGTGGAATCCACGGAACATATACCGCCAAGATGCGATTCATCTCCCAATAAAGCTTGTTGCGCTCTGGCGACGGCGGCATTTTGCGGGCGGCTTCATACAGATTATCGAATTCTGCATTTTTAAATCGTGCATCGTTGCTGGAGCCGATATTGCCGCCGTATAAATTTTGCAGGAAGTTTTCAGCGTCCGGGTAATCGCCACTCCACGCAAGCTGCCACATAGATAATTTACCGGCTTTTGATTCTTTGTTTAGCTCGGGCCAGCGCCCTTTGCGTACTTCATAGCGAATGCCAATAGCATCCATGCATTTTTTCCACAGCTCATCAAACTGCTTGTAGATATTGGTAGGCTCGCTAGCCATATTCAGCACTAATGGCGAACCATCCGGCTTTAAGCGATAACCATCTTTATCGCGCTTGGTAAAGCCGTGAAGGTCGAGCAGGGCGTTGGCTTTAGCCGGATTGTACTGGGCGCTGGGGTTGATGAATTTTGGGTCGTAGCCCTCAACACCCGGCGGAATGGGCGATTGCGCCGCCACAGCCCCGCCGTTGCGGATGAGCATAATTTCTTCTTCGGTGTTGTACCCCAACCAAATTGCCCGACGCAGCGCAATTTGGCTAAGTTGGATACCGCCGAGCATCGGGTTATCCATATTAAAATAGCTGTAAACCAAATCCATTTCCACAAAGCGCTCACCCACCATGTCGCGCTTCGCCATGTAAGGCGCTAATGTGCCATTGGGAAACGCGCTGCCTGCAAACTCAGTAGGCGCATTGGCGTAATCGGTATCACCATTTAAAAACGTCAACCAACGCGGCTGCGATTCTTCAACCACCGTAATTTCTACGCGCTGAATTTGCGGCAGTTTTTTGCCCTTCATCTCACGATAAATTTTTTGGCTCGCAGGCTCGTCGGTTGGCTGCGCGTCGTAATAGTGCTCGCGATAATTCGGGTTCGCCACCAAGGTCATGCGGCTTGAGCGCGCCCAGTCTTTCAAAATAAACGGCCCCGTACCCACGGGGTGTGCACCCGGGTCAGCTAGATAAGCTTCCACAACTTCGCGGGCAATCCCGCCTAACTGCACGGTAGCAAACACATATAAAAAGTTGTAATCCGTTTGCGTCAAACGCACCCGCAAGGTGTATCGATCGGGCGTCTCCAGCCCAGCGATAGGCGCGTCGTAATCAAATTTACCCGATTTTTTAGCCGCCGCCATGGCCGCATCCCCCCCCACAATCTTGCCCTCCACATACCAAAGCCAACCAGACTTTAATTGCGGATCGTACAGGCGGCGGATGGCATAGGCGTAGTCATACGCGGTGAGTTCGCGCTTCATACCTTTAAAAGCGGGATCATCCGCAAAGTAAATACCAGGGCGAATTTTAAAGGTATAAACGGCACCGTTTTCTGATACTTCGGGCATGGCAACTGCTGTGTTAGCGATAAGCTTGGCAGGACGGGCTAAATAATCGTAAGTGAGCAGCGGATCAAAGATCGCTTCGTTGATGGTGTTGGAATAAAGGTCTGTGGCTTTGGCGGGGTCAAAGGTAGTTTCGGCGGAAAGCATTGACCAGCGGATGGTTTTGACGGGGTCGGCGGCGTGGAGGGGGGGACTAGTTAATGCTGCTAGCAAGAGGAAGGCGATGAAAAAACCGCGATTTGGCTCCTCTCTCCCCTCGAGGGAGAGAGGGGGCTGGCTGCCAAACGAAAGCCTCAAATATGCTAGAAAATTCATTGTTCCTCAATTCGTATTTGCAAATGGTACGGAAACTTTAACCTTCCCCCTCTCTCCCGGCCTCTCTCCCACGAGGGGCGAGAGGGGCGTGATTTTTAGGGCATCGCAGTGGTGACAACTTTTAAATATCAAACGCTTGAAAAGCCCAAGAACCTGCAACCTTCACCATTGTGCAACTCTAAAAACTTCACCGCTCTAGCTCCTCTCTCCCCTCGCGGGAGCTCATCTTGCCCCACAGATTTTTCGCTGGACACGGGCAGCATTTTCCCTTAACATGCAGGCATGCTCACCATCGGTCATGCCTCATTTGAACCCAC
>JAYUOW010000105.1:0-5265 GCA_043760555.1 Betaproteobacteria bacterium
TGCGCAACACCTTAAAAGGTTTGATTAGCGAGGCGGGCTTAACAGCACTTGGCATTGCGCCGACAGCGCGGGCAGAGACCTTATCGGTGGCGGAATTTATTGCGATTGCGGATGCGACCGGCGGGTAGCGAGTAGCGGCCACATCGATCACGACCACCTACATCTGCCGGAACACGATCGCCTACATCTGCCGTAGCACGACCGCTTACATCTGCCGGAGCACGACCGCTTACATCTGCCGGAACACGACCGCTTACATCTGCTTGAACAAATGCGAAAACGGGCGGCTCACGGTGAGTTGTTCTTTACGGCCTTTTACTTTTACGTGGGCTTGGCCGCGAAAGTCGCGGACTACCGCATCTATCGCAGCGGCGTTGACGATGATGGAGCGGTGAATTTGCCAATATTTATCGGCGTCTAGGCCGCTTAATAATTCTTTGATTGGCGTTTTGATTAGTGCATCAAATTCTTTGGTGGCAACCAACGTATATTTTTCATCCGACTGAAAAAATAGTACGTCTTCAATAGGAATCAACCGCAAATTTTGGCCAATGTTGGCTTTAATCCAGCGTAGTTTTTCAGCCCCAGGATTTAAGCTTGCGGCGAGGCTTGCCAACATAGCGGCGAGATCTTGTGGGGGGGCTACAGCACCGCTGGGCTTTGATGCGGTTGCGCTGTCATTGTCCTCGCCTAAACGTGCTCGCAGACGCTCTATGGTGCCGCTTAAGCGCTCTTCGGTGTAGGGTTTGAGCACATAGTCGATGGCACCGGCTTCAAAGGCTTGTACGGCGTATTGATCGAAGGCGGTGACGAACACTACGTGAGTGCGCATGTCTTTATTTGCGGCCAAACTTTGTGCCACTTCAACGCCGGTCATTTCGGGCATCTGAATATCTAAAAACGCGATGGTGGGGCTGTGCGTGGCAATCGCTTCCAGCGCGGCTTCACCGTCGCCCACTGCAGCTAATTGCTCGAGCTCGGGCCAGAGTTTTTTTAGCTTGACGCTTAACTGTTGACGCAAAATCGGTTCGTCTTCGGCAATGATGCAAGTAATAGTCATGGAGTTTAAACCTAGAAAAAATTAGAAATTTTAGTCGTCGACGGATTTGGTAGCGGGCTTGGCTTCCCTACGCTTGCCACGCTTAATTATCCAATAAATTACCACACCCACCACGGCCAATGGTATTAAAGGTGTTAGCGCTGAAAATAAAGTGGCGAGCAGAACAAAAGCCAGCGTCAACACGCCGAACACGCCCGTGCCGTAAAGCAACACCATCGTTAATGCCAGCACCAAGGCGCACACAATAAACACAGCAACACCGGCGACAGACGCCAATGCCATGCCTTCAAATCCAGAAAACTCCAATTCAAACATGTTCATTGACGTAGCGCCCGTGCCTACCGCCACCACAAAAGCCAAGGTACATATTGCAAGCAACACTAACAGCACAACGAAGGTCGCACGCAAAAACCGCGCCCACGCGCCGTGTGCTTTACCGGCAATGCCCCAAGTTTTGCGCAGTGCACCGCGCCAGCCCGTTTGTGGTTCGGCAGCACTTGCAGAAGCTGCAGAATAGGGCTGAAGAAGCCCTATTTTAGGGGATTTCGGGGCATTATTTGCGCTGGCACCAATAGCAGATTTTGCCATGAGCGCGCTTTCCGGAATCACAATTTGCGAACGCACACCTTTGTCGGCATTGGCTTCTAGCTTCAAATACGCGCCTGCCCCAAATAGGCCAACAAGCCGTTCACGAATATTCGATAAGCCCACGCCACCGCCTACAGCTGGTCCTTTATTGGTCAGCCCGCGACCTGTATCAACCACATCCATCTGTAGCGCACCGTCTGCATTTTTACTCACTGAAATGGTGATGCTACCGCCCTCGCGCTGGGGCTCAAGCCCGTGTTTAATGGCGTTTTCAACTAACGATGGCAACATAAGCGGCGGAAACGGCAAGCCTAATAATTCAGTAGGCGCTTCGATCGCGAAACTCAAGCGATCGCCCATGCGCATTTTTAAAATATTTAAATACGCTCGCGCCAACTCAACTTCTTGACCCACGGTAGAACTATTTTCACGCATCTTCGGCAACGCGGCGCGTAAGTATTCAATTAAATGCCCGACCATTTTGTTGGCAGCTTCAGGGTCAATCTCGGTTAGCGCCTGCACATTAGCCAAGGTGTTGTACAAAAAATGCGGCTCCACTTGTGCTTGCAACGCCTGCAGTTTTGCCTCACTCAATTGCCTTGTGGCGGCCTGATAACGGGCTTCTTCCTTACTTTGCTCGGCCACAATTTGTGAGGCTCTGGCGCGGCCAATATAAATTTTTGCAATCGCCAACACGATCAGCAGCGGGATCATAAACAAGATAATTACGCTGGCGATAAATATCTTTAAGGCAGCTTGGCGAATTTCGGTGCTGATGATAGTTTTGGCTTCTTCGCTTAAATCTAAATCGGTTAGCCGTTGCGAAAAACCTGATCCTGATACATCGCCATCCACTACCGCATTTGCCTTCGCATCGCTCTTGCCATCGTCACCGAAATCAAACACGATGCCGACGGAATTTTTCTTCGGCAACAATGCGGGTGCAGACGGCGTGGTGGGTGAAGTGGCGCGGGTGGCCGTTGTTGGCGTGGTTGGCGTAGTTGGTGTGGTTGGTGTAGTGGCCGTTACACCAGTTTCAAGCACGTTCTTGCGCACATCACGCGTGGCGTCCTTTACATTATTGATGCTTTCTTTTAGCGGCGCCATCAAGTCTTTGGTCACTTGCTGGGGCGCGCCAGCTTCGCGCAACGCCACTTCTAATTCTTGCTGATTTTTTTTCAGCTCAAGATGCGCGTTTTCTAAGCGCTCCAGTGCCGCTTTATTGGCGTCGCCCACCGGATCGGGCGTTTGCTCGCGCCAGCGCGCGATGGAATCGGCTACCTTTTTAAGTTCTGCCGCCTGCTCTTCGTCCTTCGAGTTATCGCTCCATGTACGAAACGCAGTTTCCAAAATTGCTTTGCCGCTGTTATCCACTTCGTGCTGAATCGCCTCGCGCTCGGATGCGTTGCGACCCAGTTTTGATAATTTAAATACGCCCCACGGTGTCGCAAACGCCACCAGTGCTAAAAATATCAAAAACGCACCACCCCACAGCGCCCACCAAGGCGTGCGGTGTAAAAAGCTTCCAAAAGATTTAAACATAGTACGTTTCCTAAAGGGGCATAGCGATCAATGCCTCCACAATACTGGGTTTACGCCCATTTACCACTGCTTTGGGGCGGTCTACAGAATAACGGCGCTGGAATGCAGAAAATTGGATTTCTGGAGGTGCCCTGACATATTTGCTTACACACTGGTAGCCCGTATTGTACTGGTAGCGGCATTATTCATTTCAGCTTCATATGCTTTAATAGATACTGAAAGTCTTGCCTAAAATTAAAATTCTAAATTCAAAAAATGATTATTTCGCCTTCCAAAATATTACGTTTTGCCGTTTTGATGCCCGCCACCTTATTAGCTCAAACCACCGAGCCCGCACCCGTTGTTCCGCCCGACGCCAAAGACGCTACAACGCAAACCAAACCGGCACCACCTCCTGTGGCTAAAAAAGACGTGCCGCAGTCAGTCGATAAAGTAGAAATTAAAGGCCAGCGCTTTAGCAATGATGACCGGCGTAATTCCAGTGCGGCCAAAATCATCATCACCCGCGAAGAAATTGAGCAGTATGGCGATAGTAATTTAGGTGATGTGATGCGTCGCCTGCCCGGCGTGACCCAAGGTGGTCGACCCGGGCGCGGTGGCCCAGTGCGTATGCGCGGCATGGGCGGGGGAGCGACGCAAATGTTGCTTAACGGCGAACGTGTACCGCCCGGATTTTCAATGGAGCAAATAACACCTGAGCAGGTAGAGCGCATCGAAATTTTACGTGCGCCCACGGCTGAAACCGGTACGCGTGCGGTAGCCGGCACCATCAACGTGATTTTGCGTGAACCACTGCGTATTCGCAACAACGACCTACGCGCCGCCTTAACTGACGAACGCGGCAAAATTTCGCCCAATTTATCGTGGACGCAAAACGATAGTTTTAGCCCTACCGGCACCTACAATTTTACGGTGTCGCTCAACGGCACCGACCAGCTTAATAGTTCGCGCAACAACAGCATTTTTACCAACACCCAAACCAACGCCATCGAGCAAGCGCGTGCGTCCACTAGCGATAGCGCAAACGATGGCAAAAGCATATTTGCCAGTGGCCGGATGCAGTGGCGTTTAGGCCCAGGAGAGATGTTTAGCATCCAGCCGTTTTTGGTTAAAAACAACACCAGCACCAGCGCGCGCGGCACCCTCACGCAGAGCGTAGGTGCTGCGCCAGCGCCGTATGCAACGAGCAATTCAAATTCGAGCAACGACATCAACGTAACGCGTTTTATGACCATGCTCAATAAAACGATTGATGAGCAAACCCGCTTTGAACTTCGCGGCGGGGCGGGACGTTTTAAATCTTCAGCCAAAAACAATATTGATGAATTTAGTAGCGCCGGAGCACTGGTATTAAATCAAAACACCAACACCCAAGCTGTAGATACGTCGTGGAATATTGTCGGCAAAATTACCCGCAACTTAGGCGCGGGTTCAGAACATAAACTAGTTTCAGGCGTGGAGTTTGAAAACACCAAGCGCGATGAAAAAGCTACGACAATTCTCAACGGCGCTGTTCAGTTAGCCGACTTTGGTAGCCAAGTTAACGTCAGCACCCGTCGTACGGCTTTCTACATTCAAGACGAATGGGATCCCAGCCCAAAAATATCGGCCTACGGCGGCGTGCGGTGGGAAGGCATTGAAACCCGCAGCGCAAGTGACGGTGCAGCCAGACCCGCAGTAAATAACCAAAGCCGCGTGCTCAACCCCTTAGCGCAATTGGTATGGCGCTATGACCCACCAGCGCGCGACCAATTTCGCCTAGGGTTAACCCAAAGCTATCGCACCCCAAGCACGCAACAACTCGTGGCGCGCCCCAGCCTAAACACCCAATATCCCGTGCCCGGTGCCAACACCAGCACCAACGTAGACCGTGCGGGTAATCCAAACTTAAAACCAGAAATTGCCAACGGCATTGATCTAGCTTACGAAAACTATATGGAAGGCGGCGGCATTGTTTCCATCAATTTATTCACTCGCCAAATTCGCGATTTAATTCGCAGCAATGTAGCGCTTGATAACGTAAGCTATGCAACCAGCCCTCGCTACGTATCGCGCCCGCAGAACATTGGTCGCGC
>JAYUOW010000106.1:0-15851 GCA_043760555.1 Betaproteobacteria bacterium
AAATAAACACCGCGCACTCCAAAGCCTCGCCAAGCAACTAGGGCAGACATTAGTGCCTATAAGAGAAAACCCTTAAAAACCACTATGTTCATGGAAAGGCTGTCTTCAGCCTGCCTCATGCACGCACTGCCCCGCTACCCAAGTCTGCGCGATATGCCTATCGTCGCCTAGCATCATCAAAATAAATAGTTTTTCACTCAAAGTTTGCGCGGTGGCCATGCGGCGGGCGCAAATTTCGCTGGCTTTGGGATCGATGACGATCAAGTCTGCCATTTGGCCGACGCTTAAGCACCCTATTTCGGCTTCACGCTGCAACGCGGCAGATGCACCCTTGGTTGCAATGTAGAAGGCTTTTAGGGGCGTTAGCGGGTCGCCTCTTAGTTGTGCGACTTTGTAGGCTTCGTGCATGGTGCGCAGCATGCTGAAGCTGCTGCCGCCGCCTACGTCTGTGCCGAAGCTCAATTTGGCGCCGACGTCTTCGGCAGCTTTGAAGTTAAATAAGCCGCTGCCTAAAAATAAATTTGATGTGGGGCAGCATGAAATTGCCGCACCGCTACTGGCTAGTTGTTGGTGTTCAGCATCGCTCAGATGAATGCAATGCGCGAAGGTGGTGCGTGGGCGCAGCAGGCCATAGTGGGCGTAAACATCCAGATAGCTTTTGCTCCATGGGAATAGCTCAGCCACCCATGCAATTTCGCTTTCGTTTTCAGATAGATGTGTTTGCACATAAACATCTGGAAATTCTTCCACTAGTTGTTGTACTGTTTTTAGCTGTGCCTCGCTGGAGGTGGGCGCAAATCGGGGCGTTACAGCGTATCGCAGACGGCCATTGTTGTGCCAGCGCTGTATAAGTGAGCGCGAATCGGCGTAGCCGCTCTCAGGGGTGTCGGCTAATTGCGGCGGGCAGTTTTGATCCATCATCACTTTGCCGGCGATGATGGCCATGCCGTGTTGTTGCGCCGCTTCAAACAATACATCGACCGACTGCGCGTGCACGGTGCCGAACACTTGTGCGGCCGTGGTGCCGTTGCGCAGCAGTTCGCGCATAAAAAATTCAGCTACTTCGGTGGCGTATTGCTTATCGGCAAACAGCATTTCTTCAGGAAAGGCGTAGCGGTTTAACCAGTCGAGCAACTGTGCGCCGTAGGCTGCGATGATGTCGGTTTGGGCGTAGTGAATATGGGTATCAATAAAGCCCGGCATGATAAATTTGCCGCGACAATCGCGCACTTCAACGTCGTAGGCCAAGGTTGGCAAAATAGTGGCGGCCGAACCCAGCGCACTAATTTTGCCAGCGGAAATGACGATGATACCGTCTTCAAAATAAGCAAAGCAGCCGTTTTTTTCAGCGAGCGCTTCGCTGTAATTTTGTGGGTCTGCCAAGCTGTGGAAGATGCTTCCGCGCAATGCGATGGGCGATTCGAGCGCGGTTGGTTTGTTATGCATAGTTAATTTTAGTTTGCGATTTCATTTGCGCAGAGACTGAAAGTTGCTCTTTACGTTGTTGAATTTGGGCTGTGATGGCAAGCGCTATCGCTGCGGGTTCTTTGCTGTTAATGCCTTCAATACCGAGGGGGCATGTTAGATTTCCAAGCGCTGACTGGCTGAAACCCCGCATGGATAGGCGGTTATCAAACAGTTTGCGTTTTGTTTTAGAGCCAATCAAACCGTAGAAGCTCGCATCATCGCGTTGCAACATCGCGTGCGTAATTACTTGATCGAGCGCATGGCTGTGCGTCATCACGATAAAGTACGTGCCGCTTGGCGCATTGGCAATTTCAGCTTCGGGTGCATCGGTGGTGATGGTTTCAATGTTTGCAGACTTGATGTGATTGCCCCATTCAAACGCACCTTCGCGGTTATCAATCCACACCACGTTGGCACCGATGGCGCAAAGCATAGGTGCTAACGCCTGCGCTACATGGCCTGCGCCAAAGAGCATGACGTTAAACGCGTTTGGCGGTGGGGCATCGCGTAGTGCTTGTATCCAATATGCGGTTGATACATTTTGCGCGGCAGTGATGACTTCAAAGCGCATTTCAACCCAGCCACCGCAACATTGGCCTAAACTTGCGCCAAGTGGAAACGCCCTATTCTCCCGTGAAGGGTCACTCGACGACGTTGTCGTCTCGAAGACGGGCATCTCCAAGGCATTTTTAGGCTCGCTTTTGAGCATATTTTGCGCAATTTCTAGCGCTTTATATTCCAAATTACCGCCACCGATAGTGCCGCCTACGATCAGCGCTGCAGCATCCGTAGCTAATGCGACGGCCATGCGCGTGCCCGCATCACGCGGCGCGGAGCCTCTGGTGCGGGTGATGGTGATGAGCACAGCCGCTGCGTTTTGCTCGGCCGCGTAGTTTAAGCAATCCATAAAGTTTGGTAGCAACTTCATCGATTACAGCTCCTGCGCTGTTTGCGCAAGTGCGGCGGTGTACGCACGCAACACGGCTTCAGGTGTAGCGGGCGCACTCAGTGGCGCGGCGTTTTTTTGACCGTAAGAAATGGCATCGCGAATCGCAAAAAACGCGGAGAAGGCCAATAATAGGGGCGGTTCACCCACTGCTTTCGATTTTAAAATCGTGTCTTCACGGTTTGGCTGATCGTATAACGCCACTCTAAAATCTTTCGGACAATCATTTACCGTCGGAATTTTATAGGTGGATGGTGCGTGCGTCATTAGCTTGCCGTCTTTATTCCACACTAATTCTTCGGTCGTGAGCCAGCCCATGCCTTGAATGAACCCACCTTCAATTTGGCCGATGTCTAGCGCCGGATTGATGGACGTGCCAGCGTCGTGCAAAATATCAACGCGCAAGCATTTGTATTCACCGGTTAAGGTATCCACCACTACTTCGGTTGCGGCAAGGCCATAGGCAAAATAGTAGAAGGGGCGGCCTGAAATCATGTCGCGGTTCCAATGGATTTTGGGTGTGGCGTAAAAGCCATCTGACCATAATTGCACGCGTGCTTGGTAGGCGGCCGTAATAAAATATTTAAACGACACTTGGTTGTCGCCAATATGTGCATAGCCATCGGCAAAGCGTAAATCGCCAAAGCCGTATTTAACTTGGGCAAATTCGCTCAAGCGCGCTTTGATTTTTTGCGCAGCATTTTGAGCGGCTTTGCCGTTTAAATCCGTACCCGAAGAGGCCGCTGTAGCCGATGTATTGGGCACCTTGGCGGTATCGGTCGCGGTAATGCGCACGGCATCTAGGGTTAAGCCAAACTCCTGCGCCACGATTTGCATAATTTTAGTATGCAAGCCCTGCCCCATTTCTGTACCGCCATGATTCACTAATACCGTGCCGTCGGTATAAATTTGCACCAAGGCTCCAGCTTGGTTGTAATGATTGACGTTAAACGAAATACCAAACTTAACTGGCGTCAGTGCCAAGCCGCGTCGCAGCACGCCATGGCTGTCGTTGAAAGCCGAAATTTCTGCTCGGCGCGCCCAGTAATCGCTGCTGGCTTCAAGCTTTGCCAACATATCGCGCAGCGGAAAATCTTCTACCGTCATGTCGTAATGGGTGGTGCAACGCTTATCTAATTTATCGGCTTCGTCATAAAAATTAACACGCCGTACTTCTAGTGCATCAAGCCCCAATTCATGGGCGATAGTGTCGAGCACGTATTCGATCGCCAATGCCCCCTGTGGCCCGCCAAAGCCGCGAAACGCGGTGTTCGATTGCGTGTTGGTTCTAGCTGCCATCACGCGCACATCAACCGCACTTAAGTAGTAGGCATTGTCAACATGGCACAGCGCACGCGCAGCCACCGGGCCAGATAAATCAGCTGAATAACCGGCGCGCGAAATGAGCGAAAACTTTACGCCCAAAAGCCGTCCAGTGGCATCAAAACCCGCTTCAAAATCATAGTTAAAATCATGGCGCTTGCCGGTGATCAGCATATCGTCATCACGGTCTGGCCGCAGCTTGACGGGTGCTGCGCAAGCGTTTGCGGCAATGGCTGCAGCACACGCAAAAATAGCGGATTGGCTTTCTTTGCCACCAAACGCCCCCCCCATGCGACGGGTTTCAACGGTTACTTGATTAAACGGAATATTTAAACAATGCGCAATATGGTGCTGCATTTCGGATGGATGTTGGGTAGAGCAAAATACCTGCATACCTTTATTTTCAACAGGTATTGCATAAGAAATTTGGCCTTCTAAATAAAATTGCTCCTGCCCGCCCACTTCAAAGTGGCCACTAATTTTGCGCGGGGCAGATTTGATCGCCTGCGCTGCATCCCCACGTTGTTTATGGATGGGCGGCACCACAAATTGGCATTTTTCTGCGGCATCGCGCGTGCTAAACGTGGGCGGTAACGGCGCATACTCAATGCGCGCCATCACTGCAGCGCGGCGCGCCAAATCATGCGTTTGCGCCACCACAATAAATACCGGCTGCCCGAAATAGTGCACCGTACCGTCGGCCAAAATTGGATCATCGTGAATAATAGGCCCGCAGTTATTTTCTCCCGCAATGTTGCCAGCAGTAAGCACTTTCACTACACCCGCCGCGCTGATTACGTTTGAAAAATCCATGCTCAAAATTTTGCCGTGCGCACACGCGCTTAGGCCGAACGCCGCGTGTAATGTGCCTTGGCGTTCGGCTATGTCATCCACATATACGGCAGTACCCGCCACGTGCAAATGGGCTGATTCATGCACTTGCACTTTTTCAGTCGGTGATGGCGTGATGTTCATAGCTGAAAATTCGCCACGTCTAAACTGGTTTCGTCCTGCGGGTTTTCGCATTCCAAGTAGAAGCGCGTTAGCAAGTTTTGCGCCACTTGAAGACGATATTGCGCCGTTGCGCGAAGGTCGCTTAATGGCTGGAAATCCAACGCCAGCGCGGCTTTAGCGTTTTCAAACGTTTCACCGGTAAAAGCATAAAGCAGCAATGCCTGTTCTAAGTGCGGCGCACGTTGCGGCACGCCAGACATGCCACCCATACCTATACGCACCTGCTTAATTACGCCCTGCTCTACCGACATCGCGATGGCCATGCACACGGCGGAAATATCAGAATCGAAACGCTTTGAAATTTTGTATACGCGAAACCGATACGCGAGCTTTGCGATAGTGGTAAGTAGCGGCACAAAAATGCGCTCCACCACTTCATCAGGCGCCATGTTTTTAACTTGATAGCTGCGGTATAAATCTTCCAGCGCCAGCACGCGACTGCCGCGCGCGCTGCTCACGCGCACAGTCGCGCCAAGCGCAATGAATGCGGGCATGCTGTCGCCAATAGGCGAACCGTTGGCGATATTGCCACCGATGGTGCCAGCATGACGTATCGGGGGGGATGCAAAGCGCTCCCACATTTGATTCATTTGCGGATAATGTGGCGCTAAAGCCGCGTAGGTAGCGGCAAGTGACGCACCAGCGCCGATTTCAAAATGGCTCAAATGCTCAGTAATCTTCGCAAAATTTTCTACATTGCCTACGTAAATTACGTGGCCTAACTGTCGGAATTGTTTGTTTACCCACAACCCTACGTCGGTGCCACCAGCAAGCACGGTGGCCGTTGGATGAGCGGCTTTTAGCTGATGCAGTTCGCGTAATGTTGTAGGACTATAGAACGCGTTTGCAGCGGGCTCGGTGTTAGCTGGATGCTCGATGGCCGGAGCCAAAGTGCCTGTCAGCGCCGTATTAAAGGCCACCTTTGGATAGCGCGCCATGTTTAAACCGGCTGCGATGATGGGTTTGTATCCCGTGCAGCGGCATAAGCTACCGGTAAGGGCTGCGCGCACTTCGGCATCTGAAGGTGCGCTATTTTGATCATACAAATGGCACAGCGACATCACAAAGCCTGGAGTGCAAAAGCCGCATTGCGCGCCGTGGCAATCGACCATTGCTAATTGCGCAGGATGCGCGCCGCCCAATGCCTCTACCGTGTAAAGCGCTTTGCCATGTAGCGTGGCCACGAACTGAATGCAGGCGTTTACGGTGCGTAAATTTATAGCGGAAGCGGTGCCGGCTTGGTTCGTCGCCACGTCCCCAATCATCACGGTACAGGCACCGCAATCGCCTTCGGCACAACCTTCTTTGGTGCCGCATAAATGCGCGTCCTCACGCAAATATTGCAACACGGTCTGTGTTGAAGCAACCTGCGCTAATTGGATCGCTTTACCGTTCAAATAAAAATGAATCTGCGAGAGCGGCGCTACAGTTGGCAGCACGGTAGGCGGTGTAATCTCAAATGGCTCAGCTATGGGCGCAAGCAAAACCGTAGAGAGCGTAGCGTATCCTCGGCGCTTTGGCGTGCGTTTGTTGGCGCGCTTACCCATGCGTGGGCGCAATTTGACGTGTTAGACGTTGAATGGCAGAAAAGTAATTCATCCTGCGAATTATCCACCATTACGGCTTAAATTGAGCATGGCTAAACAAGATTTTTCCACGCGCTGTCGTTTTTAAGTTTCTGACGAGAAAATAAAATTGGCGGTGGTTTAAAAAATCAAACCACCGCCAAGATGCCGTCTACAAGCTATAAAAAATGCGGCAAATTATGGCGCGCACAATGTTGAAATAATCCGCGAACCCGCAATACTAAACAATCTGCAACCAGTACCGCCCAAGCTAATACTAACAAGGTTTGGCGTGGCGTTAGACCGAATTTGCAGCTCACCTCCCCTACTACCCAAGCCAAGCGGCGAGAACGACACTGCGACCGTACACGTAGCGCCCACGGCTAAACTTGGTGGGCAATTGGTGCTTTGGATAAAGTCGCCCAGGGTAGTAATGCTAGCGACTAGCAGCGGTGCGGTGCCGGTATTGCTAAACACAACTGATTGCGACGGTGTTGCACCACCAAACACGGTGTTGCCGAAACCTAACGCCGTAATCGTTGTGCGAATCACTGGCGCAGGAGCAGCAATGGCGGTGCCGCTTAAACCCACGGTGTCTGTGGAAGCAACACTATTGCTGTCACTTGCGATGTTTAAATTAGCCGTTTTTGCGCCAAGGGTGATCGCTGAAAACACAATCTGCACCACACAGCTTGCGTTGACGGCGAGCGTGGTAGAAGTTAAGTTACACGCGTTTGCCGTGCTCGGTGTTTGGATAGCAAAGTCGGCGTTACTCACCGTAATTGCACCGACACTTAAGAGCGCATCACCACGATTGCTGATGGTGACCGTTTGCGCTTGGCTGGTTGTGCTCACCACAATTTCGCCAAAGTTAAGTGTGGAAGTCGATAATGTAATCAATGGCTTCGGCAACGCAGCGCCGGTGCCGGTAAGCAGTATACGCAACGCCCCCCCTGCCACATTAGATGATATGGCTAGCTCGGCATTCACATTGCCCACAGCGCGCGGCGCAAATACGACGCTTATCCAACAACCGACGTCGCTCGGCGACAGCGTGCTGCCGCAGGGCGGCACATCAACCGCCACGTCGCGTCCACGAATGCCACTGAGCGCAAAGCTTGAATCTGATAGTGAAAAGCCAGCAAATCGCAAATTGGCAAAGCCTGCATTTTTGATCACAATAGACTGCGGATCACTCACTGTTCCAACGGTGAGCGTCGGATAGTCTAGCCGCCGCACTGATGCATCAATATTTGGCACTGGCACCGGAGAGCCCGCACCTTTGAGCGTAATTTGATTGGCACCGGGAGTTGTTGCGGGCACGTTACTTTCAACCGTAATTACCCCCGTTTGGGCAGCTATGGTTTGCGGCTTAAACGCGACGGTGATATTGCATTCAAACGTGGGTGGCAGAGCATCTGGGGTCAGCGGGCAGTTGCTGGTGAAGCTGAAGTCACCAGTGTTGGTGATACGCGCAATTTTTGCAGCACCCGCACCCGCGCTGCGAACAATCACAACTTTTGGCGTGGTAGTTGAAATACCGAGCGTTTGCGACCCGAAATCAAGTGTGGCAGGCGTGAAGCTTAGCGCCGCTACCGGCTCGGGTAAACCCAAGCCTCTGAGGACTATCCCAGCCGGCGTTGGCGCGTTAGTTGCGTCATGCGTGATGGAAACGGATCCGGTATAAGTAATCGTATCTGTCGGCTTAAACGTTACCGTAACTTCGCAGCTTTGACCGCCTAAAACTTGCTGCGCGCCAGCCGCTACAGGACAGTTATTGTTCACCACAAACACCGCACCGGTGGACGTGATGCGCACCGTCATTGGCGCCGTTCCGCCATTACGAATGGCGATAGTGCGCGCGGTACTTGTGGTGTTGATGACTTGCCCCGCGAAGTCTAGTGTGGCCGCGCTAATTTCAAATTGCGGTGAAGGCGCTGCCACACTAGATGCAGTGTAGCTCACGCTTTGTGTGGGCGCGTTTGATGTGATGGTGATGGCTCCATTAACCGTTTCGATGCCCAGCGGCTTGTAGGTGAAGAAGGCCACACAGAAACCACCTACGACGATCGGCGACTGCGTGCAAGTATCACCAACGGTTGTAGCTGCGCGTGTAATGCCGCTGTTCACAGGTGGCGTGAAGGCTGAGAGCAGCAAATCACCCGGACCAGCATTACGGATGGTGATGGGCTGTGGTAACGAGGTTTGCCCAACTGTTTGGTTTAAGAACGATAAGCTAGCTGGTGTGATGCTAAATATGGGCACCGCTGCAGCAAGGGCGGTGGCAGTTAAAGGGACGCGTAGAGGCAAAGCTGCGCCCGCAGTTGCAATGGGCGAGCTAAAAACAATAATCGCTTCGCCATTCACCATACCAGGTGCCGATGGCGCGAAAATTAAGGTGATCACGCAGGTGTCATTTGGTAGCAATTGCGCCGTTGCACTACCGAAGATACAAGTGCCGCCAGCCGCACCGACGGGTCGCACCATGCCGGACGCAGGCGGCAAGGTTAAGGAATCAAGGGTGATCGCCACGCCGCCAATATTTTTAATCGTAGTGCTTTGCGGCCCACTTGCTGCCGGTAGCGTAACGCTGCCAAATGCCAAGGTAGAGGGCAGTGCCGATGCCGCAAGCGATAGCGGCGATACACCTGTGGCCGATGTGAGTAAACCAAACGACAACCCACCCGGAATGGCGGTGCTAGTCACCCCACTTGATACGTTGCCATTTTGCGCGCCGAGTGCGGTTGGCTTAAAGGTGACAGTGACAACACAGCTAGCGTTCGCCGCCAGCGGGCTTGCTGCGGCGCAGGTGTCGGTGACTAAATAGCCAGCGGGCACTGTAAATGCGGTAAATGAAATGGGTACAGCGGTGTTGTTCGCCAAGGTGCGGCTTTGCGCGGCACTAGTTGCACCGGTGTTAACTGAGCCGAATGCAAAGGGTTGATTTGGCGTGATCAAAACTGCATCGGGCGCAGAAGCCAAAATGCTCGCAACGCTAGGATTTACGGTGCTTGTGGGCGTGTTGATCGCATCACTCAGAATAGTGAGCTGACCCGTGACGCTTGCCTGCGCAGTAGGTTTGTAGGCCACAATAATTGTACAACTAGATCCGGCACCCACGACACCTGCTGGCGGACACGTGCCCGCCCCCGCCCCCGCGACCACGCTCAATCCCGCACCGGTCACGGTTAAGTTGGTGATGGCAAGTGGGCGGCTCGCAGTGGTAAGCGTAAACGTGGCAGTACGCGTAGCGCCAATTTGGGTGCTGGCGATGGTAGTGCTTGCTGGTGCCAAGGTGTAGCTAATTGGCGGCGGCACGCCACCAATACAGGTAAGCGGATATTGCAGCGGTGATGGCAAATTAGTAGCGCCGTGCGTCACCTGCAAGCTTGCAGTCAACGCGCCAGCAGCGGTGGGTGCGCAGGTGACCAGCAGCGCACATGAAGAAACTGCGTTTAAGCCCGCGCTGCAACCGTTGCTTAAACTAAATCGTGCAGCGTCCGCACCCACGATGCTTGCGCTAATTGTTGAAGCCACGTTACCGTCGTTGGTGAGCTTTACCGTAAGCGGTGGCGACACAACCGTAGGCGTTACGGTGCCAAATGCCAAAGTGCTTGCGTTAACAGGATCGCTCACTATAAATGCACCAGAAACAGCGGACAAACTAGCTGCAACCGGCGCGAGAAGCCCGCCGTTAGTGGAGGTAACGGTCGCTAGGGTCACCGTGAAACTACCGGGATTTACAGCTTTTAGGGTAGCCTCAATAACGCAATTAGCCCCCACCGCAATATTGCCGTTTGAATAAGTGAGCACACTGCCCGCTACTCCCAGCACCCCGCCGCAGCTTGAAGTAGGCGTTGCGGTGGTGAACACCAAACCCGTGGGCAAGGTATAGCTAAAGCCTACCGCTGCCGCTGCCGTCGACCCTCCATTGCTAATGGTGATGGGTAACTGGATAGCTTGGCCGACGATTGCCGTTGCGGGCGCAAAGGCAGCAACACCTGTCAGCGTATTGGCGGCAAGGCCTGTGCCATTTAAGGTGCGGATGACGGCTGCACCGGCGTTGTTGTTAATAATCAATTGCCCGATGGCGGTGTCACCTAACGTTGGCGCAAACAATACGCCGATACTGCAATTGGTCATTACGGCTAAATTGAAGGGTGGCGTGCCGCAGGTTACGCCAAGTCCTGTGGTTAGACTGAATCCAGATGTGGTGGCGATGGCAGAAATAGTAAGCGGTGCGGTGCCAGGATTGTCGATTTGCACCAGTTGGAAGGTGCTTGATGACCCAACGGTGACGCTACCAAAGTTTAGTGACAAAGTCGGCGTCACGTTGATGCCGGGCTGAATACCATTGCCGACGAGCGTGACACTCACGCCCGCAAAGCCTACGGATGAAATATTTAAATAACCAGTAAACGGCGTTACCGCCGACGGTGAAAAATTGACGACTATCGTGCAGGCGCCAAGCGGCGCAAGTATTGGTCCCATTCCTGACAATGGCTTGCAAGTGCTCGCCCCGATTGGAATCACAAATTCAGGAACACCTGAAATGGATATGCCTGCCGCATCAATTTGGGTGGCTACCGCGCCAACGTTTTGCACAATAAAAGTTTGTGATAGCTGCGTACCAACAAGGGTGTCGGCGTAGGTGAAGGTACTGGGGGGTGATATTGCATAAGTGGGCAGCGTGGCCGGTAGCGATAGCTGAGAAGTACCGCGCACGGCATTGCTGCCACCTGTGCTTACCGCATAAGCGGTGATGGTGGCACCAGAAGCTAACGGCGGAGCGAGATTTAACGATAACGTGCCATCACCTGATGGGCCAATACCAACCGGCGAACACGCTCGCACACGACGGCATTGCGTCTCACCGGGATTGTTCTCGCACACACAAACATCGTGCACGTCACCGTTAGTACCAGTTAGTTTCAAATTCACGGTGTTGGCGTTGCCGTCCACAAACGTAAAAATTGGCACCGCAATAGGTGCGGCGCGCGCGATGGCTAAACCACCACCGTAAATGCGATTAAACGACACCTCATTGAGCTTGACGTTATTGGCGCTGGTATTGATAAAAATACCGCGCAGCGATGTGGCAATTACGTTTTGTTTTATCGATAAATTATTGCTGGCAACGTCCGTTACTGAAATACCGGTCGCCGCCGTGATTGCGGGCGAACCTGCTGGCCCGCGCCCAAGTAAATTTCCTTCGATGGTGAGTTGCCCAGCCGTGGGGGCGGTGCGCGAAACCATAATTTGACTACTAGAGTTTGAATGGATGATATTCAAATTTTGGAGTAACGTCGTGCCGGTGGGGGTGTACGCGCCGCCAATGGCTACGGCATTACCCTCTATCACTTCGATGCCGTTAGCCCCACCCGATATGGCGTTGCCATGAATAGCGGCAGTGGCCACCGTGTTGCCAGCGGCGCCAATTTTTATACCGGTTGGAAAACCAGTGATTGCAAGGCCTGCAATACGTGCGCCCGCCGCGCCGGTGATTTCAAAGCCAAAAGGCACCGACCCGCCATTGGCGATAGTCACGCCAAAAGCCGCATTAGAAGCGTCATCAGCCGAGCCCGAATTAAGCCCAAAAGCGATTTCTGTAATGTGGTGCTCGTGCGCGTTAATGCCGGTTTCACATGCGCCTAGCGCAGGCAAAGCGGAGCCCAAACTAATCGTGCCCGTCACGTTAAAGCGAACCCGATAAGGCGAGTTAGCGCAGCCCGGTGCTTCGCCATTCACGGCTACGATTGCATCACGTAGCTGGCCCGGTGTTGGCGTGGCGAAATCAGTGAGCGTACTCACAACCATCCGTGACCCGCTGCGTGCGGCGTTGATGGCGTTACTCGTCAAAGTCGTGCGAATAGCGATTGGGGTGATGACGGGGGTGGCCGCAGCGGTAAACACATTTTGAAGCGTGATGGGCGCCCCGAACGTGGCGCCGCCCGCGGCAGCTAACGCAACGGTTTTAGCGGTGCTCGCGTTAGTAATTGCAGCACCTACGCCTTGCCGGTAAAAAATATCTCCGTTGGCAATATTAATTCCGGCTGTTGTAGAAATTTGATCTGAACCGGTGGCGTCAATATCAACCAAATACTTTCCTGTGCCAAGTTGGCTGTAGGACCCGGTAATTGCGATGGTGCCTAGCACGCCTAACCCTAATCCTGGCGTAAAAATGCCGCCACTGTTGACCACTTTGTTACTCGGCCCCACCTGAAATTGCATACTGCCCGATACGCGCCCGTTGGCAATGGTGATGTCGTTGGCTGCCGCTATGAGCTTACCCGAGCCCGTTAACACACTGTTCGAGTCACTCATGTCAAAAACAAAGCCGTCCGGAATGGTGAGTTCCGAACTTAAATTTGGAAAAAAGATTTCGCCATCGTTTTCTATTTCCACTTGAATACTCACCGCTCCTTGAATGTCAACCGCGTTATTGGCCGCAGAAAAATTACGGAACGATTTAGGACCTCCCGTTACCGGGCTTTTCACAAACGTGGTACCGCCAAATATTTTTAGCTTGGCACCGACGTCATTGAAAAATGTGGAACTTCCATCGAAAGTCACTGTTTTGCCTGCTACAACTTCGCTTGGTACACCGCCCGTGTACTTGTTGCGCAAAATACCATTATTAATTTCAATGTTGTGCATCACCTTCAATGCACCCGCAGCCGAACCAGAAACGGAAATATTATTAAGCCGTATCGACAGGCTTGAACCTTGAAAATTAATATCGCCGGTAGAGGTAATAAAAGTAGATGCGCTGCTCGCACCGTTTAGGTCTACACCATCGTTAAGCGTTAGCCCTGCTACCGAAAAACTGCCGGCAGGAATGTTGACCACGGTGTTTGCAAGGACAACTACCGTTTCGGCAGCATTTGGCCCGCCTGTACACGTACCCACCCAATGCGAGGGGTTAGTCCAACTTGCGGGGTTGGCGTTGCTAGTACAAATAGCTTGCACCGCACTGCAACCTAACATCAGGGCAAGCGCCAGCGTCAATTGCTGGACGCGTGAATAAATACGAGAAGCAAAATTGGGCAGTGTCTGCATAAAAGGGTTGAGGCGCATCGTGTTTCTCCAGCGCTTTAGCGCTAAGGTATGGGTAAATGGGTGTTTAACATTTACCTTAAAAGTTTTCTAAATACTATATAATAAATGAAGATGCCCTAAAATAGGGCATCTTCAGGCATAACATTAAAATTTATTGACGGTATTTACAAAAAACTATCCCGGTCTTCTAAACGCAATTGACCCTGCAATGCTGCTATTTAAGTTATACATTAAGCCCGCACTTTGCCCCGTGCGTCCGGTGAAAAAGCCGTCAATGCTACCACTCAAGCGTTGCGGCGTGCAGTTAGGTGTGCAGGTAATATTTAGCAGCGATGGTGCAGGCGCACCGGCAATGCCGCTGGAACCGGCGTAGGCTGAAAAATATTGGTCGCGGTAAATTGGCACGCCGGTTGCTAATGCATTCCATGTTTGGTTGGCGATGGTGAGGTTCAGGGCCGTATCTACCGTGCGGGCGCTAAAGTTTGCGCTAAGTGATGCGCTATTTAACGTGCCCACATTGCCCAAATTATCGGTAGGCTTGGTCGCGCCAGCGAGTGCGTAAACGGCGCTACCTGTCAGCGGCAATGTCACTGGTCCGCTTTGCGTTCCACTAAAAATATAGTGCATGCTCTTGTTGCCTAAGGCTACCGATTGACCACCAATGGTCACCGTGCCGCCCGACCATCTGCCCCACACCATGCCGGTGGATGGGTCAAAACCATTATCAACGATGGTAGCGGTGCCAACTGCGTACGGCAGGTGGCCTTGCAGCTGATTGCCTTGGGTGAACGGTGCGGTGAATGCGGTAACGCGGCCAGTATCGTCGCTGGTGACTTCATTAGGGCGATTAGTGGTGTTAAATGACCGAATATAGGTTGCGCCATTTAACGCCCCAGTAGGGTCTGAAACCACGCCATCGCGGAACTGCGCGGCGGAATTTTGCGGTGGCCCTTGGAAGGCGATCACGCCGTTAATGGTGTTGTTCGATGTTGGACTGGAACGATCAGTAAAGCCGTAGCCCAGTATTGCGGCGTTGAGCGTAGCGCCGACCAAACTGCCGCTCAAGCTGCCAAAAATATTGCCGTTGCTGGCTGAACTTTGGCCAGCGCCATTGGTAATCACTAAGCCCTGCCCGCCGGTTGCGGCAGCGAAGCTATTGAGTGAAAACGGCACATTCGTCGCTGCTAAATTCCAAGCACCGCCGGTGTTAGCGCCTGCGGTGGGCATCGTGACGGCAATGGCCGCATTGAGCGTACGAGAAGTGAAATTAACGTCCAATACAGCACTTACAAAGCTGCCCAACGTGCCGAGTTGGTTCGTTGGCGTGGTGTTAGCAACGCGCGTGTATTGCACCGTGCCAGTTAGCACTTCTGATAAGTACGATGGATAGCCAGAGCTTGCGTGAATCCAATGCACGCTTCCTGGTGCGGCACCCGATGTGCTGGGGCCGAATAAACTTAAACCAGTCGTGTTAGACCAACGCCCCATTGCGATGTTGGTATTGCCCACATTAACAACGAGTGCATCGGCCGCCGTGCCGCCATTGATGCCAACCTGCACGCCGCTTTGCGTACCCGCGTAGGCGCGATAGCCGCGCAGGTTGCCCGCATCTTGCGTTAGGTCGGTCGTTAACGCTTGGTTGCCATAGGCTAAAGTGCCGTTAGCGATAATCACATCGCGCAGACCGATTGGATCGGTGGTGGCGATGGGTGCGCCGTTATCGATAATTGGAAAGCCTGCTGCATTGCCGCCAGCAATAATTTGCGGTGGCGGGGGACCGCTGCCAAAATTAGAACTATCGCCATTTGGTGGCGGCGGGGTGTCGCCAATATTGCCTGTTCCACCCGTGCCACCCGTGCCAACCATATTAAACGCCGCATTTCTAATTTCGGGCGTCGTCGGTACGATGGTTGGAGCCTGCCCTGCCTGCGCAAATACAGTTTGATCAGGATAAGAAACAATGGTGCGACCGGTTACGTTTTCTGTCGTGACGTGACTGCCTTCAATGGTGTAGTTATACATCGTGGCACCATCGTCGGGCACGTGCAGCAAGTTACCCGATCCACGAATACCCACCGTGGCAACCCGCGTTTTCATCTGATATTTTGACCGCGATGAATCGCTGAGTAAGCCCGTAAACGTGCGCAAGGTACCTTTGAATAACGACAAAATTGTGCCGTCGGTGTCACCCTTATCGGACTCACACTTTTCAATCGTCATGCGCGAATTAAACCGCATTGACAGCCGTGCTTTATCCACCATGACTAGCTGCGCCGCGCCATCTCTCCCGGTAACAATAATATCTTTGGCGTTTACCGACATACCTGCTTTTATTGGCACTGGCGTTCCCACGCCACCGACCAGCACCGTTACGTCTCCAGCAATAAACGTAAAATCACCGCACTTGGCAAATGCATCCGCACTGATACCTAGCGTTAGCGCCGTCGCTAACGCAAGCGTTAGCATTTTCGGCTGAT
>JAYUOW010000107.1:0-15760 GCA_043760555.1 Betaproteobacteria bacterium
ACGTCGTAAAAACTTCGGCCTTACAAATTCTTCGTGCGAATAAGCAAGGCCTAAACACCCGTATTTATTGGGCTTTCAGGGTTTCCGGACAGGCACTAACTATTGGCCAGCCATACATTTTGGTGCAGCACTGTTTTTCTCGGCCTTTGGCGCGATGATTTTCTTCATCAATTACCTAACGCTGCGCCAAGCGGCCACGCCAGATCATTTGCGTGGCCGCGTGACGTCCACCTTGATATTTTTAGCGATGGTGTTGGCGCCATTAGGCTCATTGCTAGGCGGTTTTATGGGGCAGTATTTGGGGCTACGACTAACCATTGCCATCATTGGTGTGGGCGGTTTATTGCTTGGGCTGGTGATGGTGTGGAAGTCGCCACTTCGGCACATGAAAACTTTGCCAGAGCCTATTTTGGCCGCACCGACAAATGCTGAAATGCCGCAAATTTAGTCGGTTTCTACGTGCCGACCCTTCGCCACGCAATGCTGCCGCCACGCCGCAAATAATTCACCCCAAGCGCGTTTTTCTTGGTTGCGCCAACGACTGGTACAGCGGATGCTGGTGTTGATCGCGCTTTGCGCCAATAACGCAGTGGCTAGTAGTGCCCTCAAGGGCAGCGCCGCAAAATAGCGTGCTTGAAGACGCCCTGAAATAGGGCGTCTTCAGGCATTAAACTGTTACTCGCATAGCTGTGCAGCATCGTCGCACAGCTTGCGCAGCACGGTATCGTAAATGCCTAGCGCTTCTAAATGGGTAACGGTATTGCGCACATAATCAAGATTTGATCCGCGCTCGCCCGAACATTTTGCCACGCGACTTTTAGCCTCAATTGGGCACACTTCTGGCGTGTAGGCGGGGCTATCGCAATTGGCGATGAAGGTAAGCGCAGTTACTTTTTCAACCTGCGGATGTGAATCGGCAAGCCATTCGGTAAGCGCTGCGGTTGGTTCCGCACTCACGGTTAAATGGGCGGTAACTAGGCGCGGGGTGTAGATATTTCCGCGCATTTCACGGAGCCATAAATTTTCTAGTGCAAGCTCAAGCCCTTCTGGCTCAATCTCTAATACCGCACCTAAGCAGCTGCCGCCACTACGCAAACCCAACACCAAACCCGGGCTATCCACCGTGCCGCGAAATAGCGTTGAGCGCATGCACAGATCGCGATGGTAACCGTGTACGCGCGCGAGCGATCGGCCACGTACAGCAAATTCCGGGTTCCACATTAACGAGCCGTATGCAAAAATCCACAGCGAGCCTTGCATGGGCAAAAACGCTTGGTAATCAACGAGCGGTGCCGCGCCCTCCACGTATTCTGGCGGTCGAAAGCCTAGCGGATTTTCAATTGAAACGTCTGAATTTTCTATGGTCACGACGGTGCTGTTTTAGGTATAAATAAACTGTAGTAACGCATCAACACCCAAATTGTAACAATATGCTGGAACGTTGTTAAGCTTTCGCTAATATTTGGTGTGATTTCTTGCGTCGTAAAATAGTACACTGCATTTTGTCTAAACACTGATTAGCAAAGGCTTAGCGATGAAAATGCAATCCCAAAAATTAGCAGCGGCGGTGTGGTTTGCCCTCGCCTGTGCGCAGGCGCACGCCGTCACGCCCGACACCCTTTCCACCACCATCAAGCCCTGCGATGACTTCTACGGCTATGCTAATGAGGTGTGGACAAAAACAGCCTCCATCCCCGATGACCGCGCCTATTGGGGCGTGTTTGCCGAGATCAAAACCCGGAATGAGAAAATTCTAAAAGACGCGATTATCGAAGCCGCAGCCGACCCTGCAAAGTTAAAAAATCCCGCCATCGCGAAGGTGGCCATTTACTACGCCAGCGGCGTGGACACCGCCAAAATTGAGGCACTTGGTTTAGCACCGTTGAAACCGCTATTCGATGAAATTAACGCGCTTACATCGGCTAAACAACTGCCGCAAATGTTGGGTAAGTTACAGCGCATGGGCTTAAATGTGGGCACATCCACTTCTATTTCGTCCGATGCCAAAGACCGCACCCGCTACTTGGTGCAGCTAGGGCAGGGCGGCTTAAGCTTGCCGGAGCGCGATTACTACATTCGCACCGATGCGAAAAGCGCACAAACGCGCGCCGCTTATAAAGCCTTCGCGCAAAAATTTGCCGACATGGCAGCGGTAGACGCCAATACACCCACGATTAAGGTCATTGACGCCGTCTACAAGCTCGAAAATGAGTTTGCCAAGGCCTCCATGACGCTGGTGCAGCAGCGCGACCCTAAAGCCGTTTATAACTTGATGACCATAGCCCAGCTGAGTAAAATTGCACCGGGCTTTGATTGGGTTGCCTACTTTGCCGAACAAAAAATAACTGTAGCCAGCGTGCTAAATGTCGGGCAGCCAAAGTTTGTAACCGCGTTTGCCAAGCTCACCCAAACAACGAGCCTTGCCGATTGGAAAGCGTATTTGCAACTGCGCGTATTGAGCGATTCTGCGTCGCGGCTCTCGGGCAAATATAGCGATGCGCATTTCGCGTTTTTTGGCACAGAATTAGATGGCAAAAAAACTCAAAGACCCCGCCCAGAGCGGGTTTTGGAGCAAATTTCGGGCAACTATGGCGAAGCACCGCTAGCCGAAGGGCTGGGTCAGTTGTATGTTGAAAAAGCCTTTAGCCCAGAAGCTAAAATTCGTGCGGTGGCTATGACGGCCAATATCAAAGCCGCATTGCGTGAACGCCTGCAAAACTTAGCGTGGATGCAGCCGCAAACCAAAGAAGCGGCGATTAAAAAGCTTGACGCGATGGCGCTGCAAATCGGCTATCCCGACAAATGGCGCGATTATTCCAGCGTTGAAATTAAAGCTGATGATTACCTAGGCAACTGGCTGCGCGCTAGCACCTACAACAGCGATTTTTGGGCAGCCAAACTAGGTACGCCAGTAGACCGTAACCAATGGTGGATGAGCCCGCAAATTGTGAATGCGTATGCTGGCGAATACAATGAAATCGTATTCCCAGCCGGTATTTTGCAGCCGCCATTTTTTGACCTAAAAGCTGATGACGCCCTAAATTACGGTGCCATCGGCATGGTAATCGGCCACGAAATTACCCATCACTTCGACGACCAAGGTCGCCAATTTGACGCGACTGGCAACATGAAACAATGGTGGACGCCAAAAGATGACGCCGCCTACAAAGCCCGCGCTAAAGCCCTAGTGACGCAGTATTCCAATTACCGAGGCGCTAAAAACACTCCAGTAAATGGCAAGCTAACGTTAGGTGAAAACATCGCTGATTTAGGTGGCCTAACTATCGCATTTATGGGTCTAGAACGAGCATTAAAAGCTGGTGCCCCCGCGGCCAACATTGACGGCTTGACGCAGCAGCAACGCTACTTCTTAAGCTACGCCCAAAGCTGGCGCGAAATCACCCGCGAAGCCGCCGAAATCAAGGGATTGCTAACCGATTCCCACTCGCCCCCAAGGTTCCGCGTACAAGGTCCAATCGCCCATTTAAGCAGCTTTGCGAATACGTTTAGTTGCCCAGCGGTAGCACCAGCGCTAAGGGCAGAACGCGATAGAGTAGTCATTTGGTAGCGCGCTAAACGCAAAAATAAATGCCTGAAGAAGCCCTCTGGGAGACGACGAAGTCGTCGAGTGACCCTTCATGGGTAAAATATGCCGTCTTCAGGTATTAAATTCAATCGAAGTTGGTCGGCTAAATGCGCAAATAATCTTCGCAATATCGCCCCTCTCTCCCCCCGAGGGACACTGTGGGCGGAGACCAGAGAGGCCGGGAGAGAGGGGGCGGGTTCAGAGCTAGCAGGTTTAGCCGGCGTTGCCCCGCCAACAGCCAACCCCGCCGCCACCCCAGAAGCCCAAGCCCACTGAAAATTGTATCCCCCCAAATGCCCCGTCACATCCACCACTTCACCAATAAAATAAAGTCCCGGCACATCATTGGCTTCCATCGTTTTCGACGATAACTGCCGCGTATCCACGCCGCCTAACGTGACTTCCGCTTTGTTGTAACCCAACGTACCAGACGGCTTCACTTGCCAGTCAAACAACCGTTCACTAATTTCATTAAACTTTTTATCGCTTACTTGATTAGGCACCACATCAAACGCAAACGCATCGCACCACTGTTTGGCAAAGCGCTTAGGCAAATATTCGGCTAGCAAATTGCTCAGCAATTGCTTGCTTTGGCGCAAGCCACCAAGCCATGTTTTTGCATCATCAAACGGTAGCAAATTGATGTGTATTGGATCCTTAGCCGATCCATCTTGCCAATAGGATGACACCTGCAAAATAGAAGGCCCAGATAGCCCGCGATGGGTTAATAATAGGGCTTCTCGGAAGGGCGGGGTGTTTTTAGCGGCGCGTACTGAGGCATCAAGTGATAGCCCTGAAAGGTCACCATATTGCTCTGTGGCGGCAGCATCAAAACTCAAGGGCACCAATGCGGCACGCGGGGCGATGACGTTCAAGCCAAACTGTTCTGCGAGCTTGTAGCCAAATGGAGTGGCACCGATTTTTGGTACCGCTAAGCCCCCAGTCGCAACCACTAAATTTTTTGCCAGCACGATACCCAATGCAGTTTGAATGTTAAAACCATCTGCGGTTTTTTCTACACTTACCACTGCACAAGGCCGCCGCCATTGCACTTGCGCGCGGTCGCATTCGGTTTTTAGCATGTCGATAATTTGCGTAGCGCTATCGTCGCAAAACAGTTGGCCCAGCGTTTTTTCGTGATATTTAATGCCGTGTGATTCGACCAGCGCAATAAAGTGTTTGGGCGTATAGCGCGCTAATGCTGATTTACAAAAATTTGGATTTTGCGATAGAAAATTTTCAGGTTTGGTGTTGATGTTGGTGAAGTTACAACGCCCGCCACCAGAGATTCGAATTTTTTCACCAAGGTGCGGGTAGTGGTCAATCAGCATCACGCTGAGCCCACGTTTGCCCGCTTCGGCCGCGCACATCATGCCAGCTGCACCCGCGCCAATGACTGCTACATCAACGGTAACAGCACTCACTTTTTAGGTACTTCGTGATAGCGAAAACAGCCGGTAATATGGTCGTTCACCATCCCGCTTGCTTGCATAAACGCATAGCAAATGGTGGAACCTACAAACTTAAAACCGTGCGCCAACAGCAGCTTGCTCATCGCGTCGGATTCAGCAGTTTTTGCGGGCACTTGAGTAAATACCTCCCATTGATTTACGCGCGGCCTACTTCCCACAATTTGCCATAAAAAGGCATCAAAGCTGCCGTACTTTTCTTGTACGGCTAAAAACGCCCGGGCGTTACCTACTGTGCTGTTCACCTTTAATTTGTTGCGCACAATGCCTCGATCAGCCAACGCAGCGTCAATATCGGCTTGTGTGAACGCGATAATTTTCTTCGCGTCAAAATTTTTAAATATGCGTTTATAGCCACCGCGCTTTGCTAACACGGTGCTCCAGCTTAATCCCGCCTGCGCGCCTTCGAGCGTGATGAGCTCCAGCAAATCACGATCATCGTGCATTGGCACGCCCCATTCGGTGTCGTGGTAATGCTGGTCGAGCGGGTTTTTTTCACACCACGGGCAACGGGTGCGCGAATCGTTATCTAAATGTTTGCTTATCATAATTTTTTTTAGAGATGTGCTTGCGTTAACAGATTGTGACAACCGCTTGAGCGATGATGCATAGGTCGAGCAGCATTGTAACAACAAGCTCAACGCAGCAATTTGGTAACTGAAAAAAGGCAAACTCGTCGAAAGGTGAGGACGCAAAATCACCGGCCTAAAAGTTCCGCATGTGCGGGCTTATGGTAGCGGGATCACCAGGAGAATAGTAATGTATAAATCCGTCGTAGATGCCCTATTTACGGGTGTCTCCAAGCATAATAATATTGTAAAAACAGGTATTTTTGCTGTAATGGCCGCAACGGGTTTGCGGTTAAGGGCTAACCATAAAAAAATTGCTTCCCGTCGATTCCTAGCATCGCGCCGCTGTAGTTTGCAGGCGCGGCTTACTTGTGGGGTGACAGGAGAAGCAAAAGTAAATCACAGCGCGCTTTTATTTTTTGTCGAATCACAAAAACTAGGAGCTGGTTCATGGAACAAATAAAAACAGCATCATCCGCACTCATCGTCAAACGCACTGTTTGGCGCAAGTCAAAAGTAGGCGGCGATACCGCTGACCTTAATACACTTTCTGCACCACCTTCCAAGCTATCGCGCATTGCGCAGTGTACACGCGGCTTAGTGCTGGGGATCGTTGGTTTTAGTGCCGTTGCAGCCACTGTGCTCTACGTGCCCGATGTAATGGCGCAGGTTAGCGGCGAAGCCGTAATGCGCTATCGGGTGTACAGCCCCGCGGGCAAACGCCATCTTTATTCGACTGATAGAAACGAAGTCGGTTTGCTGCCGCAGGGTGGCTGGCAAATTGAAGGGCCGATTTATAAACTGTTGAAAGGGGCGGGTTCGATTGATGGGGTGGCTACCGTGCCGCTCTACCGGTTGTACAGCCCAACTGCGTTTAAGCATTTTTGGACTACCGATGCCAATGAAAACGCAGTGCTAGCATCGCGTGGCTGGGTAGCGGAAGGTGCCGATGGCTATATAAGTCCCCGAAAAACCGCTAGTACCGTAGCCCTACATCGCTTATATTTGCCCGCAATAAGTGAGCATTTATGGACGACCGATGAGAACGAAAAAACCGTGCTCACCACCCGTGCTGGCTGGGTTTTTGAAGGTACGATAGGTTATGTAATACCTTTAACCGCCGCTGAACTAGCCAATCGTCCGCCGGTGGCTGCGGTGGAAGTCTCCGCGAGTACGGCGTTAGTGACGGGGGCTTCACTGACATTAAGTGCGACAGCAACTGATCCTGACAATAATATCTCTAAGGTGTCGTTTTTTGATGGATATACTTTGTTGGGAAGTAAAGGAAGCCCACCCTACACCATAGAATTGACTAATTCGCGCTTAGGGCAGCGTAATTTTTACGCGGTGGCTGAAGATAGTTTGGGCGCCATTAAATCATCCGCTGTCTATCCGATTGACGTCCACCCGATACCGCTAGATATCGTGCGATTGCTAAAGCAATCATCGTTCGGTCCTACCGCGGCTACCTTGCAACAAGCCCAAACTATGGGTGTCGCTGCCTATGTTGATGCACAGTTGGCGATGCCAGTAACGCCGTATCCTGACTATCCTTTTTACCCTCAAAATCGGCCAGCAAATTGTATTGATGCATGTGAGCGGGACAATTATTCACTCTATAAACTGCAAAATGATTTCTTTAAAAACACACAAACCGCGCCGGATCAATTACGTCAACGTGTGGCATTTGCGCTTGGCCAAATATTTGTGGTGTCGGGCAACGAAGAACAAATTGCCTATGCCAATAAGGGCTATCAGCAATTGCTGTTGGACTTAAGCTTTGCTAATTTCAACGACATTCTTTATTTGGTCACCCTGCATCCGCTGATGGGTCGCTACTTGGATATGGTCAACAACGCCAAAGCCACTTCACCCACTGGCGTACAGCCAAACGAGAATTTTGCGCGCGAATTACTGCAGCTATTTTCCATCGGTATTTGGGAGCTAAACAACGACGGCACCTACAAGCGTGGCGCCGATGGCAACCCAATTGCCACTTACGATCAAACCGATGTTTTGAATTTTTCTAAAGTGCTAACAGGCTGGACTTATCCAACGTTAGCTGGCGCGACCCCGCGCTTTAACAATCCCACCAATTATTTGGGTGCAATGATTCAGATTGAAAACCAGCATGATGTATCCGCTAAAACCTTGTTGGGTGATGTCATAAGCCCTGCTGGCTTAGCAGCGCAACCGGATTTGCGGCGCGCAATCGACAACGTATTTGCCCACGCAAACGTAGGCCCATTTATTTCGCGGCAGTTGATTCAGCATTTAGTCACGAGCAATCCTTCGCCTGCTTATGTAGGACGTGTGGCATCTGCGTTTAACAACAACGGTGCTGGCGTGCGTGGCGATATGAAATCGACAATTCGTGCGATTTTGCTCGATCCAGAAGCGCGCGGTGATGCCTCGCCAGACCCTAAATTCGGGCGTCTCCGTGAACCTGTGCATTTAACGGCGAGCTTTGCGCGGGCAATGGGTGCGGCTACTGACGGCATTTATTTAAAAAATGTATCCGCACAAATGGGGCAAAGTTTATTTTATTCACCCACGGTTTTTAACTATTACCCGGCCGATTATTATGTGCCGGGCACTAATTTAGAAGGCCCGCAGTTTGGGATTTATAACGCCACCACGGCTTTTACCCGTACTAATTTTTTCTACCAGATGACGTTTAACAATGGCTCTAATGCGGACACCGGCGTGGCAGGTTCTATCGGCACCAAGATTGATATGACGGGATTGCGCGCCATTGCTGGCGAGCCGTGGCGCTTGGTTGATCGCATCAATAGCCAGCTTATGTTCGGCACCATGAACGCGCAAATGCGTAACGCGATAATAGAGGCCGTTACTGCCGTTGCCGCAACGGACGTTAATGGGCGTGCCAACACCGCGCTGTATTTGGCCGGTCAATCAATGCAGTTTCAGGTGGAGCGTTAACATGGAAAATTCAATGTCTAATATCATTATTCCGCGTAGAAATTTTTTGAGCAATGCAGCGGCATTAGGCGTCGGCGGTGCTGTGCAACGCCTTGGCTTGGCTGGGTTATCGGCTGCAGCAGGCTTTGGTAGCAGCACCGCAGTCGCGCAAACAGCGGGTGATTACAAAGCGCTAGTCATCGTTTTTTTGTTCGGTGGTAATGACGGTAACGCCATGCTGATGCCTTATGACCAAGGTGCCTATGATGCTTATGCGGCCGTTCGCACGGTAGCATCAGGCATCAACGTCGCGCGGCCAGATGCGGCGCAGGCGGTCACCTCTACGGGCGATGGCAAGCAATATTTTTTTCATCCAACGCTAGGCGCTTTTCGCGATTTATTCCGAATTGGTAAGCTTGCGGTGCAGTCCAATGTGGGCACGCTGATGGAACCAATGACGCGCGCTCAATACATCGCGCGCAGCAAGATTCGCCCCGAAAATTTATTCTCCCATTCCGATCAGACTGCGCAATGGCAATCAAGCACTTCGCGTGGCGACATTTTGTCTGGCTGGGGCGGCAGAATTGCTGATCGGCTCACCAGCGTGAATGGTGCGAGTGTGGTACCGCTGTCGCTGTCGTTTAGTGGCTCACAAATGTTTGGCAATGGTCTCACCACATCGCTTTTGGCGCTGCCCACCAATGGTAATTTTGGCATCTCCGGTGCACCGGCAGCTAACACCACACCCAGCGCGGCGCAGGCTGCGCGCATGGCGGCCATCAGCAAAATAAATGGCCTAGCAACGGACACCGGCATGACTGGAGCGGGGGCGAATATATTCAAACGTGCGCTCGATGCTTCTGCATTAGTAGCACCCATTACCGGTTCTGCTACATCGGCTGTAAGGCCTCTATTTACGGGCGTCAACAGCGGTATCGCTACTCAACTTTATGCTGTCGCACGGATGATTGAAGCGCGCCAAACCCTAGGCCATAAGCGCGATATTTTCTTCGTGTCGCAAGGCGGGTACGACACGCATTCGGCGCAGCCCGCAGCGCACGCGAATTTGTACGCGCAACTGGGTGCAGCGATGTTGGCGTTTTATCAAGCCACACAGCAGCTTGGGGTAGCGGATCAAGTAACGTCTGCCACTTTGTCAGACTTCGGCCGCACCTTCAAACCGGCATCCGGTGCGGGTACCGACCACGCGTGGGGCAATCACCAAATAGTGATGGGGGGGGCGGTGCAGGGCGGCAAAGTGTACGGAAATTTCCCTACGCATGCACTCGGTAGCGGGGATGATTCGGGCAATGAAGGCCGTTGGATTCCAACGACGTCAGTCGATCAATACGGCGCCACATTATCCAAATGGTTTGGCGCGAGTGACTCAGATTTGGACTATATTTTTCCAAACTTAAACCGGTTTGCGTCACGCAATGTGGGTTTTATGGGGTAGGTGTTTTAGGGTGTTTGAGGTTGCTTTAGATTGTTTTAGGAAGCTTTATTGGGGCAGTACGTAGTGCTTGGCTGGCGACGATTGGAGAGGTTGTCGCCAGTTTTTTTCGTTCTCTTTTTGGGCTTGAATGTGAAAGGCCATCAACATAAATTGCATAGTTGCGTTTTTTGCGACATCGGCATATTATAACTATTGTTATAACTTGCTTGTTCACCCAAGGAGCTGCTATGTCTGCTTTAAAACTTACCCAAATTGGAAATTCGGTCGGTGTTATTTTGCCTAGGGAAGTATTGGCGCGTTTGAAATTGGAGAAGGGGGATACCGTGTTTTTAAGCGAAAACCCAAATGGTTTCACGCTCTCGCAAAATGATCCTGCTTTTGAATCGCAGATTGACCTCGCTCGGACAATTATGAAAGATCGCCGTGCAGTGCTGCGCGAGCTAGCCAAATGAGCGTGCAGATTGAGTCTGCGACGTGAAGCGTTGGATTTGGATTGACCCTGCTGCCATTATTGCAATTCACAATGAACAATTGGCAGAACACGGCGGTGGTGAAGGGCTGCGCGATGCGGGTTTGTTGGATTCGGCCCTTAACCGACCTTTAAACCTTGCTACATATGGTGAGCCAGATGTGGCGGCGTTGGCGGCATCTTATGCAGTAGGGCTCTCTAAAAACCATCCTTTTGTGGACGGAAATAAACGCACTGCTTTTGTTGCGATGGAACTTTTTTTGGCGCTCAACGGGCGCACATTAACGGCGGGTGATGCTGAGTGCGTTGTAACCATGCTCAGCGTCGCCGCAGGCGAAATCGACGAAGCTACATTGACCGTTTGGATTCGTCAAAATACTGTTGCGCGTTAGAAATATGCTCGTCGAAAAATCGCTGCCGACATCGCCAAACACCCACGCCTTTAATCGCCGCGAGCTGCTAAAAATAACCGGCGCAAGCATTGCCACCGCGGCACTTAGCGGCTGCGTAAGTGTCGATAGTGATAGGCTGGAGATGCCTGTATTTAGGGGCTCTAGACCACTATCTAAATTGCCATTTGCACGACCAAATATGACGATGGAAAACATCATCGACATTAAAGTAGGCCTGCGCCCATTTCGAGCAGGCGGATTTGTGGTGCGCGGTGAGCGCGTCGGTGAAAAGCTGATTATCCATAACTACGGCCATGGTGGTTCGGGCATCACGTTTTCGTGGGGCTCGTCCACCTTAGCGGTGCGCGAATTACCTGAAACTGATGACCGCCGCGCCGCCGTGATTGGCTGCGGCGTGATGGGCTTAACAACAGCGCGATTGCTACAGCAAAAAGGCTGGAAAGTCGTAATCTATTCCAAAGCGTTTTCGCCCAACAATACATCTGACGCCGCAGGTGGCCAATGGGCACCCACTGGCATTTCGTATCGATTTCGCGAAATGCCCGCATTTAGTGCGCAATGCGATGAAGCACTGCAAATTTCGTACGATATTTTCAGCGAGCAAATTGGTGCCGAATACGGTGTGCGCTTAATTGAAAATTACCACCTAAAAAACACACCAATCCGCATCGACGATTACAGTTATTTAGAACGCTGGCCTAAGTTTTTTCCGCAAGCTGACGTGCTACAGCCGCACCAGCACGCCTTCCCCACGCGCTACGCGCTGCGCTACATGTCGATGGTGATTGAACCAGCCGTGTTTTTGCCTAAGCTCATGCAAGAGTTTCGTGATGGTGGCGGTGAAGTGCGGTCGCGTGAAATTATCGAAGTTACCGAGCTGCAAACCTTCAGTGAACCTGTCATTTTCAATTGCACCGGCATTGGTGCTAGGCAACTATTTGGTGACGAGCAATTAACACCAATTCGAGGCCAAATCGTGTTGCTGCGCCCGGATGAAAGGGTAGATTATTGCACCCACGGCGGTGGCGATGGTTTGATGTATATGTTTCCGCGTAGTCGCGATATTGCCGTAGGCGGTAGCTTTGATCGCGGCGTGATGGGGCTAGAGCCTGATGCCCCAACGACGGCGCGTATTGTGCGCGAACATGCGCGCATGATCGCAGCACTGCGTATTTAAAAATGCTTGTAGACGCCCTAAAATAGGGTGTCTACAAGGGGTGTTTAATAGGTTTCTAGGTAGCCTACCAACTATAACGCACCGTATATTTCACCACACCTTCAGCCCCTTTTGCCAAGGTAATTGGAAAGTGCAACGTACGTGAATCTACCTTCGTAAATTCTTGGCTTTTGCGAATCACGTTCCAATTTGTCCAACGGTTTAGGTTCTCTTTTACGATCACTGTGGCTGGCTCATCTTTTTGGTTGCGCACTTTTATTTCAATATCTTCTTCCATCCATTTTGCGGTGGTGTCTACTCTAAAATCTACTTGACGACGGCTGCCTACTACGTCGAACGCGCTGCCTAGTTTTAGTAACAGCGTTTCGTCTTTTGGCGTGTGGGTGATTAAATCTTCGCCGATAAACTCTAGCGAATCATCTGCTGAATCGAGCTTAGAAACGCGAATTTTGCCTGCTGGTAGCGGCATGCCTAAGCCAGTTTCTTTGCTGTTTTTAAAGCGCAAGAATACGTCGACTTTTTTGTTCGACGGCACACCAAGATCGCGCTCGGTCATCAAGCCGCCGCCGTAATATTGTCCCGCTTGGCCGTCGTACACCATTACCTTTTCACAGCGCACGCCGCGTGAAACAGGCAGAAGCTCAAGCTGTTTGGTGCTGTTGTTGGCCAGCGTGGTGCTGCGGCCTAGGGTGTACAAATGATATTCAAAAAATGATTTTTCGGTGAAGCCAGCGACGGGAGCGGCGCTAGTACGCATGGACATTTTTGCCATTTGAACATCTTCCCGCATTTCAGGCTGCACCCGCTTCACATCGCCCGCCACCAACTTTAAGTTCGCGTCTTCAAACCGTGCGCCAGTTTGGTTCACGATAGTCACCCAAGCCGATAAATCCATCGTGCAGCCTTTGTCTTCGTTCAAGGTCACGTTGTAATCGGCCCACCAAGTAATGCCGCCGGTTTGATAGGTGTAGCGGGTTTTGTGGGCGCCTGCGCGTTGGGCGGCGATGTCCCACACCAGTGTCGGCTTGCTGATTAGCCCGCCGGGCAGGGCAGTTAAACGCACGCCGTTGTAATTGGCTACCGTGCGTAGGCTGCCGTCGTTTAGGCGCAGCACAAGGCCTCCTTGCGTGCCCAGCAACATGCCCGTAATGCTCTCGGACGCCGCACCGCGCGCGACGTCCACCGTGACTTCGCGGTCTAAATATTTGTCGAGTAATTTTGTGGTGCTGGTTAAATCAAACTCAAAGCTTTGTTCCACCACCGATGTCGCGGCAGGGTCAGTCAATGACGCAAAGCTCACCGTGGTGGGGTCGATAAAATTGGGCACATCACTCACTCGCACAATCGTGCGCCCCGCCTGCAAGGTGAAGTCGCGCGATTGCTTGATGACTGCGTAGCCAGGCACCGCCATCGCGTTATCGGCATCTTTAAAATTAGCCGACGATAAGCTACCCGGCTGCGCACTGGAATAAATGGTGAGGCTGGTAGCCCCATTTTGTGCTGAGGCACCCGTGACGATAGTGGCAAATGCAGCCGCTGTGCTTAATGAACCGAATGCTGTTTTAGAAATTTTCTTAGCCATTTTGGCTCCATGAGGTGGGATGTAATAAAATCAAACTCTACTTTAACTTAACGAAATAGCCTAAATGAAGTTTACAAGCTCCGAACGATATGTTGCCACCGATGATTTAGCCCTAGCCGTTAACGCCGCCGTCACCCTAGGCCGCCCCCTCCTCATTAAAGGTGAGCCCGGCACCGGCAAAACCATGTTGGCTGAAGAAGTAGCCAAAACACTCGGCAAAAAGCTCTACCAATGGCACATTAAAAGCACCACCAAAGCGCAGCAAGGGTTGTATGAATACGATGCAGTCTCGCGGCTGCGAGACTCCCAATTGGCGCGGCTGGGCGACTCACAACTGGGTGAAGACCGCGTAGCAGATGTAGCGAACTACATCACGCGCGGTAGCGTATGGGAAGCCTTCGCCGCCGAAGAGCAAGCCGTGCTGCTGATCGATGAAATTGATAAAGCCGACATCGAATTTCCCAACGATTTGCTGCGTGAGCTAGACCGCATGGAGTTCTACGTATACGAAACTAAAACCACGGTGGTAGCCAAACATCGCCCCATCATTATCATCACTAGCAACAATGAAAAAGAACTCCCCGATGCGTTTTTGCGCCGCTGCTTCTTCCACTACATTCGCTTTCCAGATGCCGCCACCATGCAGCAAATTGTAGATGTACATTTTCCAAATTTAAAGAAAAACCTGCTCAAAGAAGCGATGGAAGTGTTCTTTAACCTACGCGACATGCCCGGCCTACGCAAAAAACCATCTACCTCTGAGTTGCTAGATTGGATTAAATTGCTGGTAGCCGAAGATATTCCGCCAGAAGCGCTAAAGAGTAACGACGTCGCGAAACTTATCCCACCGTTGTACGGTGCGCTAATTAAAAACGAGCAGGATTTGCACTTGTTTGAGAAGTTGATTTTTATGGCAAAGCGGGCTAGGTAGGGTTTGTTGGTGTGCTTGTAGATTGCCCGTGTCCCCGCAAGGGGCTACGTTCGGATAGCGGGGCATTTGCCGGTAATTACTGATTGCGTTCTAAGAGAACATAAATGACTTTACCCAGAACCATACAAGTAGATTTTAGCGAAATTTCAACCTTGATTTCGTCTGCTAAGTTGCGTGCCTTGCAGTCGGTAAATACCGTCTTGGTCGATTTGTATTGGCAAGTTGGCCAAACCATCAGCCGTAAAATCGAACAGGCAGAGTGGGGCGACGGTGTTGTGGTGCAGTTGGCGCAGCACTTAGCGAAAACGCAACCCAGCTTGCGTGGATTCACGCGCCCAAATTTGTTTAGAATGCGGCAGCTTTATGAAACTTATCGTGACACTCCAAAAGTCGCACCACTGGTGAGACTTTTGCCGTGGACGCATAACTTGATCATTTTGAGCCAGAGTAAGCGGATAGAAGAAAATGAATTTTACATCCGGTTATCTATCCAAGAAAGCTGGAGCAAGCGCGAGCTAGAGCGCCAGTTTAAAGCTTCGTTGTTCGAGCGTATCGTACTTAGTCCTGTGAAAACTTCCTCAATATTGGCACAGACACAACCCGAAGCGTTAAATGTGTTTAAAGATAGCTATGTTGTTGAGTTTCTCGGGTTATCGCAAGATGCCTCAGAGTTAGATCTGCACCAAGGACTACTTAAGAAACTGCAGTATTTTCTGATTGAGCTGGGCAAGGATTTTTGCTTCGTGGGTAGCGAATATCCGTTGCAAGTAGGTGGACGTGATTTTGCCCTCGATATGCTTTTTTTTCATCGCGGGCTAAATTGTTTGGTTGCTATTGAGTTAAAAATCGGTCGCTTCGAGCCCGAGTATTTAGGCAAGTTAAGTTTTTATCTTGAAGCGCTAGATAGAGATATGCGCAAGCCGCACGAGCAGCCTGCAATCGGTGTGCTGCTGTGTGCAAGTAAAGACGATGAGGTGGTTGAATATGCGCTCAATCGTACGCTATCACCCGCGCTTATCGCTGAATACAAAATGCAGCTACCGGATAAGGCGCTGCTTCAAGCAAAATTGCATGAATTCTATCTGCAAAAAATGCCTGAAGACACCCTATAATAGGGCGTTTCCAAGCATTATATTGGTAAAAATTGAGATGCCGTAAAACGAAAAAGCGATAAACCAAAATGCCA
>JAYUOW010000108.1:0-15725 GCA_043760555.1 Betaproteobacteria bacterium
CTTACGTTGCGCTTTTAGCGCGGGAATCGCAGCTTATCCCGTCTACCAAACCATTAACGAATTAACCCAAGCAGCAGACGGCGCATTGCTGGCCGCAAAGCGTCTCGGACGTAACAGAGTGGAGCGCGCGCCTCACTAATATTTTTGGCTTAGCCGCAATGGCTAAGTTGGTTTTTTGTAATTACTTCAAGGTTTAATCATGGCTCAATACGTATACACGATGAATCGCGTGGGGAAAATCGTTCCCCCTAAGCGGCAAATTTTAAAAGACATTTCACTGTCATTTTTCCCCGGTGCCAAAATTGGCGTGCTGGGCGTCAACGGTTCCGGTAAATCCACCTTGCTAAAAATTATGGCAGGGTTGGATAAAGAAATTGAAGGCGAAGCCGTGCCCATGCCCGGCTTAAACATCGGCTATTTGCCACAAGAACCAAAGCTAAACCCTGACCAAACCGTGCGCGAATGCGTGGAAGAAGGCATTGGCGGTGTTTTGGCTGCTAAGAAGCGTCTGGATGCCGTATATGCGGCTTATGCTGAAGAAGGTGCGGACTTTGACACGCTGGCAGCGGAGCAGGCCGAGCTTGAAGCCATCATCGGCGCAGGCGGCGGTGAAGCCACCGACACGCAGCTTGAAATTGCGGCGGACGCGTTGCGTTTATCACCTTGGGATGCGTTGATCGGCACTTTGTCAGGCGGTGAAAAGCGTCGCGTGGCCTTGTGCCGCTTGCTGTTGTCCAAGCCCGACATGCTGTTGTTAGATGAGCCAACCAACCACTTGGACGCTGAAAGTGTGGATTGGCTAGAGCAATTTTTGCAGCATTTTCCGGGCACCGTGGTCGCCATCACGCATGACCGTTATTTTTTAGATAACGCCGCCGAATGGATTTTGGAACTTGACCGTGGGCACGGCATTCCGTGGAAAGGCAACTACAGCTCCTGGCTTGAGCAAAAGGGCGATCGCTTAAAAGCTGAAGAATCAGGTGAATCTGCTCGCCAAAAAGCGCTGAAAAAAGAACTCGAATGGGTACGTCAAAATCCCAAAGGGCGGCAGGCAAAATCTAAAGCCCGGATGACGCGCTTTGAAGAGCTCAGCTCGCACGAATACCAAAAACGCAATGAAACCCAAGAGATTTTTATCCCCGTGGGCGAGCGCTTGGGCAATGAAGTGATCGAATTTAAAAACGTCACCAAAGGCTACGGCGACCGTATTTTGATTGACGATTTAAGCTTTAAGGTACCACCGGGTGCGATTGTCGGTGTAATCGGCCCCAACGGCGCGGGTAAATCAACCCTGTTCAACCTAATTGCTGGCAAAGAAGTGCCCGACACCGGCACGGTAGCCATAGGCCCAACAGTAAATTTGGCGGTAGTCGATCAATCCAGAGAATCGCTACCCAACGATAAAACCGTGTGGCAAGCCATTTCTGGCGGTGCCGATATTCTCACCATCGGCCGCTTTGAAGTACAAAGCCGCGCCTACTTAGGCCGCTTCAACTTCAAAGGCGGCGACCAGCAAAAGCTAGTAGGCAGCTTATCCGGCGGCGAACGCGGACGCCTGCACATGGCGTTCACCTTGCTTAAAGGCGGTAACGTATTGCTGCTAGATGAGCCCTCCAACGACCTAGACGTAGAAACCCTACGCGCCTTGGAAGATGCCGTACAAGAATTCGCCGGTTCAGTCATGGTTATTTCCCACGATCGCTGGTTCCTAGACCGTATCGCGACCCATATTTTGGCCGCCGAAGGCGATTCGCAATGGGTGTTTTATGACGGTAACTATAACGAATACGAAGCTGATAAGCGTCGTAGATTGGGCGATGAAGCGGCAAGGCCTAAGCGGGTGAGGTTTAAGGCTTTGAAGTAAATTCAGCATTTTTTGTTGCAATGAGATGCCTGAAGACACCCTATTTTAGGGTGTTTTCAGGCATTTAAATGATGGCGTCGCGAAAGTTAAGTTCGATGCACTTAGAGCCACTACGGAGGCTCCTTGCGTCGTTTTAAGCTTTGGGCAAAATCATCACTTGCATTTAAATGCTGAACCAATTATCATCATTTTTGTACGGTATATTACCGTACAACTATTGGGAGCTACTGATGGCCGCAACTAGCCGAATTGATATTAGATTGACAGAAGTTGATAGTAAAACCATTGCTGACGCGGCAGTGTTGATGGGAGTTTCGACATCCGCTTTTTTTAGAAACGCCGCATTGGAAAAAGCTGTTGCGATGTTCGATGAAAATAAATCTTTTGTAGTTTCTCTGCAAGATTTTACCTCGCTCAACAAAGCGATCAGTCAAGGCGCTAAACCTAATGCGGCTATGCTAACAACGTTGTCTCTCGGTGCTGCTATTACCCGTGCTTGATTGCCTGCTCACACGAAGTCATGACCGTGATTCGTTTTCGTGTGGCAAGAGCCAGCTCGACACTTATCTAAAAACTGGCGCACTGCAAAATTCCCGTAAGGGGTTAGTAACGGTATGGGTGCTTACCCATGCCGATAGCCCAACCGTAATTTTGGGTTTTTACACCCTTAGCGCCGCGAGTTTCTCAGTAATGGACTTGGCACCAGCAGATGCAGCTGGCCTTCCTCGCTATCCCATCCCATGCATTTTACTGGGCAGACTGGCTGTGAGTACGGATTGTCAGGGGCAGGGCATTGGGCGCAAGCTCGTGGGTAGCGCTATCTTACGCAGCAAATCTGTTCGCGAGCATGTGGGGGCTTACGCGCTGATTGTGCAGGCCAAAGATGGTGCGGCGGCAGTCTTTTACCAACATTGCGGCTTCACGGCTTTTGCGTCAGATCCGCTTAAACTATATTTTCCATTGTCATCAAGTGGTTGAGCGGCCTTTTGCGTAAACACACGTACAAAAAGTTTGGGAGATGTCCGAAAATTATTTAAAAATCAAACCCTAATTGCTGGTCATTTTCCTTCTTCGCCGGCGCACTTTTTTTCTCCCGCACCCCTCGCTGGCTGGCCGACATGCCGCTTTTTCTACTCCCATGCGCGTTTTGAATGGCGTTGGCCTCCAGCCCAAATCCCGCTTCTTTGTGCACGGCTGCCATCCGTGCTTTGGCTTGGCGTACGGCAACAGCAAAATCGACAATCGGCGCTGCGTAGTTGCCGTCTAGCACCACACCTGCTTCGGCTAACAGCGTGGGTGTCGCTAACCATGGGGTATGAATAAATTCCCCTCTCAACCCGCTTAATTCAGGCACCCAGCGACGGATGAAGATGCCCGCAGGATCATGCTCTTGGCCTTGTTTTATTGGGTTGTACACCCGCATCATGTTGATGCCGGTGGTGCCGCTTTGCATTTGCATTTGGCTGTAATGAATGCCGGTTTCATAGTCGGTGAATAGGCGTGCTAGGTGCTGTGCGGGCTCATACCAATGTAGCCAGAGCGGATAGGACGCGAACGAAACTAGCATGGCGCGCATTCTGAAATTTATCCAGCCTGTATGCGCCAACGCCCGCATACAAGCGTCTACAAACGGATAGCCGGTGTGGCCAGTCGCCCAAGCTTGATAATAGTCATGATTAAACTCCGGCTCGCGCAAGCCGTTAAACGCGCTGTGCATATTGTCGAATTCAAATTGCGGTTCTGATTCTAGCTTTTGAATAAAGTGGCAATGCCACGCCAAGCGCGATTCAAAGGCGGTGGTGGCGCGTGCCCATTGGGTGGCATGAAAATTATTATCGCCACTATCATCAAGCCAAGCGCGGCGCGCATTGGACGCTTGGAAGGTTTCAGCTAGGGAAATTGTGCCGTAGGCTAGGTGCGTTGATATGCGTGAACACGCATCGTAAGCCGTTAATGGGCTGGATAACTCACGGTGATAATGCGCACCTCGATGGCTTAAAAAACTGGCGATGGTGTCAAGCGCTGCTTTGCGCCCACCGGTTTGAATTACGGCGAAATTGTTATCGTCAATGCCTTGAAGATGCCCGTAAAATAGGGCGTTTAACGCATTTGATTGTGTGGATTTTGCTGGATTTGCGGCCGCAATTAGCGTGGCAATTTCAACGCTTTCAAGCGTTGCGGCAATGGGTGAAAACTGGATGGTGGGCGGTGCGTCTAAAATCTCGTGTTGCACAAAATGCAGCCACTTTTTAGCCCAGCCGTTACGTTGAGATAAACGCCGAATTACACCGAATTGCGGCTTTTCATTAAACGCAACACTACGCTGGCGGCACCATTGGTTCACGGCGATGTCGCGGGTGTAAGTCCACATAGCGCCAGTTTCTTCATGTGCATGAAGGTCAAAAGTGGCGTGAGCCGCAATGGTTTCAAGCACGCTAATTATGTCGCCACGCAGCACCACTAAGCTGCCGCCTAATGCGCGCAAAGCCTTATGCAGACTCAAAATACTTTGCACCACAAATTGCGCATGACGGGCAGAGCGGTCGGTTTGCAGCCATAAATCAGGCTCAATCACATAGATGCACAACACCGGCCCCAAGGCCGCCGCCTGTTGTAACGGCAGGTGATCACTCACGCGCAAATCGCGCTTAAACCAAACTACTTGGAGCATTATTTTTGTTAACCGGTTGATTCGTTACAATGATGCTTGGGCTAAACCAGCCGCGCACATCATTATAAAATAACCCCACCGGAATCCCTATTTTGACTACACCAACAATTCAAGCTTTAATCCTCGCGGGCGGGCAGGGCAGCCGTTTATGGCCGCTCTCACGTGCGCAAAGTCCTAAGCAGTTTTTAGCGCTCGACGGTGAAGATTCCATGCTGGATGCCACCGCCAAGCGCTTGCAACCGATGATTGCAGCGGACGCCATTACCGTAATTTCAAGTGAATCCACCGCGCGCGGGCATGGCTATGCGGCGTTGCAGCAGTTTGCCACTATTTTAGAACCGGTGGCGCGCAATACGGCACCGGCTATTGCGGTGGCGGCGTTGAAATTTGCATTGCTCAAGCAAGACCCGGTGTTGGTGGTGTTACCGTCTGACCATGTAATAACGGATGTGCCCACTTTTCATGCGCGATTGCAATTGGCTGTAGAGGCCGCAAACACGGGTAAGTTGGTGACATTCGGCATTGTGCCAACGCGGCCAGATACGGGTTTTGGCTACATCAAAACTGCCACCAATAATGCTGAAATCGTGCGCCCAGTTTTACAATTTAAAGAGAAACCTGACCTTGCCACGGCCGAGCAATTTTTGCGTGAAGGCGGTTATTTTTGGAACTCCGGCATGTTTGTGTGGAAGGCGTCCGCCATTTTGGCAGCCGTCAAACAAACCTTGCCCGCAATGCAAATTGTATTGGATAAAATTTCCGCAGACGTAGCCGCCGGGCAAAGCTATGATGCCGCGTTGAAGGCCAATTTTGGGGCGTCTCCAAGCATTTCTATTGACCACGGTGTGCTCGAAAAAACCACTAATTTGTTTTTAATTCCGGCGGATATTGGTTGGTCGGATGCTGGTACGTGGGATGCTGTTTACGAAATTATGCAGAAGGATGCGGATGGTAACGCCAGCCGTGGCAACGCCATCACCATTGATTGTAAAAACACATTGGTACGCAGCGAAAAACGCTTTGTCGCCGTGGTGGGGCTAGAAGACGTGACGGTGGTAGAAACCGCCGATGCGGTGCTAGTGAGTAAACACGGGCACTCTCAAAAGGTGAGCCAAGTGGTGAAAACCCTTGCCGAACGGGGCTCTACAGAGCATCACGAACATTTAACCGTGAACCGGCCGTGGGGCAGCTACACCGTACTAGAAGAAGCGCCGGGCTTTAAATTAAAGCGGATTGAAGTTGCACCCAATGGTCGGTTGAGCTTGCAAAGCCACAAACACCGGTCTGAACACTGGGTAGTGGTGCGCGGCAAAGCGCTGGTCACACGCGGGCCTTCGAGCACGGTGCTAAGTGAAAATGAAAGCACATTTATTCCGGCAGGCGTGAAACATCGGCTTGAAAATATTGGGGTTGAGCCGCTGCAGATGATCGAAGTGCAAGTAGGCAGCTACGTCGGTGAAGACGATATTGAACGTTTTGACGATCAATATGGCCGCGTGCAATGACTACAAAACAAAAACTGCTGACGGGCTTCGTAGCCGTTATCGTCGCTATTTCGCTGTTTTATGCGTGGAAGTGGCTTAAGCCTACGGTGCCAAAAACCTTAGTGATTGCAGCGGGCGCGAAGTCGGGTGCCTACGCGCAATTTGCCGAACAATACGCCAAAATTTTGGCCGCCGACGGTGTCAAGCTAGAGGTGCGTTATACCAACGGCTCGGTTGAAAACATCGGGGCGTTGCGCGATCCCGCCAGTGATGTACAAATTGCGATGCTGCAATCCGGCATTGCGGGAGACACGCAGGCCGATGTGATCGTGGCGCTGGGCAGCTTATTTTACGAGCCAGTTTGGGTATTTTATAAGCCGCAATCAGTCGCAAAAAATACGCCGTTAGTTTTAGATAAGTTAAGCGCCTTGCAAGGCAAACGCATCGCCGTGGGCGCGACTGGCAGCGGCACATTGCCCGTGGCAACCGCGTTGCTTAATGCCAATGGCGTGACCGAGAAAAATAGCGCCTTGCAGAAGTTATCCGCAACCGACGCGGCGCAAGCGTTGCTTGTCGGCAATCTCGATGCGATGATCGTGGTGGCATCGGCAAGTGCGCCTATCGTGCAGCAGCTTTTAGGGTCGCCCGACATTAAACTGATGGATATGGCGCTCGCCGATGCCTACGCCCGACATATTCCCACGTTGTCGAAAATTACCATCCCCAGAGGCTTAATGAATTTGGTGCAAAATTTGCCCGCAACGGATGTGCAAACCGTTGCCGCCACCGCCACGCTGGTCGCGCGCGACGACGTGCATCCGGCAGTGCTCTACTTGCTGGTGAAGGCGGTAAAAGAAGTACATGGCGGCGGTAGTTTGCTGCACGCGCATCGCGAATTTCCCAGCATCACTAAGTTTCAAGAATTTGAAATTCCCGAAAGCGTAGAACAACAATACAAAAGCGGCCCGCCAGTGCTGTACCGATACTTGCCGTTTTGGTTAGCAAATTTGGTCATGCGGCTGTGGGTGCTGTTGATCCCGTTGAGCGCGATTTTGATTTCAGCATCCGACATGGTGCCGAAGCTATTGGGCTTAAGAATGACGCAAAAAATTACTAAGCTCTATCAAAATGCGCGGGCATTGGAAGACGAAATTATTGCGTATGCGGCAAGTATGGCGTCTGATAAGATGCCTGCGGAAGCAGCAAATTCGGCCTTCTCCAGCCGGTTAGCAAGTCTGTACGAGCGCACCGATGCGCTCAAGGGGCCAGGTTCGATGGTGAAGACATGGTATGAATTGCGTAGCCATTTAGAATTGGTCGCGGGGCGGATTGCGGGGCTGAAGTAGGGCAGTCCCGAATGAGCTCAGCAGAAACGCAAAAGATCAAATTTGGTACAAAGTTGGTCTATAGCTGCCCTTGTAGCCAGGCTACGGGGTGCTACCGACTTACTTCTTCTTCGGCGCAGGCTTTTTAGCCACCACCGGTGTCGCCTTCGCTGCAGGTTTGGCCGCAACCTTAGCGGCGGGTTTAGCTGCCACCTTCGCCGCTGGTTCCTTTTCCGCCGTCTTCGCGGCCGCTGTCAGTACTTTATCCAGCTGCGTGTTAATCGCTGGCTCGATCGTGCCTTTCATCATCTTTAGCATGAAGCCAAGGGTCACTTCTAAATCCATTGCGGTGGCGGAAATTTTTAGCGTGCCGTTTACGCCGCTGCGCGCAAACTTTAGCGTATCGCCGTCCCAATCGCCGGTTAAATCAAACTGCTCGCCTAGTTTTTCTGCCATTTTGTCCGCCGCCGACCGTGCGCCTTTTAGGCCTAAGGTGTGTGCGCGATGAATCGAAATATCTGCCATGTTTTTCTCCAAGATTATTTATAAGTTTTTTAAACTACCCGCCGCGCACTTGCGCTAATACATTTGATGTAAACGCCAGCCGCTCGATCAATGTGCGTAAAAATTGGCGATTAAAACGCAGCTGGCAAGCGTCTGATAATTGCTCCAGCTGCACGTCTTGCACTTTAAGCAATTGCACTTCGCTCATGGCGATGATGGTGGCTGTGCGTTTGGTTGTGCCGCCGCTTAAATAGGCCATCTCGCCGAAGCAGTCGCCGTCTTTTAGCACGTTCAACACCTTGCCGTCCTTCATTACTTTTACTTGCCCTGCCACGATGATAAAAAACGCATGGCCAACATCGCCTTCAAGCATTAGGCTTTGTTCACGGCTGTGGATTTCCCAAATTGCGCCGCGTAAAACTTCCCACAATTCCGAATCTTTAAAACTCGCAAAAAACTCCAACTTACGTAAGGCATTAAACTTTTCGGCAGACGAAATTTCAAAGCTGTATTTTTCAAGTTGCGGGAAGGTATCGGCCAAATCACGCGCCATGGCATACCACGCGGGGTAGCGATTACGCGCATCTTTCGCCATCGCGCGCTCTACAATTTCCACTAATTTCTCAGGTATATCTGGGCGAATTTTCTTTAAACTCGGCGCTTCCTCATTCAATATTTTATTGATGACCGCCACCGAGCTATTGGCAAAAAACGGCAGCCGTCCCGCCAGCAATTCATACATCACCACGCCAAGCGAATAAATATCGGTTTGGACAGACGGACTTTCTTCGTTAATTTGCTCCGGTGCCATGTAGGCTGGCGACCCAACAAAGCCATCGATTTGCGTGTGGGTGGATTGCGAAATTTGGGCGGTGCCGAAGTCAGAAATTTTAATGTCGTCGCGGTCTGATAATAAAATATTGGCCGACTTTATATCGCGGTGAATTACGCCTTGCTGAAACGCATAGTCCAGCGCGCGGCAGGCTTTAAATATCAGTAACACCGCTTGGCGAACGGGCAGTAAATTAGTTTCTGTGCAGAACTTTTTAAGGTTGCCGCCGTTCACGCATTCCATCACGATGTAGCGCAATTCGCCATCCACCACTGCATCATGCACGGCCACTATATTAGGGTGGGAAAGCTTGCCCACGAGGGAAGCTTCATTCAAAAATAACTTTTCAAAGCGCTTGGCTTCTTCGGGGCTCATGCCCTCCATGGCGTTGGCTACCTTAATGGCCACTTTGCGGTCATTAAATTCATCTTCGCCCAAGTAAACCACGGACGTAGCGCCTCGGCCTAGTTCCGAAATGACGTTATATTTGCCGATTTTTTGTGGTCTTGTGCCAGACATTTTGTCCCCGTAATTACCGAAGTGTTTTCCCTAAAAACAATCTTAAGCTACGCCCAGATTTACGTTTCTGACCAAAGTGTAGCGCAATTTCAGCAAAATTCAATGCGTGGCGGCGATAAGCGTTGCAATGTTTGCAACTTCATTGCCTAAGGGTGCGATAAAACGCGCTAAAAGCTGCCCAATAGCTGCTGCGCACACGCATCAAAACCCGCTGGCGAAATATCGCTCACAGCCACAGGTGCCGCCGTATTGGCGTTTACGTAGTTTGAAAACATTGAGCGCTCATACGCGGGGTCGTAATGCTTCACCAACATGCTCTCCACAAAACGATTCCAATTTTTGGCGTTCGCAAACGCCTTCCACTCATCAATTTGCGCTTGTGAATGTAGCCCGACTAAACAATCGAGCTTTGAAAACAGCAGGGCAGGGTTCTCGATCAAATGCAGGTATTCTTCGCGCAGCAAGCAAATACGGGCGTCTTGGGGCGTTATGGCTTCAAAACACACGCCGGTGCGCATGGTATCCATCAAGGTGTGCGGCACTTGTACCGCACCCACTTTTTTGCTTTCGGCTTCGACGAACACCGGAAGTGCGGCGTCAAAACTATTAAGAGCAGTCCACACCAAACTTTCAAACCCCTTTTGGCTCGGCTGTGGTGCGTCGGGCAAGTCGCCCAAAATAGAACCCTTGTGCGCTGCCAATTGCTCTAAATCCAGCACCTGTGCGCCTTGGCGGGCAAGAGCCTCCAGCAATCTACTTTTGCCAGAACCAGTACGCCCACAAATAACTTGGTAGCTAAACTGCGGTGCCAGTGCATCAATATCCAGCACCAATTGCGCCCGCCACGCTTTGTAGCCACCCTGCAATTGCTTGGCATCAAAGCCAATATTGCGCAAAATATGCGTCATCGCACCCGACCGCGCACCGCCGCGCCAGCAATAAATTAGTGCCTTAAAATGTTTGGGCTTATCGGCAAAATAGGCATCCAAATGCGCAGCCACATTGCGCGCAACCAATGCCGCACCTACTTTTTTAGCGTCAAACGCGCCTTGCTGCTTGTACAAGGTGCCCACCACCACGCGTTGCTCGTTGCTGAGCACGGGTAAATTGATGGCGTTGGGTAGATGATCTAGCGCGAATTCAGCCGGCGAACGCACGTCAATGATGGCTGAGTATTCTTGCAGCTGCGCCGCTGTTAACGGCAAGGTCTCTGTGCCACTGGCGGGTCTTGGTTTATGCGGCGGTTTTTCTACGGCAACTTCTACATCTTGCGGCGCATCTTTCATCGCTTAGTTGCTGTTAAAGCCACCAATTGCTTTTCAATCATCGGTAGCACGGTGGCTAGAATCATCGGTTGCGCGGCTGCGTTGGGGTGCAAGCGATCATCGAGCATCAGGTCTGCGCGCATGCCGGCAGGTGTCATCAAGGCTTCTAAAAAAAACGGCACTAAATCAAGCTTAAATTTCTTAGCCACATCCACAAACACCGCCCTAAAGTCACTCGTGTATTGCGGCCCGTAGTTGGACGGAATTTGTATGCCCAACACCAATACCCGTGCGCCTATTTTTTGCGCAGCCGTCACCATCGAATCTAAATTCGCGCGCATCTGCTTCACGCTCAGCCCGCGCAATGCATCATTAGCGCCCAGCTCCAGCACCACTACGCTCGGCGCGTGCGCTTTAAGCGCAGCAGGTAAGCGCGCTAAACCGCCGCTGGTCGTCTCGCCGCTGACGCAAGCATTCACCACCTTCACGTCACGTGGCGCTAATTTTTGTTCCAACAAATACACCCAGCCTGAAGTGGGCGCAATGTTGTAAGCCGCGCACAGGCTATCGCCGAAAACCAGTACGGTTTGGGGTTTGGGTGGCGCGGGGGGGGCTTTGGCGGTTGCTGGGTTTAGGCAAGTAAATGCCAAAAATAATATGGCTGAAGATGCCCAACGACCCAACGGTAGCCCCCTTGCGGGGACATAGGGCGTCTTCAGGGTATTTAGAAGGTTTAATTTTGAGCGTAAAAGCGTTAAAGTTTGAATCACAATCGCGGCCTTAAAAATGGAATGACTTGATTATACGTGGGCGCGCCGGGCAATTGTCGGACGATAGGTTGATCGACGCGTTCTACAAATCGAGGGTCGTCGACTAACGAACGGATGGTAAATAACGTGCATTCAATGTATGAAGACGCCCGTATTTAGGCTGTCTTCACACATTGTTATTGCCACACCTCACCAACGATCCGTGGCTTTCCAGTCATCACCGCGTGTCATGCACATAACTTGCTCGGTCGTGAATTGTTTATTGCCAGTACCGCGCAAGCCTGCGAACGTATTGAGGGCATTCGCTTGAGGCTCAGCGGCCGCAACTGGTTCGTGCGCCTCGGTTAGTTTGCGTGGCTGCGACAGCTTGTTTTCGGTCATAAAAATCAATACCGCGTCGTTAAATTATTCAACCATTCTGGAGAAATATTGATCAGCCACGCTTCAAATATTTTATCGTATCCCGTCAATATAGCGATGCCCAGCAGCAGCATAATTGCGCCGAGCACATACTTGCCAGTTTTGCCGATGGCAAATAATTTGCCGCGAACGCGCATCATGGTGGCGCGCGATAGCGAGCCTAAAACGACTAGCGGTGTGCCTGCACCTAGGCCAAAAATCACCATGAGGAGCCCAATTTGGGCGAGGCTTTGACCTTGCGATGCGAGCGTGGTGGCAGCACCTAAGGTTGGGCCTACGCACGGCGTCCAGATAACACCTAGTACCAAGCCAATCACAAATTGTCCCTTCAAGCCATCGAGGCTCACTTTTGATAGCAGATTGTTACCCACTGCCGACAGCCCTGATGTTGCCGTGGCGAATCGTTCCTGCAGATTAACCGATACCAGCATGATGCCGAAGAAGATCAGGATGTAGGCCGCGATGGTGCGGAAAAGGTCTGGGTCAATTCCCAGCGATGCGCCCGCTGTGGATAGAAAAATACCAACGGTGGTAAATGAAATCGTCAACCCAAGGGCGAGGGCATAAGGCCCAAAGCGATGCGCGGAAATAGCAGTCGCGATTAAAATCGGTATCAGCGGTAATACGCAAGGTGAAAGCGTAGAAAGCGCACCTGCGACGTAGCCAATAAAGTAGGTGCCGATACCGAAATCCACAGCTAAAGCGCCTTGGCGAACATCGCGCCAATTTCTTCTTTTACCAATTGACCGGTACTTCTAGCGATTTCTTTACCGCTTTTAAACACCACGAACGTGCTTTGCGATCGCACGCGGAGGTCTTTTCTAAGCGCTTTTTCTTTATCGAACGTGGCGACGAAAATGGTGACGTCTTTTAATTGCGGCTCAACAGCTAACTCTGCCACTATCGGCTTTTGCGCGCGGCAGGTTGAGCACCAATCTGCAAAAAAATCGACTACCACGGGCTTGCCTTCGGCGATAAGTTTGTCGAACTGCGCTTGATTAAAGGGGGTGATCGCAGCGTTTGCGAGCGGCGTCAATACAAAAGCTGCCGCAGAAACCAAGGTTGCTAAAAATTTAGTTGTGAGATTCATAAGAATTCCTGTAGAAATTTTGATACCAATTGGCGCACCATAGCGCCATGTGAACTTTATTCTACTACGGCTGCGCTGGCAAGTTAGATTCAGCAATGCAGCAGCTGCGATCAAATCGTTGAAAATTTTTGGTGTGCAGCAGCCAATCATCTACAATCAAACGCTATGCTTTTACTGTGTCCACCATTTTTGATTTTTAGAAAGTCCCGAAAATGTCATTCAAATATAGCGCTTCCTCCGCAGCAATTGCCATCATGCTCACCACGTCCAATATCAACGCCGCCCCCAACGATTACCAAACCCCACCCGCCGCTCTACAAGCTTTGGTCGACCAAGAGCGTGCGCCTTCAGCTAATTTAAGCCCGCGTCGCGATATGGTGGCGATGGTGAAGACGCCTGCTTTGCCGAGCATTCGCGATGTGGCGCAGCCGGAATTAAAGTTGGCGGGGTTGCGGATTAACCCGACTAGTTATAGCCAAAGCCGGTTTTCGTTTGGCGAGGGTTTATCGATTTTAGACATTGCAACGGCTAAAGAAATTCCGGTCGCTGGGCTTCCTAAAAATCTAAAATTGGCGGATATGGCTTGGTCGCCTAACCAGCAATCTGTCGCGTTTACGCACATTGCGGAATCGGGTGCGGTGGAGTTGTGGCGGGTGGATGTGGCGCGTCGGGTTGCAACTAGGCTCAATACCCCTGCACTAAACACCGTTGCAGGGCGTGGTTTTGCTTGGATGCCAGATAACACTTCCTTGCTGGTTCGGTTGCGTCCTGCAGGGCAGGGTGCGGCACCGCAAGCTGTGGTTATTCCGTCGGGGCCAAACAGCCAAGACGCGCTGCCGGGCGGCACGCAGCGGCAATCGCGCACCTTGCCTGATCTGCTTAAAAACGAAAGTGATGCCGCTATTTTTGATCACTTCATGCTGGCGCAAGCGGCAGTAGTTGATTTGCAGGGAAAGGTGACGCTGATTGGCAAACCAGATCGCTTTTTGGCGATGAGCACATCACCAGATGGCCAATTATTACTCACACAGGCCATTGATCGACCCTATTCTTATGCTGTTTCAGCAACGTCGTTTCCGCGTCGTATTGAAGTACGCAATATGAGCGGGGCAGTGGTGCACACGGTGGCAAAACTGCCGTTGGTTGAGGGTTTGCCTACTGGTAACGATGCTGTGAACGTTGGTGTGCGCAATGCGTCATGGCGTGCGGATGCATCCGCAACGCTGGTGTGGGCGGAAGCGCAAGATGGCGGTGACCCGGCCAAGGTGGCTGAAGTGCGCGATATTGTGTTTATGCATGCAGCGCCATTCAAAGCGCCGCCCCAATCGCTGATGAAGCTTGCCAGCCGATTTGCGGGCGCTACCTGGGGTCGCGGTGATTTAGCGATGGTCACGGAATATTGGTGGAAAACCCGCGCGATAAAAGCGTGGCGTGTGGCTCCCGATGCGCTTACCACCGCGCCCGATTTAATCGCTAATTATTCCAGTGATGATCGTTACGCTGACCCCGGCACACCCATTACACGCACGGACGATGCAGGCAACGCGCGCTTGCTTACCAGTGCGGATGGTGAATTTATTTATCTCGATGGCGATGGTGCATCAGCCGAAGGCGATCGACCATTTTTAGATAAGTTGAACCTAAAAACTAAAGTCAAAGAACGCCTATTTCATTCAACTGCGCCGAAGTACGAAGCGGTGGTGCAACTGTTGGATAATCAAGGCAAGCGCATTTTAACTACGCGAGAATCACCTACCGAAAGATCAAACTTTTATGTGCGTGATTTAACCAAACCAGCCGATGCGCAGCTTACGCAATTAACGCAATTTCCGCACCCCACACCGCAATTAGCCAATGTGCAAAAAGAGCAAATTCGCTATAAACGCGCCGATGGTGTGGAGCTTACCGCCACGTTGTATTTGCCGCCAAATTACGACGCTAAACGCGATGGTCCGCTGCCAATGTTGATGTGGGCTTATCCGCAAGAATTTATTTCAGCCACTGCCGCAAGCCAAGTTACGGCGTCTCCTTATCGCTTCAACAGTATTAGTTATTGGGGCCCGCAAGCGATGTTAGCGATGGGTTACGCGGTGCTGGATAATCCATCCATGCCTATCGTAGGCGCTAACGGCAAAGAGCCTAACGATACCTATTTGCCGCAGCTCATTGCCAATGCCGAAGCGGCTGTAAATGAAGTGGTGAGGCGTGGCGTGGCAGATAGAAATCGCATTGCCATTGGCGGGCATTCATACGGGGCGTTTATGACTGGTAATTTGCTGGCGCACACGCGACTGTTCCGTGCGGGTATCGCGCGATCCGGCGCGTACAACCGCACGCTCACGCCGTTTGGTTTTCAAGCTGAAGAACGCCCATTTTGGAAAGCGCAAGAAACCTACAATGCCATGTCGCCATTTAATTACGCGGATAAAATTAAAGACGCTATTTTGCTCATTCACGGTGAGCAAGACAATAATGCCGGTACCTTTCCAGTGCAAAGCGAACGCTTTTTTCAAGCCATTAAAGGCTTAGGCGGCACCGCAAGATTAGTGATGCTACCAAACGAAAGCCACGGCTATCGCGCCCGCGAATCCATCTCGCACATGCTGTTTGAAACCAATGCGTGGATGGAAAAGTATGTAAAAAATGCACAGCCGGTGGTAGCTGCTGCAGCGAAATAGCGCATAAAATAATGCCTGAAGATGCCCGTATTTAGGGCATCTTCGGCAAAGCAGGGTGTAATCAGCGCAGCGCCAATTACACCCAGCGCTTGCAATAGCGCGGTGCCACAAAGGTGTATGACCCAGCATTGCCGTTGTTCCACTGCGCGGCGCAATTGATGAAATAGACGGTGCGCTGATTGCGCCTGAGTAAATAGCCATTCCATTTCTACATCAAAACGATAATTATTATTGCAAATTTCAAAATTTCGTCGTTCCCGCGCAGGCGGGAATCCAGCGGCTTTTGCGGACGACACTGGATTC
>JAYUOW010000109.1:0-5199 GCA_043760555.1 Betaproteobacteria bacterium
TAACCCGACACAGCAATCGCCATGTCGGGTTACGGCAAAAATCGCCTAACCCGACCTACCATTTTTTACACAACCCAGTTCGTGGAATGGCTCATTGCGCATGGTTGCACTTCGAGTTGAAATTCACCCCAAGCTCAAGCCGCTTCATCATCCTGCACCACCACCACATCCAATTTTAATTCCGCCACCTTGCGCGTTAAGGTATTGCGGCCTATGCCTAATAGGGTGGCGGCTTCCATGCGGCGACCGGCGGTGTGTTGTAGGGCGCGGGTGATTAGGGCGGTTTCAAATTGCTGGTTTAGAGCGTCGAAAATATTGGTTTTGCCAGCTTTGAGTTGGGCGCTTACCTCTGTTTCGAGTGCTGCTCGCCAGTCGCCTGTGGCCATGCTGCTTGGTGCGGCCGCACTGGTTGTTTCATTGCGAATTTCTGGGGGCAAATCGCTTAATTCAATGCTTTGACCCGGTGCCATTACCATTAAATAATGGCACAAATTTTCTAGCTGACGCACATTGCCAGGAAACTGCAATGCGCTTAAAAAAGCCAACGTCGCGTCAGATAATCGTTTAGCTTCTACCTTTAAATCGCGCGCGCTTTTTGCTAAAAAATGTTTGGTCAGCAGTGGAATATCTTCGCGTCGTTCCCGCAAGCTGGGCAAGCGCAGCCGTATTACGTTTAGGCGATGGTATAAGTCTTCGCGGAATGCGCCTTGTTTTACTCTTGCTTCTAAATCTTGATGGGTGGCGGCAATCACCCGCACGTTGGCCGTCATGGGCGTGTGGCCGCCTACGCGATAAAACTGGCCGTCGGACAACACGCGGAGCAAGCGCGTTTGCAGCTCGTGCGGCATGTCGCCAATTTCATCTAAAAAAAGCGTGCCCAATTCAGCTTGTTCAAAGCGACCGCGTCGCGTTGCCGCCGCACCGGTAAAGGCGCCGCGTTCGTGGCCGAAGAGCTCGCTTTCTAATAAATCTTTTGGGATAGCGGCGGTGTTGATGGCGATAAATGGTTTGTCGCCCCTAGGACCATGGCGGTGCAGGGCGCGCGCGACGAGCTCTTTGCCGCTGCCTGATTCGCCGGTGATAAGTACGGTGGCGTGGCTCTGCGACAAGCGGCCGATAGCGCGAAATACGTCTTGCATAGTTGGTGCAGAGCCCAGTATTTCGGGCGTTTCCAAGGTATCGACAACTTCAGGTTCGGTTACCGTTGTGGCACTTTCGGTAATCGCCCGACGCACTAATGCGATGGCGTGGTCAATATCAAACGGCTTGGGCAAATACTCATACGCGCCACCTTGAAAAGCGGAGACGGCGCTATCTAAATCTGAGTAAGCCGTCATGATGATGATGGGCACGTGTGGGGCGCGCGCTTTAAATTTTTGCATTAGGTGCAAGCCCGACATACCAGGCATGCGGATGTCGCTTACCACTAACTGCGGCTCAGCGTCATCAAGGGCTTCTAGTGCATCGTGGGCGTTGCTAAACACCTGATTTTTAATGCCTTCGCGCGATAGCGCCTTTTCAAGTACCCAACGGATACTTTCATCATCGTCAATAATCCAGACTGGTTTCATCATATGTTCTATCGTTTAAATGTTGCGGCAAGGCTATGCTCGCCTTTAGCGTTGTACTGACGTCACGCCAGCTTCAATAATAGGCAGCACAATATCAAAGCTGGTTCTGCCCGGTTCGCTTTCAAATTCAATAATGCCTAGATGCTGATTTACAAATTCTTGCGCCAGCGATAGGCCCAAGCCGCTGCCGTCTTCGCGTCCTGACACCAGCGGATAAAAAACGCTGTCTTTCAACGCGGCTGGCACGCCCGGGCCGTTGTCGATAATTTTGATCAGCAGCGCGTGTTTATAGCGGTGCCGTCCCAGCGTGACCTGTCGTGAAATGCGCGTACACAACTGAATTTTACCCATGCCTTTCATGGCCTGCGCGGCGTTGCGAGTGATGTTGAGAATCGCTTGAATGAGCTGTTCTTTGTCGCCAATCAGCTCGGGCAAACTGGTGTCGTAATCGCGCTGCACATAAATGCCTTTCGGGTATTCAGCCAGAATTAACGTGCGCACGCGCTCTAGCACTTCGTGGATATTGGTGGACACGCGCTGCGGTAGGCGACTAGGCGCTAACAGCCTATCCATAAGCGATTGCAGCCTATCGGCTTCCTTTACAATCACTTGCGTGTATTCGCGCAGCTCAATGCTTGGCAGCTCGCGCTCCAGCAATTGCGCCGAGCCGCGAATGCCGCCTAGCGGGTTTTTAATTTCGTGGGCAAGGTTGCGAATTAGGGTGCGGTTGAGTTGTTGGTGTTCTAAAATTTGTTCTTCGCGGGCAATTTTTAGTTGCTGCTCCACTTTTCTAAATTCAAGCACCAACATGGCGTCCTCTTGCTCAATCGGCGTTGCCACGCACATTAGGCGGTGATTGATATTGCCCGGTAGCTCAATGTGTAAATCGTGTTCCACTAAGCCGACAGTGCGAATAAGGGCTTGGTTGAGCATTGAAAACAACGCTGAATTTTTTGGAAAAAGCGTTGTAAGTGCCCTAGATTCGGCACTCTTAAAGCTAAAGGCAAATAGCGTTTCAGCGGCCGCGTTGGCGTAACGCAGATGCAAAGCAGGGTCGACCACCAGCACAGCGGTTGAAATTAAATCCAGCCCTAAAAAAGGCGCACAACTGGCCTTTTGACTTTGGGTATCGTAAATGGAAGACATACGTTCAGGTTAGCAAATTTCGCGCCAACTTAGCGTGGATGAAGGGATTATTGTTTTGATGCATTCCGTCGGCCGCATCCGCAAAAAAATACGCCGGTAGCGTGATGCCACCGGCGGGAAATTCGATCTGACGATCGAAAGGATGCTGTGGGTGCAGTAATGGTTCACTGCACCAAATAGGACGTTACCGAGCGCGTAATACCTCGCGTAATGCTTCGGCCGTGCGCTCATGCGCGCCAAGCTCATCTTGCAATAGGCGTTTACGCTCGAAGTGCGCCAATAGGGCTTCTTTGGCGTTTTTCTGCTCGGCCGATGGAGTGATGTTTTTCTTTAATGCTTGCGCAAGCTCTTGGGTTTTCAAACGAAAATGTGCGGACTCAGCTTCTTCTTTTGCTAATGTTTGGCGGATTTCGCGGACTAGACTTTCTTCTTGCCGCAGTTCAGATTCAAGCATTCTGCGACGTTGGGCTGCGGCAATTAATTGCGGATCTAGTGCTGTATCGGCGCGTGGTTTTTCAAATACGGGAAGCGGGAGTTGAGGCGATTCTGTTTGCTGTGCAGCGGCCATGGCTGCAAAGGACACGCTGGTTGGCGCAGACGCATTGCCGTTTGATGCCAAAATAAGTTTTGCTGACTCCACTGGGGCGCTGTTAACCGTCGGAATATTGCCCACTGGCACCATAGAAAACGGCGCTGGTGCTGCTTTTGGAGCTGCAGGTTTTGTGGCGCTGCTAACGGCGATTGGTGCAGGTTGTGGCAATGGCGGGTTTGCAGTTTCGGTAATGGGTGCAGGCAGTGGCGTTGCTGTTACTGGCGGTGTTACGCTGTTGCCCGCCGTCGCATTAGCAAGGGCGCTAGGCCATTGCGAATCCATGATGGTTAAATCTGGCAGCGCTACTTTTTGCGCGCCGGTCATGGGGCTGTTGGCGTAGGTAGTGCGGCCTTCGGCATCAATTAGCTTATAAATTGTTTGTGCCGATGGTGCTTGGGCTGGTGCGGGTGCTGCCACCGCTGGTTGCAACACAGCGAAGGTTTGGCCAGTTAGTGGAGCGGGTTGGCTTGATTGGCGCGTAGTCGTAACAATAGCTACCTTCGGCGGCGCAACGTTTGGCGCAGCGTTGCTAGGCGCAGCAAACGCGTTTGCGTTTAGAAGCAAAGTGGCCGCGCATAATGCCTGCGATGCTGTAACTACAGCGCTTAAAACCTTGATATTTCGAGGAAATTTCATCTGGTTTGGCTTAGGCTCGGTGGGCTAAATAGGCAATTACTACGGCCTTTAAGCATACGTCTGGTGAAAATCTTTTGCAACAGCAACCCCTTGTGGTGGTGGAGGTGTAAACCACCATAGGTAGATATTTGCTTAAATTTCGCGCATCCCGTTTTCTAAAAATAATCGCGCGCCACCCAAATCTAGGCCAATTGCCCAATAAAAAACGGTGCTTAAAAGCACCGTTTTCTTGCACCGCAACAAAAATAGCTTACAGCGAATAGTACATATCAAATTCAACCGGATGCGTCGTCATGCGGAAGCGAGTCACTTCTTCCATCTTCAAATGAATGTAAGCATCGATCATCTCGTTGCTAAACACGCCACCACGGGTTAAAAATTCGCGGTCTTTGTCCAAATATTCCAAGGCTTGATCAAGTGACGAGCACACCGTTGGAATCTTTGCATCTTCTTCTGGTGGCAAGTCATACAAGTTTTTGTCTGATGGATCACCGGGGTGAATCTTGTTTTGAATACCATCCAAGCCCGCCATCATCATCGCTGCAAACGCAAAATACGGGTTAGCTGTTGGGTCTGGGAAGCGCACTTCAATACGACGCGCTTTGTCAGACTGCACAAACGGTACGCGGATAGACGCAGAGCGGTTACGGGCGGAATAGGCCAATTTTACGGGCGCTTCAAAGCCTGGCACCAAGCGCTTGTAAGAATTGGTGCCTGGGTTAGTAATTGCATTCAAGGCGCGGGCGTGCTTAATAATGCCGCCGATGTAATACAAGGCGGTTTCAGATAAACCTGCATAGCCATTGCCTGCAAATAAGTTTTTGCCGTCTTTCCAGATTGACTGGTGTACGTGCATGCCCGAGCCGTTGTCGCCAACGATTGGCTTCGGCATGAAAGTTGCCGTTTTGCCGTAGCTTGCTGCCACGTTATGCACCACATACTTTAAGCGTTGGTTCCAGTCCGCACGCTCAACAAGTGTTGAGAATTTAGTACCGATTTCGCACTGGCCAGCGTTAGCAACTTCATGGTGATGCACTTCTACTTCAACACCAATATCTTCCAATGCTAAGCACATTGCGGAACGAATGTCTTGTAATTGGTCAACTGGCGGCACTGGGAAATAGCCGCCTTTTACCGCTGGGCGATGGCCTAAATTACCGCCTTCAAACTTCTCACCCGTAGACCAAGCCGCTTCTTCAGAGTAAATTTTGCTGGAACAACCAGACATATCCACATTCCATTCAACGGAATCAA